>DZDA01000124.1 GCA_022730375.1 Thiomonas intermedia
ATCGGCACGATCTCCTTGCCGTAGGGGAAGAACGCCAGCCCGGCCAGCTTGATGTGCTGCAGGGCGAAGGGAATGCCGATGATGGTGATGGCGCACAGCACGGCCGAAACCAGGTGCCCCAGGGCTAGCCACCAGCCGAACAGAATCGCCCAGATCAGATTGCCCAGGGCGCCGATGCCGCCGCCCAGCGTGCCTGCGGGTTTGTCGGCTACTTTGCGGCCGAAGGGCCAGAAGCTGAAGGTGCCGATGCGGAAGGCGGCAATCGCCCAGGGAATGCCGATGATGGTGATGGCGCAGATCAGCGCGGTGAACCACCAGGCCAGACCCATGACAAAGCCGCCGAGGATGAACCAGAGAATGTTGCCGATCAGTCGCATGAAAGTCCTTGGATGACGAAACTAGGGCATTTTGCGTGAAGTGCGGCCTTGGCCCGCGGATTGCAATGACAGGGGCAGAAGTCCTGCCGCATGACGGGTCGAGGTGAAGCAGACGGGGGTTTTTCCCGCTCTGGCGTCAATCGACCGACGGCAGGACGTGCAAACGTCAGGAAATCGTCGCCGCCATGTCGCCCTCTGCCTTGCCCGATCCGCTGAGTTGGACCGAACTGCTGCGCGTGTTCGGCGGTCTGGTTGTTGTCATCGTCGTGTTGGTTGCCGCGCTGTGGTTGCTCAAACGCTTTCAGACCGGCCTGCGCACGCCGAGCGGGCCGATGCGGGTGCTGGCCACTCTGAGCCTGGCGCCGCGCGAGCGTTTGCTGCTGGTTCAGGTCGGTGAGCAGCAACTGCTGCTGGGATCGAGCGCGCAGGGGCTGGCCTGTCTGCATGTGCTGAGCACGCCCGTCGAATTGCAGCCACCAGCAGCAGGGCAGGGCCTTGGCGCCGCGTTGCCGCCGACCTTTCCTGACTGGCTGCGGCGCGCCGTCGAGAAACGCGGAAAGGCCAAGCCATGAGGCGCGCGCAGGCGTTCCGGCCATCGCGCTGGTTGCCGCGCGGTCTGGCGGCCGCCTTGCTGCTCGTGCCGCTGTGGGCGAGCGCGCAGGTGTTGCCCGCGTTCACCTCCAGTCCGGCAGCGGGCGGCGGCACCGAATACAGCTTGAGCGTGCAGACTCTGCTGTTCATGACCGCGCTGGTGTTCCTGCCGGCCATGCTGCTGATGATGACGGCGTTCACCCGCATCATCATCGTGCTATCGCTGCTCAAGCAGGCGCTGGGCACCACCACCGTGCCGCCCAGCCAGGTCATCGTCGGGCTGTCGCTGTTCCTCACGTTCTTTGTCATGAGCCCGGTGCTCAATCAGGTGAACGACGTGGCGATCAAGCCGCTGATGGACAACCAGATCACCATGCAGCAGGCGCTGCAAACGGGCGCCGCGCCGCTGCGCAGCTTCATGCTGGGGCAGACCCGGCAGGAAGACCTGGCGCTGTTCGTCAAGCTCTCGGGGCACAAGGCGCTGGACAAGCCCGCAGACACGCCCATGAGCCTGCTGGTTCCGGCCTTCGTCACCTCGGAGCTGAAGACCGCCTTCCAGATCGGCTTTGTGATCTTCATTCCTTTTCTCATCATCGACATGGTGGTGGCCGCCGTGCTGATGTCGATGGGCATGATGATGCTCTCGCCCGTCACCGTGTCGTTTCCGCTCAAGCTCATGCTGTTCGTGCTGGTGGGCGGCTGGGACCTGGTGATCGGCTCGCTGATGCAGAGCTTCATCCACTGATTCGGAGGACGACATGACTCCAGAAGCCATCACCACCATCGCGCAGCAAGCCCTCTGGGTGACCTTTCTCGTGGCGCTGCCGCTGCTGGGGGTGGCGCTGGTCGTCGGTCTGGTGGTGAGTCTGATCCAGGCGGCCACCCAGCTCAATGAAATGACCCTGAGCTTCGTGCCCAAGGTGCTGGCGATGGGGCTGGCCGGGGTGATTGCCGGGCCGTGGATGCTGCATGTGATGATGGATTTCACCATCCGCCTGTTCCAGAGCATTCCGCACCTCATCAGCGGCGGTTGATGCTGCCGCGCACGCCATGATTCATTTCACCAGCATCCAGATCGAGACGTGGATCGGCGCGTTTTTCTGGCCGTTCATGCGGGTGCTGGCCATGCTGTCGCTGGCTCCGGTATTCAGCATGGGCAGCCTTCCCACGCTGGTGCGCGTCGGTCTGGCGGTGCTCATCGCCGTGGCCATTGCTCCGGCCTTGCCCGCCATGCCGCCGGTGCAGTTCGGCACCGCCACGGCGTGGATGCTGTTGTTGCAGCAGATGCTGGTCGGCGGGGCCATCGGCCTGTCGATGACCCTGATTCTCAGCGCGGTGATGTTCGCCGGCAGCGTGATCGGCTTGCAGATGGGCATGGGCTTCGCCACCCTGTTCGACCCGGTGCAGGGCGTGCAGGTCACCAGTCTGGCGAGCTTTCTCAATATGGTCACGATGCTGCTGTTTCTGGCGGTCAACGGCCACCTCATTTTGCTTGCGGTGATTGCGCGCAGCTTCACCCTGCTGCCGGTCGCGCCCAATCTGGGGCTGGCCGCGCAGACCTGGTTCGCCCTGGCGCAGCAGGGCGGCAGCGCCATTTTCAGCCTGGGGCTGGCGCTGGCAGCGCCAGTGATCGGGGTGCTGCTCATCGCCAACCTGGGGCTGGGCGTGCTGACCAAGCTCGCGCCGCAGCTCAATCTGTTCGCCGTGGGTTTTCCGCTGTTTTTCATCATGGGTTTTCTGGCGCTGTATCTGGTGATGCCGGTGATGCAGAACGTGGTGCAGCATCTGGTGGATGTGGGTCTGAGCCTGTCTGGCCAGGTGTTGCAGCAGGGCGGGGCGCGCTAGGCGCGGCGGGAGCAAGACATGGCCGAAGACAGCGCCCAGGAAAAGGAATTACCCGCCTCGCAAAAGCGCAAGCAGCAGGCGCGCGAAAAGGGGCAGGTGGCGCGCTCGCGCGATCTCACCTCCAGTCTGCTGCTGCTCGGCATGGCCGCCGTGGTGTACACCGCAGGGGGATGGTTCTACGACATGGGGCGTGAGCTGCTGCAGACCGGGCTGACGGTATCCGCCAGCGCCTCGCAAGACCCCGCAGCCATGTTGCAGGCCGCGGGCAAGGTGCTGGTGCTCGGGCTCATCGTGCTGGCGCCGGTGTTGGCGCTGACCTTTCTGGCCAGTGCGGCGGGCGGCGTGGCCATGGGGGGCTGGGTGTTCAGCACCGAGGCGCTGTCGCCGGACTTCAGCCGCCTCGATCCGGTCAAGGGCATCGGGCGCATGTTCTCCATCACCGGGCTGGGCGAGCTGGGCAAGGCGTTGCTCAAGGCCACTGTGATTGCGTTGATCGCAGGCATTGTGATCTGGAACGAGCGCGGCGCGCTGCTCGGCCTTCTGCAGGTGGAGCCTCAACTGGCGCAGATGCAGCTCGGCCAGATCATCGCCGGCGCTTTTCTGTGGATGGCTTCGGGCACGCTGCTGGTCGCCGCGGTGGATGTGCCGTGGCAGTTGTTCCAGATGAACAAAAAGCTCAAGATGAGCCGCCAGGACCTGCAGGATGAAATGCGCGAGAGCGAGGGCAATCCGCAGATCAAGCAGAAGATGCGCGAGCTGCAGCGCGAGCGCGCCCGAAAGCGCATGATGGCTGCCGTGCCCAAGGCCGATGTGGTGGTGACCAACCCGACGCACTACGCCGTGGCGCTGGCCTACAAAGAGGGCAAGAACCGCGCCCCGGTGGTGTTGGCTCTCGGGGCCGATCTGGTCGCCGCGCGCATTCGCGAGATTGCCGCCGAGCACAACGTGCCGGTGATTGAAGCCCCGCCTTTGGCACGGGCGCTGTTTCACCACGCCGAACTGGAGCAGGAGATTCCGGTGGCGCTGTACAACGCCGTGGCGCTGCTGCTGGCCTATGTGTTTCAGTTGCGCGCCGCCCCGCAGATGGCGGTAGAGCCCGACGACTGGGAAATTCCCGCTGACTTTGTAGTGAACGAGTAAGCCCCATGGCCACTTCCCCTTCTTCCTCCCCGTCGGCCCTGCCGGCCTGGCGCACGCTGCTCAAGCGCATGGACTGGCGCATGCTCACCGCCCCCATTTTGGTGGTGCTCATCCTGATGATGCTGGTGGTGCCGCTGCCCACCTTCGTGCTCGACATGCTGTTCACCTTCAACATCGTGTTGTCGCTGATCATCATGCTGGTCACCCTGTATCTCACCCGGCCGCTGGACTTTGCCGCGTTCCCCACCGCGCTGCTGTTCACCACGCTGCTGCGGCTTTCGCTCAACGTGGCGGCGTCGCGGGTCATTCTGCTGCACGGGCAAAACGGCGAGGGCGCTGCCGGGGCGGTGATCGAGTCGTTCGGCAAGTTTGTGGTGGGGGGCAATTACGCGGTGGGCATCATCGTGTTCGCCATCCTGGTGGTGATCAACTTCGTGGTGATCACCAAGGGCGCGGGGCGCATCGCCGAGGTGAGCGCACGCTTCACCCTCGACGCCATGCCGGGCAAGCAGATGGCCATCGACGCCGATCTGAACGCCGGTCTGATCGATCAGGAAGAGGCCCGCAAGCGCCGCGCCGACGTGGCGCAGGAAGCCGACTTCTACGGCGCGATGGACGGCGCCAGCAAGTTCGTCCGCGGCGACGCGGTGGCGGCCATTCTCATTCTGTTCATCAACCTGATCGGCGGGTTGATCATCGGCGTGTTCATGCACGGTCTGGGTCTGGGAGAGGCCGCGCAGAACTACACCCTGCTGTCCATCGGCGACGCGCTGGTCTCGCAGATTCCGGCGCTGGTCATCTCCATGGCCGCGGGTATTGTCATCAGCAATGTGTCCACCGGGCAGGACGTGGGGCGGCAGCTGGTCAGCCAGTTGTTCAACCAGCCGCGCGTGCTCGCCATCACCGCCGGCATTCTGGGGCTGGTGGGTCTGGTGCCGGGTATGCCGCATCTGGCGTTTCTCGGCGCGGCGGCGGTGCTGGGCGGGGTGTTGTGGTGGCAGCTCAAAAAGCAGAAGCAGGCCGTTGCGCAGGCGCAGGCCGCGCCCGAGGCCGCAGCGCCGGCCGAGCCGGAAGAAGTGAGCTGGGAGCAGATCGAGCCGGTGGACACGCTCTCGCTCGACGTGGGCTACCGCCTCATTCCGCTGGTCGACCGCAACCAGGGCGGCGAGCTGCTCGGGCGCATTCGCGGGGTGCGCAAAAAGTTCGCGCAGGAGATGGGCTTTCTCGTCGCCTCGGTGCACATCCGCGACAACCTCGAACTGCGGCCCGGCGGCTATCGCATCGCGCTCAAGGGGGTGGACGTGGGCAGCGGCGAAATCTTCCCCGACCTGCTCATGGCCATCAACCCCGGGCAGGTGATGGGCGACCTGCAAGGCACGCCGACCAAAGACCCGGCCTTTGGCCTGCCCGCGGTGTGGATCAACAAAGAGCAGCGCGACCGTGCGCAGACGCTGGGCTATACCGTGGTCGATCCCAGCACGGTGCTGGCCACCCATCTGCACCACCTGCTGCAAACCCATGCGGCCGAACTGCTCGGGCGCGAAGAAGTCGAAGGGCTGCTGGCGCATCTGTCCAAGCGTTCGCCCAAGCTGGTTGAAGATCTGGTGCCCAAGCTCATTTCCGCCGACCGGCTGCGCAAGGTGCTGCAGAACCTGCTGACCGAAGGCGTGCCCATTCGCGATATGCGCACCATCGCCGAAGTGCTGGCCGAACACGCTGGCCAGGTGAGCGATACCGACGAACTGACCGCCCGCGTGCGGCTGGCGCTGGGCGCTTACATCGTGCAGAGTCTGTCGCCCAATGGACAGGAACTCTCCGCCGCGGTGCTCGACGGGCAGCTGGAACAGATTCTGCTTTCCAGCCTGCGCGCCGACCCGCAACAAGCCGCGGTCGAACCCGGGCTGGCGCAGCGCCTGATGGACAAGGCGCGCGATCTGATGCAGCGCATGGAAGCGCAGGGCGCAACCGGCGTGCTGCTGGTGAGCGCGCCGCTGCGGCAGTTTCTCGCCCGGCTGCTGGCGCGCAGTGCGCCGCGGCTGCGGGTGCTGTCCTATGCTGAAATTCCCGACCAGAAACAGGTCAAGGTCACCGCCACGCTGGGGGCGTAAATGCTGGAGTCTGAATCGTGAAAATCAAACGCTATACCGGTACCAATACCCGCGAGGTGCTGACCCGCATCCGCAACGATCTCGGCGCCGATGCGGTGATCCTGTCGAATCGGGAAATCGTCGGCGGCGTCGAATTAATGGCGGCGGTGGACTTCGACGCCAGCCGGTTTCCGTCGGAAGAGCAGGGCGAGGAGGGGACGGGTGCGGCGGCTGCGGTGCAAACCCCTCCCCTCCCCAACCCTCCCCACAAGTGGGGAGGGAGCACGCAGGCGGGGGCATCTGAGAACAGGGCCGCGGAAACCGCCAAGGAGTTGCCACCCCACGCTGAACTCTCCTCCCCCACTCGTGGGGGAGGTCGGGAGGGGCATCCGAAGGACGCGCAAGGCGCAGTCTTCACCTCCCCCACTCGTGGGGGAGGTCGGGAGGGG
>DZDA01000125.1 GCA_022730375.1 Thiomonas intermedia
GCACATCACCAAGTGCCGTGCAGCCCCCAATACACGATAAACACCAGCACCAGGGTGGAAATCGCCCATCCCCAGGGGGGCATCATGCCCCACAGGCGGTCGAGTGCACCGGTGTCGTCGTCCACCGGCAGTTGCCCGCGCATGACCTGATCAAAGCGGGAGAAAAAGGTCTCCGCCAGACTCTGCGCCGTGCTGTCCACCGTGCCCTTGCCCAGCTGGCCGATGGCGCCGCCCACTTCGGCGGTGGCCTGGTAGTTCATCTGCGTGCCGCCGTCTGCCGTGGGCTGCAACGCGACCAGGGCGCGGCCCAGGCCAAAGCCGGCGCTCCCCGCATTGCCCTCGAAACGCAACACATAGCTGTGCGGCGGGTTGGGGTCTTCCAGCGTGAGTGTGCTGCTGAAGCGCGTCTTGAACCCGGCGACCGCCAGCACTTGCACGATCTCGAAATGGCCCGATCCGGTGTCGGTGATCGACTCGCAACCTGGAATGCAGGCTTTGAGCACTTCCGGGCTGTTGAGCGCCTCCCAGGTTTTCTGCGGGCTGGTCGGCAGCAGCCATTTCCCTTTGACATCCATTACGGCCTCCATGTCGTCTGACCCCGCCGCGTCGTTCGAATCATCGGACGGCAGACAGGCATATATCAAGACCAGCTTATATTCTGTGGCTGACGACAGAAGCAAGCTGCGGTGCAGCAAAATCGGGAAACTCCTATTCGGGGCAATACCAATCCGCCCGTCCCGCGCGCCTTTCTTCCTTGCGGTTCCAAGGGTCTACACTGATCGGCTCTGGTGTTTCATCGGACGGATAACCATGCAGATTACCGTGCTCGACGACTATCAGGATGCGGTGCGCAAGCTCGATTGCGCGCAGCAGCTCGACGGTCACGACCTCAAGATATTCAACAACACCGTCAAAGGCGTAGGTCAGCTCAGCGTGCGCCTGCGCGACACGCAGGCGCTGGTGCTGATTCGCGACCGCACGGCGCTGTCGCGGCAGTTGTTGGAAAAGTGTCCCAAGCTGCAGCTCGTGGTGCAGACCGGCCGGATCGGCCCGCATGTGGATCTGCGGGCTTGTAGCGATCTGGGCATCGCCGTAGCGGATGGGCAGACCGACCCTGGCGTCACCGCCGAGCTGACCTGGGCACTGGTGCTGGCCGCCATGCGGCGTCTGCCTCAGTATGTCGCCAGTCTGAAGCATGGCGCCTGGCAGCAGGCCGGGCTGAAATCGCAGTCGATGCCGCCCAATTTCGGCCTCGGTCAACGCCTCGCGGGCAAGACGCTGGGCATCTGGGGCTATGGCCGCATTGGACAGCGCATTGCGCGGTACGGGCAGGCTTTCGACATGCGGGTTCAGGTCTGGGGCAGCGAGGCCTCACGCACGTGCGCTACCGAGCAAGGCCTGCTGGCGGCCGAGTCGCGCGAAGACTTCTTCGCCACCAGCGACGTGCTCAGCCTGCACCTGCACCTCACCGACGCCACCCGCCACCTCATCACTCTGGCCGATCTGTCGCTGATGCAACCCACCTCTTTGCTCGTCAACACCGCCCGCCCCGACCTCCTCGCCCCGGATGCGTTGGTGGCCGCGCTCAATCGTGGACGGCCGGGTCTGGCGGCGGTGGATGTGTTCGAGGCCGAGCCGATTCTGCAGGGCCACCCGCTACTGCGACTGGAAAACGCCATCTGCACGCCGCACATCGGCTTTGTCGAACAAGATCACTACGAGCAGATGTTCGCCCATGTCTTCCAGACCATCGCCCAGTTTGCCGCGGGCGATCTCAGCGCGGCGATCAATGCGGGCGATTTATCGCCACGTCGAAATTGATTTATTTGCCGATACAGAAACTGGAAAAAATCGCCCCGAGCAGATCGTCCGGGGTGTATTCGCCGGTGATCGCCATCAGCGCCTGATGCGATAGCCGCAGTTCTTCGGCGAGCAGATCCAGCGGCGCCTGCGCATCCAGCTCGATCAGGCGCAAGGCCGCGCCAAGGTGTTGCCCGGTCTGCTCCAGCGCCTGCACATGGCGCTGACGGGCGATGAACACGCCCTCGCTGGTCGGCTGTGCACCTGCCAGTTGCAGCAGCTTGAGACGCAAGTCCTGCAGACCGTCGCCGGTTGCGGCGGAAATCCAGACCGACTCACCGAACTCCAAGCCCCACTGCGCCCAGACTTGCGGCAATAGCCGCGCCTGGGCGTCAATTTCGACGCAATCGCGCTTGTTGAAAACGTGGAGCAGGGGGGCACCCTTGGGTAGTCCGCGGGCGATTTCCGCCTCGGCCTGGGCATAGCCCGGCGCCTGCAGACGAGTGAGATCGTGCAGGAACACCACCACATCCGCACCGGCGATGGCGTGCCAACTGCGTTCCACGCCGATGCGCTCCACCGCGTCGGCGCTGTCGCGCAAGCCCGCGGTATCGATCATGTGCAGCGGCACGCCCTCGATCTGGATGGTCTGACTGACCTTGTCTCGCGTAGTACCCGCGATGGGCGTAACGATGGCCAGCTCGGCGCCCGCCAAAGCGTTGAGCAAGGAGCTCTTGCCCACATTCGGCTGCCCTGCCAGCACCACCTGTAGTCCCTCGCGCAGCAGGGCGCCCTGCCGCGTCTTGGCCTGCACCTGCTGCAGCGTCTGCTGCAAGTCCTGCAAACGCCGCTGCGCCTGCGCCTGGCGCAAAAAATCGATGTCTTCCTCGGGAAAATCGAGCGTGGCCTCGACCAGCAGGCGCAACTCGACCAGCTCGGCGGCCAGTGCGCGCACGGCCTGCGACAACTCGCCGGCCAGCGCCCGGGTGGCGCTGCGTGCGGCCGCTTCGGTACTGGCCTCGATCAGATCGGCCACGCTCTCGGCCTGCGCCAGGTCGAGTTTGCCGTTGAGAAACGCCCGCCGGGTGAATTCGCCGGGCTGCGCCACCCGCAGCCGTGAAGACGCCCCCAGTTCGAGCAGCCGCGCCAGCAGCAGTTGCAGCACCACCGGCCCGCCGTGGATCTGCAGCTCCAGCACGTCTTCCCCGGTGTAGGAATGCGGCGCCGGAAAAAACAGCGCCAGCCCTTGGTCGATCACCCCGCCCTGACCATCCCCGAACGGCAGGTAGGTGGCATGGCGCGGCAGCAGCGCCCGACCCGTGATGGCCTGCGCCAAAGCCCCGAGCGATTTGCCCGAAGCCCGGACGATGCCCACGGCACCGCGACCGGGCGCCGTGGCAATGGCCACGATCGGATCGGCGTCTTGCGCCAACAGATTCATGGCCGGGCAACCGCGCGGATCGAGCGGGATTTTGAGTGGACCTTTACTTGGCCGCCGCCGTGGTGTCGGTCAACACGCCCACGCCCATCTTCTTGTTGATGAACCACTGCTGCGCAATCGACGTGGTGTTGTTGGTCAGCCAGTACAGCACCAGCCCGGCCGGGAAGAAGAAGAACATGATGGAAAACGCCGCCGGCATGATCCACATCAGCCGCGCCTGCATCGGATCGGGCGGGGTCGGATTGAGCTTGACCTGCAAGAAGGACGTCGCCGTCATGATGGCCGGCAGGATGTAGTACGGGTCTTTGGCCGACAGATCGTGTATCCACAGAATCCACGGCGCGCCGCGCAGCTCCACGCTCGACAGCAACACCCAGTACAGCGCGATGAACACCGGAATCTGGATCACGATCGGCAGGCAGCCGCCCAGCGGATTGATCTTCTCCTTGCGATAAAGCTCAACCATGGCCTGGTTCATCTTCGCCTGGTCGCCCTTGTACGACTCGCGCAGCGCATTGATGCGCGGCCCCACAGCCTTCATGCGCGCCATCGACTTATAGCTCGCCGCCGTCAGCGGGAAGAACGCCAGCTTGATCAGCAGCGTGAGCACAATGATCGACCAGCCCCAGTTCTGCACCACTTTGTGGATCATCTCCAGCAGCCAGAAAATCGGCTTGGCCAGAATGGTCACCCAGCCGTAGTCCTTCACCAGTTCAAGGCCAGGGGCGAGCGCACCCAGCGTACTCTCCAGCTCAGGGCCGACGAACAGCTTGGCATCAGTGTTGATGCTCTTGCCCGGTGCAATTTGCGGCAGCGGCTGGATCACCCCCACCGCATACAGGTTGTCGCCCAGCTTGCGGGTATATAGGTCGCGCGAGCTTTCATAGGGCTCGGGCACCCAGGCCGAAACAAAGTAGTGCTGAATCATGGCGACCCAGCCACTGTCCGCCTTTTTGGGAGCCTCATTGGTCTTGAGATCCTTGAACTCGAACTTCTGGAACTTGTTGGCGTTGTCGTAATACGCCGGGCCGGTGTAGGTGTGATAGAAGTGTGACTCGTCACCCGCAGGCGTGTTGCCATCGCGGACGATCTGCATATACATCTGCGGCGCCACCGCGGCACTGCTGGTGTTGGTGATGGTGTTCTGCACATTCACCACATAGCTGTCGCGGGTGAAGGTGTAGGTGCGCTCGAGCTTGATGCCGCCCAGATCGGGCGAGACCAGCTTGACCTGCAGCGTCTTGGCGTTGCCCATGTCGCGCGGACCCGGCAGCACCGTCATCTCGGTTTCATGGTTGGGAAAATCGCCGCCGATCAAGCCCGACTGCGCCATGTATTTATTGCTCGCCGTATCGTCGAACAAGACCACGTTCTTGCCCGGCTCGGTGCGGCTCTCATACTTGAGCAGCTTGGCATAGACCAGATTGCCGCCGCGCGAAGAAATTTTCACATCCATCAGATCGGTGCGGATGGTGGTGAGTTGTGCAGCGGGAGCGGCAGACGCCGCTGCGACCGGAGCAGACAGCGGCGCGGTTGCCGCAGCACCGGCGACATTCGGCGGCGTGGCCGCACTCGGTGCCGCCTGCGGCACCGCGCTGGTCGGCGCGCTGGCGACTTGCGCCGGATGGGCCGGCGGCGTTCCGAACAAATCCGTCTCGCCGTTGTAGCGCAGCCAAGAGTTGTACAGAAAAATCATCGACATGGTGAAAACCACCCAGAGAACCGAACGGCGGAGATCCATACGCAAATCCTGTTGTAGTGATGCAGAAGTGCCCGATGACTTCAGGGCTTGGGGGTGAACGATGAAGCACGCAGGGATGAAGCAGAGGGGAATGAAGCCGGGCTTTCCGGCCCCTCTGCGCAAGCGCCAGACTCCGCAGACGAGACTGATTCATCAGACCTGGACGCGCTATTGTGCATGGGCAGCGGTGACACAGCCTGCGCGCCATCTGGCGCAGCAGCATCTGACGCAACGTCCTCTTCCACCCGTCGGCGCCAGGGCGCCCAGGTGAAAGCGTCTGGCACCGGCTCATGCCCGCCCTGACACCAGGGCTGACACCGCAAAATTCTGACCGCGCCCAGATAGCTGCCCGCCGCAGCCCCGTGCCGCTCCAGCGCTTCGATGGTGTATTGCGAACAAGTGGGGTAAAAACGGCATTGCCCGCCTACCCAAGGGCTCAGCAGCAAACGGTACAGCCGTACCAGACCGATCAGAACAGACTTCATGCGGCACTTCGCCCGGTCACCATGACCGTGCGTTCGATCCAGCTTTTGAGCAAAGCGTTCACCGCCTGCTGCACATAGGCCAGCAAAGCCGGTGAACGGGCGCTGCGGAATTCCGCCGGCAATTTGCGCGTCAACCGCAGCATCAGCACCGGCGCCTGCATCTGTGCCTCGCTCGGCAGCCGCAATTCACGCAGCGCCTGACGCATCACCCGCTTGATCAGATTGCGCCGTACCGCCGGTTTGCAGAATTTTTTCGGAATGACCAAACCAAGCCAGCAGCGCGGATGGGCAGCGGCGGGAGCGGCGTCTTGCACCCACTCGGTCGGCGCGGCGCGATAGTGCAGGCGAAATTCGGCCTGTTGCGCGTAGCGCGCAGCAAACATCGCGGCAAACGCATCGGGTTGCCGCAGCATTTCGAGATGCAGAGTGCCCGACCGCGAGATCGGCTGATCTGCCATGACGTCTCCGACTGTCGAAAGATTGATATCTCCAGCCCGCAAAGCAGCAAGCCGCAGATCGTTCAAACCCAACAGCCCAGCTAATCTTAGACAGCCAGACGCTTGCGGCCCTTGGCGCGGCGCGCATTGATGACCGCGCGGCCACCCTTGGTCTTCATCCGCACCAAAAAGCCGTGGGTACGCTGACGGCGGGTCTTCGAAGGTTGATACGTACGTTTCATGAAACTCACCTTGATAAAAATAGGAGCTGCGCGCCAGAACCTGTGCGTTCATGCCGTGCACACCCATGCACACCACCCCACAAATCCAAATTACGCGCGCCCAGAAAACTTAAAGTCTCGCAACGCGCAAGACCAAGATTCCGAAAAAAAGCCCTCCATTGGACTGAGATTCCCTCCTCTTGTCAATAAAAAGAGGTTTTTCCAGAAAGCTCTGGCCCTGTTGGCATTCAAAACCAACGACGGCCCACCTCCGGTGCACCCTCCAGCGCAAACCTCAGCGCCCCCGTGGGGGATGAGGCCCGCGGCTCCAAGCTGCCCTGCGGCAGCTTGGACGGAGCCGAA
>DZDA01000020.1:0-19707 GCA_022730375.1 Thiomonas intermedia
GGCCTGTCACGCCGGGGGTCGCGGGTTCGAGTCCCGTCCACTCCGCCAACATAAATGTTGTAAAACTGCAAAGCCACCCACGCCGGTGGCTTTTTTCTTTTGCATATCAACACGTTACGCTCGGACAAAGGCGACTTTTCGTCACCTGACGTGAGAGTTGGCGAACTTGCATCAGCCCTCTTGTGGGAGAGGATTGGGGAGAGACAAAATTCCCCTATCCCCACCTTTCCCCAAGCCCCATGCCCCAGATCAACGACGCCGCCGTGCGCGCGGCCAAGCCCACTCCCGGCAAGACCACCCGCCTCTGCGACAGCGGCGGCCTTCACCTCGTCATCTCCCCCACCGCGGCAGCAAAGCCTAGCGCCTGAAGTACCGCTACAACGGCCGCGAGAACCGCATCTCGCTGGGCGTCTATCCCATGATCAGCCTTAAGGAAGCCCGGCAGCAACGCGACGATGCCCGCCGCCAACTCCTGCAAGGCATCAACCCCAGCGCCGAACGCAAGGCCCGTCGCCAGCAAGAGCAGATCGACGCGACCAACTCCTTCCAGGCTCAGGCCCTGGAATGGTTCGACCGCTAGAAGACCCGCTGGGTCGACTCCCACACCCGCGACGTTGAGCGGCGTCTGCAGGCCAACCTCTTCCCCGACCTCGGGCCGCTGCCCATCGACCGCATCACCCCGGTGCAAGTGCTCCAGACCCTGCGCAAAATGGAGAACCGCGGCGCCGTCGATCTCGCCCACCGCGTCATGCAGGTCGCCAGCCAAGTCTTTCGCTACGCCATCGCCTGCGGCCGCTGCACTGTGGACCCCACCGCCGGTCTGCGCGGTGCGCTCACTCCGCATGTGCAAAAACATCAACCCGCCATCGAACCCGATGAACTCCCCGCCCTGCTGCGCGCCCTCGACCAGTACGCCGCCCAGGGCGGCGAAGCCCAGACCCTGACCTTGCCCGCGAAAAACGTATCCCTTGCTGAGTGATTCAATCCAAGCAAGGAGAATGGAAATGACGAAGACGATAAGGCGGGCGCGCTACACGCTGGAGTTCAAGCAGGAGGCGGTGCGCCTGGTCGAAGGCGGCCAGAGCATCGCGGCGGCGGCGCGCACGCTGGGCGTGGTGGACCAGACGCTGTTCAACTGGGTCAAGGCGCACCGTTCGGGCAAGCTCACCGGCGCCGACAGCAAGGTCGTGAGTGCAGAGCAGATGGAGATCAGCCGGCTGCGGGCCGAACTGGCGCGCGTGAAGATGGAGCGCGACATCCTGGGAAAAGGTGAACCCAGTAGGACATCCAGTGAATGTCCTACTGGGTGAACGCGTACTTCGCCAAGGCAGCGAAGTGAAGTACGCCTTCATCCAACGTCACCGCCGTGTGTGGCCGATCTCGGTGCAGTGCCGGGTGCTTGGTGTCAGCGTGGCCGGCTACCACGAGCACTTCCTTCGTCGCGCCAGTGGCGCCCAGCGCCGCCACCTGAGTGACGATGCGCTGCTGGTGCACATCAAGGCCATTCATGCCGAGACGCGCGGCGGCTACGGCTGGCCACGCACCTGGAAGGAACTGCTGGCCAGGGGCATCCGGGTGGGCAAGCAGCGGGTTCAGAAGCTCATGCAACGGCACGGCATACGCGCCAAGGGCAAGCGCCGCTTCAAGGTCACCACCGACAGCAACCATGACCTGCCGATCGCCCCCAACCTGCTCGACCGACAATTCAACGTGGCCGAGCCCGACAAGGTCTGGGCGGGCGACATCACCTACATCGCCACCGACGAAGGGTGGCTGTTCCTGGCCGTGGTCATCGACCTGTTCAGCCGTCAAGTCATCGGCTGGAGCCTGCGCCCGGACATGACGCGCGACATCGTCATCGACGCCTTGCGCATGGCGTGGTTCAAACGGCATCCGAGCAAGCAGGCCGGGCTGATCTTCCACAGCGACCGCGGCAGCCAGTACGCTGCCAAGGACTTCCGCGACGTCCTGACCGAGTACGGCATCACCGCGTCGATGAGTCGTCGCGGCAACTGTTGGGACAACGCCTGCAGCGAGACGCTGTTCGGCTCGTTGAAGGTGGAGCGGCTACACGGGCAACGCTTCAAGACCCGGCGCCAGGCCATGGACGAAGTCGTCGCCTGGATGCTCTGGCACAACCGCACCCGACTGCACTCGACGCTGGCCTATGTCAGCCCGATGCGGTTCGAAGAAAACTGGCTGGCCAATCAACCTCGGCAAGCCAGTGCATGAGTCGGCTATGGGATACGGATTCCAGGGGCAAGGTCACCCAGCGCGCCCTGCAGTTCCTGGCCTTGACCTTCGTGCGCACCAAGGAACTCATCGAAGCGACCTGGGACGAGATCGACCTGGATCAGGCACGCTGGCTGATCGGCGCTCCGCGCATGAAGATGAAACGCGACTTCCTCGTGCCCCTGTCCACCCAGGCCATTGCCCTCCTGCGCGAACAACAACGCACCTGTCGCAACAGCGTCTACGTCTGGCCCGGTCGGAACATCCGGGTGCCCATGAGCAACAACACCTTGCTCTTTGCCGGGTGGTGTGGGAGGGGCTCGGTCAGGTATCCTGACCGCCCCTATCCCGATTCAGTCGGTCGGAATCCGAATCTTCAGCCGATTTGCGGAGGGCTCTGGAGTGTTCTGTGCGGTGGCGGGGGCGAGTTTTTGGGGGAACGCAAGGGCTTTGGCGAGTGCGGGCGTTTGTTCCTGTAGGGATTCCATCGCTTTGAGGGTGTTGCCCAGCAGGCCGAGATAGCCCAGTTTGAGGGCGCGGCGGGCGGGTGTCTGTGCCGCCGATGCGGTGATTTCTTGGCAGAAGCCATTCCAGTTGGATTCATCGAGAATGGCGGTGCACACGGAGATGGAGGGGGTGAGTGGGCGTGCGGTGTGCCACCAGCCGGAGGGCACGAAGATCATGTCGCCGGGATGCAGCACGGTGCGCCAGGGGCGGGCCTCGGACAGCAGGGGGAATTTCTCCAGGTTGGGCGGGTAGGGTTGATCGACCAGGGAGAGGTTGGGCCGCACCGGACTTGGATACATATAGGGGGTGTCTTCTGGCGAGAACAGCACGAATTCCTTGTCGCCGTAGATTTCGGTGATCTGGGCATGGGCGTTTTCGGCGTCGAAGTGCATGATGGGAAATTTGCTTCCCGGGCCGCCCATGAGAAGTTTGAGAAAGCCGTCGGGGCGCCTCCATCGCTCGGGCATCAGGGGGCTGACATGACGGCGCGGATAGCCGTAGACGTTTTGCGGAATCAGGTCGGGCAATAACTCGGGTAGTTGTTCGTGCAGAAACAGCCGGTACATGTAGGGACCGGGGTTGCTGGGCGTGGAGGCGAGCACGGCATCGACGAAATCGGCCATGCGCATGGTTTTGGAATAAGAAATGGCGACCTCGTGGTCGCCATAGTGGGTTTTGAAATGCTCAGGGGTCCAGGTTTTGAGCGCAGCCCACTGGGTTACGGCGCCTTCAATCAGGACGGGCCGGTTGGCGCGAACGTAGCGGCGCAGAAAGTCGGCGTAAGGCAGCTGGCTCGCAGGGACGCGCTCAACGGGCAGGGCGTCTACTGGTCTGTTGCTGTTCTGCTCCGGCGTGATGCTCGCCCATTGCAGCGGGCCTTCCATCTGCCCCATGGTGTCTCCATATGCGTGAGTGCATGAGAGACAAAAATAGTGCAAAACGCCCGGTAGTCAGGTGTGCAGTTGTCACCAGACATTACTGCGGAATTGTGCTGACCTGGGTTTCGCCGATCAGCGATTCATAGCTGGAATAGAACGACAAGATGTAGGCCAGAAAAATGGCGATGGCCACGGGCATGCTGAGCGTGGCGGCCAGGGTTTCACTGGCGCCAAGCAGGCTGGCGACGAGCATGATGAGTGTCGGCAGGCTGAGAAAGAGCAGCAACCATTGCACCGCATAGAGCGCGAACGCCTTGATGTTGCGCACGCACAGTACGAAGCTGAAAAACAGCGCCTTGACCGGCGGCATGGCGTGCCAGGCCACCAGCGGCGGGGCGAGCCAGAAGGCGAGCGAGACGGGGATATACGCCAGAGTGGCGGCAATGGCGCCCAGGCGCAGGCTGCCATCGGCGATGGCGCTGGCCGGCGGTTTGTCGCCGAGCAGCAGCAGGCGCAGCATGGCGCCGCCGTCGAACAGGCTGCCGACCCCGAGCACCAGAATGACGGCGAGGGTGTAGAGCACGCCCAGAATCACCATGCTGCGCAGCGCCTGCGGGCCGCTGCGAAAACCGGTGAGCAGCACCGTGGGCCAAAGCGGCTGCTTTTGCGCGACCTGGCGGCTGGCTTGCATGAAGCCCAGGGTGCCGAACTGCACCACGAACAGCGGAAACACCAGGCCGATGATGGGCAGCGCCGAGACGAATCCGGTGACGACGATATAGGCCACGATCATCAACAGCGCCGCCCAGGGTTGCAGCGCCAGACGGCGAAAGCCGCTTTGCACCCAGAGCAGGCCCTCGCGGGCAGAGACGGTACGCAGTTGCATGGCGAAAGACGATGAAAGGTGAAGAGCCTAAGAGGCCTAAGAAGAGAGCCGACATGGTATCGGCAGGCGAGCGCCCGGGCTCAGGCGGACGCGATGCGCTGGCGCAGCACGCGCTCGAAGTGGGTGGGGTCGTGCGGGGTGAGCAGGTGGGCGTCGCGCGGCAGGTGATAGTCGGCCAGACGCGAGGTCCAGAAACGCAGCGCGGCGGCGCGCAGGGCATCGGGAAGCAGGCGGTGTTCGTCATCGCTCATGGGGCGCACGGCGAGGTAGGCGCTCAGCAAGGCTTCAAAGCGGGCCGGGTCAAACTCGCCTGTCTCAAGATGAATGCACCAGTCGTTGAGCGCCACGGCCAGATCGAACAGCCAGGTATCGACCCCGGCGAAGTAAAAATCGAACACGCCCGAGAGCGTGTCGCCCTCGAACAGCACGTTGTCGCGGAACAGATCGGCGTGAACGGCGCTGCGAGGCAGTGCGGCATATGCGGGTGATGCGGCGAGGTCGGTCTGGTGCGCAAGCTCTGTGCTGATGAGGGCGTGCTGATCGGCGGTGAGATAGGGCAGGATGTCGGGGATGGTGCGGGTCTGCCAGGCGAGCCCGCGCAGATTGGGTTGCGTGCCCGCGTAGTCGCGTGCGGCCAGATGCATGCGTGCCTGCCAGTGCCCCACTTGCGCGCAGTGCACCGGCTCGGGCTGCAACTGGCTGCGGCCTTGCAGGCGCGTGACCAGCGCGGCGGGTTTGCCTTTGAGGGTGTGCAAGGTCTGCCCCTGCCGGTCGGGCATGGGGTCGGGCACGGGAATGCCATGCGCGGCCAGGTGGTGCATCAGCCCGAGGTAGAACGGCAACTGCTCGGCCTGCAGGCGCTCGAACAGCGTGAGCACAAATCGGCCCTGCGTGGTGCTCAGGAAGTAGTTGGTGTTTTCGATCCCGCTGGCGATGCCTTGCAGGTCGGTGCGTGCGCCCAGATCGAAGCGGGCCAGCCAGGAGTCGACCTCTGCTGCGTCGAGCGGTGTGAAAACGGCCATGAATGGGATGGGGAAAGAAAAGGCAGGCTGAAAAAGCAGGTTGAGCGAGCAGGTTGAGCGGTCAGCCCGACGGGTTATTTGAAGGTGAACACCTTCCACTGCGCCTGCCCTTCCATATGGGCCGGGTCGGTGCTGGACGAGATTGAAGGCGGCACCACGTTGTAGGCCGCGCCGCCGTGCAAAGGTTGCACCTGAATGGAGGTAGTGGCGCCGCGCACCTGCTGCTCCTGAATGCGCACCGCACGATCCTGGGTGACGTTTTCGCGCACCAGAGGTTCGGGGAATTTGGGCTTGGGCTGGCTCTTGGGTTGGCTAATCGTCAGCGGCGCCGTAGGCTTGGACTGCGCATGGGCGCTTTGTCCCGGATATACGCTGGCGAGCAGCGCGAACAGGCCAAGGGCGGAAACGGCAAGATTGGGGCTGAACAACTTCACGGGGCGGAACATCTTCATGCGCCGATTTTACGGCGGCATTGATAATGCGCGGATGAATTCCGACGCGCAATCCGACTCCGCTGCCACCCTGTTGTTGGTGGATGGCTCCAGCTACCTCTACCGCGCCTTCCACGCCATGCCCGACCTGCGCGGGCCCGAAGGCCAGCCCACCGGGGCGCTCTACGGCATGGTGGCCATGCTGCGGCGCTTACGCGAGCAATATCCGGTCGCCAAGGGCTATCGCTACGCGGCCTGCGTGTTCGACGCCAAGGGGCCAACTTTCCGCAACGCCATGTACGACCAATACAAGGCCCAGCGCCCGCCCATGCCGCCCGACCTGGTGGCGCAGATCGGGTCGATCTTTGAGGCCGTGCGGCTGATGGGCTGGCCGCTGCTGGAGGTGCCGGGGGTAGAGGCCGACGACGTGATCGGCACCCTGGCCGTGCGGGCGCACGCACAGGGCATATGCACCCTGGTTTCCACGGGCGACAAGGACATGGCTCAGCTCGTCAACGACCACATCACTCTGGTCAACACCATGAGCAACGAAGTGCTCGACCCCACCGGGGTACTGCAAAAGTTTGGCGTTCCCCCGGAGCGCATCGTCGATTACCTCACCCTCGTGGGCGACGCGGTGGACAACGTGCCCGGCGTGGACAAGGTCGGCCCCAAAACGGCGGTCAAGTGGCTGACGGAGTACGGCTCGCTCGATACGCTGATCGAGAAGGCCGAAACCGTGAGCGGCGCGGCAGGCAAGAACCTACGCGCCGCGCTCGACTGGCTGCCCACCGCACGCAAGCTGGTGACCATCCACACCGACTGCGATCTGGACGGCTACGCCCAAGCCTTCGACCCCGACCTGAGCCCGGCGCCGGAAGATATGCAAGCGCTGCTGCCCTTCTTCACCCGCAACGGCATGCGCCGCTTCAGCGCCGAGATGAAGGCGCAGACGGTGAGCGAGGAGGCCGCCCGCCAGGTGTCGCTGCTGGACGACGCACCGGCCGAAAAGAGCGCCCCCGGCGCCTACGAAACCCTGCTCGACTGGGGCCGGTTCGACGCCTGGCTGGCCCGCATCGACGCCGCCGAGCTCACCGCCATCGATACCGAAACCGACTCGCTCGACCCGATGCGTGCGCGGCTGGTGGGCATTTCGCTCAGCGTCACTCCCGGCGATGCCGCCTACCTGCCGCTGGCCCACGCCTACCCCGGCGCGCCCGAGCAGCTGCCGATGGCCGAGGTGCTCGAACGCCTGCGGCCCTGGCTGGAAAACGCCGACAAACCCAAGCTCGGGCAGAACGCCAAGTACGACCGCCATGTGTTCGCCAACGCAGGCGTGACGATTCGCGGCTACGCGCACGACACCCTGCTTGAGAGCTATGTGATCGAGGCGCACAAGCCGCACAGCCTCGACAGTCTGGTGAGCCGTCATCTTGGCCGCGACGACACGCTGAGCTACGAACAGGTCTGCGGCAAGGGCGCCAAGGCCATCACCTTCGATCAGGTAGCGCTTGATGTGGCCACCCGCTATTCCGGCGAAGATGCCGACCTCACCCTGCAGGTGCACCAGCGGCTGTGGCCGCAAGTCCAGGCCGATGCCGGGCTGACGCGCATCTACGCGCTGGAAATGCAGGTCAGCGAAGTGCTGCAGCGCATCGAGCGTACCGGCGTGCTGGTGGACGGCGATCTGCTGCGGGCGCAAAGCGGCGAACTGGGCGCGAAGATGCAGACCCTGGAGGCGCAGGCATTTGAGCTGGCCGGCGGCGCTTTCAATCTGGGCAGCCCCAAGCAGATCGGCGAAATCCTGTTCGACCGCCTGCTACTGCCGGTGCAGAAAAAAACCGCCTCCGGCGCTCCGTCCACCGACGAGGAAGTGCTGGAAAAGCTGGCCGAAGATTACCCGCTGCCGCGCGTCATTCTCGACCACCGCAGCCTGTCCAAGCTCAAGAGCACCTACACCGAAAAGCTGCCGCAGATGATCAACCCGGACACCGGCCGGGTGCATACCAACTATGCCCAGGCCGTGGCCGTGACCGGGCGGCTGGCTTCCAACGACCCGAATCTGCAGAACATTCCGGTGCGCACCGCCGAGGGACGGCGCATCCGCGAAGCGTTCGTCGCGCCCAAGGGCTGGCTGATCGCGTCGAGCGATTACTCCCAGATTGAGCTGCGCATCATGGCGCATATCTCGCAAGACGCCGGTCTGCTCGCCGCGTTCGCCGCCGGGGAAGACATTCACCGCGCCACCGCGGCCGAGATTTTCGGCGTCACGCCGCTGGAAGTGAGCAGCGACCAGCGCCGCATGGCCAAGGTCATCAACTTCGGGCTGATCTACGGCATGAGCGCCTTCGGCCTGGCGCGCAACCTCGGCCTGGAACGCAGCGCGGCGCAGCTTTACATCGACCGCTACTTCGCCCGTTATCCCGGCGTCGCCGCGTATATGGAGCGCACCCGCAAGCTGGCGGCAGAGCAGGGCTATGTCGAAACCGTGTTCGGGCGGCGACTATGGCTGCCCGACATCCACGCCAGCGGGCCGCGCCGGGCCGCAGCCGAGCGCGCCGCCATCAACGCGCCGATGCAGGGCACCGCGGCCGACCTCATCAAGATGGCGATGATCGCCGTCGATGCCGCACTGACTCGCGAGCAACTGCGCACCCGGGTGGTGATGCAGGTGCACGACGAACTGGTGCTCGAAGTGCCCGAGGAAGAAACGCACTGGGTGCGCGAACACATTCCCCGCCTGATGGCGGGCGTCGCCCAGCTTGACGTTCCCCTGCTGGCTGAAATGGGCCTGGGCGCCAACTGGGAGCTGGCGCACTGATCGTCCTCGGTCAGACGATGCGCACCTGCAGCGGCGTCAGGCCGTCGATCGTGCCGTGCAGTACCTGGCCGCGGGTGACGGCGCCGACGCCATCGGGCGTGCCGGTGAAAATCAGGTCGCCGGGTTTCAAGGTGAACAGGGTCGAGAGCCGGGCGATGGTTTCGTCCACCGACCAGATCATCTGCTCCAGTCGCCCTTGCTGACGCAGGGCGCCATCGACCGTCAGCGCAATCGCGCCCGTGTTCAGCTCGCCGCCGGGTTGACGCGGCGTGATCGGGCCAATGGGGGCGGACTGGTCGAAGGCCTTGCCGATTTCCCACGGCCGACCCTGCGCCTTCATCTGTCCCTGCAGATCGCGGCGGGTCAGGTCGAGCCCGACGGCGTAGCCGTAGATGTGCGCGGCGGCCTGCCCCACGGGAATGTCCCGACCCCCGGCACCGATGGCGACGACCAGCTCGATTTCGTGATGCAGATCTTGCGTGACGGACGGGTAGGCGATGTCGCCGGTCTGCCCTGCAGCAACCGCAATCACCGCATCGTCATCGCCGGGCTTGCAGAAGAAAAACGGCGGCTCACGATTCGGGTCTGAGCCCATTTCGCGCGCATGGGCCGCGTAGTTGCGCCCGACGCAATACACGCGCCGAACGGGAAAGGCGAGATCGCTGCCAACGATAGGCAGCAGGGCGGGGGAGTGGGGTGGAAAGACGGTGGGCATGACAGGCTCGGTCTCGATTTGTTGATCGAGTGTAGGCAGGGCGAGACGAAGTGTGGCGCGGATTCCGCGCTGGTTCACGTACTGTTGCAGAAAAAGCAACCCCGCGTGTGGGCAAGTCTTGATCTCCATCAGCCACCGCGCATACGATATATGTAACGATAAACATTATCATTTGCGCATCACTCCAAAGCAGGTCAGATCATGCACATCGACTCCGAAGTGGTATCCCTCGCACAGCTTCCCTATGGGCAATGCGCTCAAGTCGTCGATTTCGATGGCGGGCGCGCCATGGTGCAGCGCATGGTCATGCTCGGTATCCGTCGTGGCGTGCCGCTGTGCGTGGTGCACGGCCCTGGGCCGCGGGGCACGGTGGTGCAGGTGGGCGGTGCGCGCATCGCGCTGGGGCGGGGCGTGACCGACAAAATCCGCGTGGCGCCCATCGCGGCTGCAGCGCATGCGGTGCATCAGAAGGCTGCGGCATGAGCGCCTGTCACGATCCGGATTGCGCCGTCGCCACGGATGCAGACACCGGCCTGCCGGTGATCGCTCTGGCGGGCAACCCCAATTGCGGCAAGACCACTATTTTCAACCTGCTCACCGGGGCGCATCAGCATGTGGGCAACTGGCCCGGCGTCACGGTGGAGCAGCGCCGGGGCACGGCCTCAGCGGCGGGGCTGAAGCTTTCGGTGATCGATCTTCCGGGCGTGTACAGCCTGCTGGGCGGCGGCGGCGCCGATCAGGGCGTGGCGCGCAACTTTTTGCTCGATGAGCGGGTGGATCTCATCGTCAACATCGTCGATGCCTCCAATCTCGAACGCCATCTGGCGCTGACCTTCGAACTGCTCGAAACCGGCAAGCCGCTGATCATCGCGCTCAATATGGTGGACGAGGCGCAGGCGCTAGGTCTGGAGCCGCAGGTGCATGCGCTCTCAAAGCAGCTCGGTGTGCCCGTGGTTCCGCTGGTCGCACGAAAAGGCCGTGGCCGCGCGGAACTGCTCGACACCATTCAGGGCGCCCTGCAACAAAAGCCCTGCGCCTTGATGCCGGCCTATCCGCCCGAGGTCGAGCAGGTGATCGATCAGGTCGGCGCCCAACTCGCAGTTCCCTCATCACCACGGCGCCGCTTCGATGCGCTGCGGTTGCTCGAAGGGCTGGTCGTGTCGCCCTCGGCCGAGGTACAGGTCGGCGTGGCGGCGGCGCAGGCGCAGGTGCTCGCCCAAGCTGGCGAAGAAGTGGCCGATCTCGTCGCAGCCACCCGTTTTGGCTGGGCGCACCAGCTTGCGGCCATCGCCATGCAGCGCACCGGCAAGATGGGCTTGCGCCACCGCGTGACCGATGTGCTCGACCGCGTGGTGCTCAACGAATGGCTAGGCGTGCCGGTGTTTTTGCTGGTGCTCTATCTGGTGTTCGTGGTGAGCTTCAGCGGCGGCAATATCTTTCTCGACTTTTTCGATCAGGCCTCGTCGGCGCTGTTCATCAGCGGCGTCGGCCATGTGATGCTGCAGGCCGGGCTGCCCGACTGGATGGTGTCGATGATCGCTGGCGGCGTGGGCGGCGGGCTCAACCTCGTCATCTCGTTCATCCCGCCCATCGGCCTCACCTTTCTGTTCCTCGCGTTTCTCGACGACTCGGGCTATATGGCGCGCGCCGCCTACGCGATGGATCGCTTCATGCGCCGCATGGGTCTGCCCGGCAACTCGCTGGTGCCCATGGTCATCGGCTTTGGCTGCAATGTGCCGGCCATCATGGGCTCGCGCATCATCGAAGACCCGCGCGGCCGTCTGCTCACGGTGCTGATGCAGCCCTTCATGTCGTGCTCGGCGCGGCTGACCATCTACATGGCATTTGCCGTGGTGTTTTTCCGCAGCACCGGCGGGCAGGTGGTGTTTCTGCTGTATGTGCTGGGCATCGTGGTGGCGCTGCTGACGGCGTGGATGTTGGGCAAGACCGCCATTCGTGGCGAGCCCATGCCCTTTGTCATGGAGCTGCCGCCCTACCGTCTGCCCAGCCTGCGCAGCGTGGTGCTGCAGGCCTGGCAGCGGCTGAAAGTGTTCATCTTCCGCGTCGGCAAGGTGATCGTGGTCATCGGGGTGGTGCTGTTCATCCTGCCCGGCATAGGCTGGACGGCCAAAGGCCTGCAGGCGACTGACATTGATCACTCCCTGCTCGCGCAGGGCAGCCAGGCCATTGCGCCGATCTTCGAGCCTATGGGCATCACCCGGGAGAACTGGCCCGCGGTGTCGGGCCTGCTGGCGGGCGCTGCCGCCAAGGAGATCGTGATCGGCACGCTCAACGGCATTTATCAGCGGCAGCAGGCTTCCGATCTGATGGCGGTTTACCGCCAGCCTGATGTGGGCGCCAAGCTGTGGGAGGCCGCCAAGACCATTCCCGAAAACGCCGCGGCCTTTTTCAGTAGCTTCCTCGATCCGCTGGGCCTGCACGATCTGCAGTCCGCCGACGCGACCGAGCAGGCCAGCGGCGCCAGCAACGAAACCCTCGCCGGGCTGGCTGCTGCCTTCACTCCGCTGTCGGCCTTCGCCTATCTGGTGTTCGTCTTGCTGTACGTGCCCTGCGCCAGCACCATGGGCGCGCTGCGTCGTGAGGTGGGCTGGGGCTGGATGGTGTTTTCCGTGCTTTACGGCATAGGCATCGCCTGGGCCGCGGCCACGGTGATCTATCAGATCGGCACGTTCGCGCTGCATCCCCAATCGTCCGCCCTGTGGGTGGCCGCTTGCGTCGCCGCCTTTGTGCTGCTGGTGGCGGGTCTGCGCCAATACGGCGACCGCACGGAGCGCCGGGTGGCAACTCAGGGGCTGGAGAGCCTGGTATGAGCCCGCTGTTCGCCGTGCGCGATTGCCTGCGTGACAAGCAGCTTGCCAGCGCCGCCGAGATTGCGGCCTGCGTGCAGGTTTCTGCGCCAGTTGCCGAGGACATGCTGGCGCACTGGGTGCAGCGCGGGCTGGTCGAACGGATCGATGCACAGGGCGGCGCCTGCAGCAGCGGCTCCTGCGGAAGTTGCGGCCAATGCGGCGCCCGCAAAACGGCGGCAGCGCTCTACCAGTGGCGCGGCCTGCAGGCAGCCGCTGCATCCCCGTCAAAAACCCCGGTGTTGATGCTGCGCTCTGCCTGAACTTCGGCGGTTTTGCACGCACGGGGTTTTGCCGGGCGGCCTAAGCTAATGTTTTTGCTTCCCCCCGGAGAAGAACGCCATGCACAACCCCATGCTTTATCGCCGTCTTGGCCGCAGCGGCCTGCAGGTCAGCCTGTTTTCCCTCGGCTCCTGGGTGACGTTTCACAATCAGGTCGATGCCTCGGGTGTGCGCGAAATGATGGCCGCCGCACGCGATGCGGGAATCAATTTTTTCGACAACGCCGAGGTCTATGCCAACGGCCATAGCGAGCGGCTGATGGGTGAGGCGCTGGCCCAGCTCAAGTGGCACCGGCTCGACTATGTGGTGTCGAGCAAGTTTTTCTGGGGGCTCGACTCGGGCACGGCCGAGAAGCCGCGCATCAATGGCCGCAACACCCTGAACCGCAAGTATCTGATGCAGGCGGTCGATGGCTGCCTCAAGCGCATGGGGCTGGATTTCATCGACCTGATCTACTGCCATCGCCCCGATCCGCACACCCCCATCGAAGAAACCGTCTGGGCGCTGCACAACGTCATCGAGCAGGGCAAGGCGCTGTATTGGGGCACCAGCGAGTGGAGCGCCGACGAGATTCGCGCCGCCTACGAGGTTGCCGAGCGGCGCCATCTGCACAAGCCGGTGATGGAGCAGCCGCAATATCACCTGTTCCATCGCAAGCGGGTGGAGCAGGAGTACGCCCGGCTCTACGACGATATCGGCCTGGGGCTCACGACCTGGAGCCCGCTGGCGTCTGGCCTGCTGACGGGCAAATATCGCCAGGGCGTACCCGCAGGCAGCCGGGGCGCGATGCAGAACGTGAGCTTTCTGCGCGACGGCCTGCTTGACGCGCAAAAGAATGCCGCAGTGGGCGAGCTCGAAGGCATCGCCCTGCGGCTCGACTGCAGCGTGGCGCAACTGGCGCTGGCCTGGGTGGCGCACAACCCGCGGGTGAGCTCGGTCATTCTGGGGGCTTCGAAGCTGTCGCAACTGCAGGAGAACCTGGGCGCTTTAAGTGTGCTGCCCAAGCTCACGCCCGAGGTACTGGCGCAGATCGAAGCCGTTTCCGCGCCGCTGGCAGTCTGATCGGTCAGCTGACGGAAAGCGCCCTGAAGGCTTCAGGGCGCCGTCGCACGCTCCAGTGCGGCCAGCCAGTGCAGAGCCTGCTCGCGGCCGTCGCCGCACATTTCCGCGCTGGGCTGCAGTCCGCTGCAGCAGGCCGGACGCTCGGGCCTGCCGAAAATGGCGCAGCGCAGATCAGCGGTGAGTTGCACGCAGGGCGTGCCCGCTGGCTTGCCCTGCGGCATTCCGGGAATCGGGCTGCTGATGGACGGGGCGATGCAGCAGGCCGCGCAGCCGGGGCGGCAGGCGTGGCCGGGTTCCGCGGCTGGCGGCATCAACCAAACATCTTTTGGGTGATTTCCGCGACATGCTTGCCCTGATAGCGGGCGATGTCGAGCTCATTGGCGCTGGGTTGGCGGCTGCCGTCGCCTTTGCTCAGGGTGGTGGCGCCGTAGGGCGTGCCGCCGGAAACCTCGTCCATATTCGTCAGGCCGACACAGGCATAGGGCACGCCGACCACGATCATGCCGTGGTGGAACAGGGTGGAGTGGAAGGAAGTGAGGGTGGTCTCTTGTCCGCCGTGCTGGGTGGCGGTGCTGGCAAACACGCTGCCCACCTTGCCCACCAGTTTGCCTTGTTGCCACAGCGCGCCGGTTTGGTCGAGGAAGTTGCGCATCTGACCGCACATATTGCCGAAGCGGGTGGGCGTGCCGAAGATCACGGCGTCGTAGTCTGCCAGATCGGAAGGCTGGGCGATGGGCGCGGCCTGATCGGTCTTGGCGTGGATCGCATTCAGGGTTTGCGTCGGCATGGTTTCGGGCACACGCTTGATGTCCACGCTGCAGCCCGGCACGCTGCGCACGCCTTCGGCCACGGCGTGCGCCATGGTTTCCACATGACCCCAGGTGCTGTAATACAAAACAAGAACCCTTGCCATGTTCGATGTCCTTTTAGATAGTTTTCAGGTGAATCAGGGAGCAGGCCAAAGTGGCGCTGTGAAGCCTATTGTGGTTGAGTTGTCTCGTTTTTGCAGGGCAGGGCTTTGTGCTGCGGCATGTCAGATGAAATCGGCATGACTGTCATCAAACTGTGATGTGGGTGCGATAAAAACGGGCCTCTTTCCCGTACTACGCCCCATGCTTTCTCTCGTACAACCCCAGATCGGCTATCTCGCCATCCTGCTCGACCGGATGCTTTTGCAGGGCGAGCTGCGCGTGGAGTTTCAGCCGGTGTTCGATCTGCGGGGTCATTCGATTCACGCCTTTGAGGCGCTGGCGCGCGGGCCGCAGGGCTCGCCGCTGGAGCGGCCGGATGCGCTGTTTCAGACCGCGCGGGAGAACGGGCGCTTGTTTGAGCTCGATGCCCTGTGCGTGCGCACCAGTCTGGAGACTTTCGCCCGGCTGAATTTGCCCGGGCAGTTGTTCATCAACGTCACGCAAACCTTGCTCGATTCGGGCTGGCTGGGCAGCGCGTCGGCTCTCGATCTGTTGCAAAGATTGGGCTTGCCGCCGTCTCGCATCGTGTTCGAGTTGTTGGAAAGCGATGATCTGCTGAAAGACGGCGCGGGCATGGAGCAGGCCGAACATCTGCACCGCCTCGGTTTTACGCTGGCGCTGGACGACATGGGACGGGGCTTCGGCCGCTTCGAGGCCTGGCAGCGGCTGCATCCGCGCTATCTCAAGATTGACCGGGCGTTCTGCGCCGGGCTGGCCGAAGATGCGATCAAGGCCGCGTTCGTGCGCTCGATGTTGCTCATGGCCGAGGCCAGCCGCTCTTGGGTAGTGGCCGAGGGCGTGGAGTCGGCCCGCGATCTGCGCGTGCTGCGCGAGATTGGCGTGCAGCTCGCGCAGGGTTTCGTACTGGAGCGGCCGTCTGCCGTGCCGTCGCGTGAAATGGGCCCGGCGCAACGGGGCTTGATCGAAGCGGCTCTGCCCGAGTTGTATGCGCTCGCTTCGCGCGGCAGCGTGGAACAGTCGGCGCTCGGCCTGGCGCGCCCGATCGCTCCGGTTCAGCCGCAGGAGCGGCTGGAAGAAGTGCTGCGCCGCTTCGACGCCCAGCCCGATCTGCTGTCGATTCCCGTGGTCGATGCGAATGGGCGCGCCCTGGGCATTCTCAACCGCTATGTGCTGGCCGACCGTCTCTGGCGCCCGCATGTGCGCGACCTGCTGGGCAACAAGCCCTGCGCCCAAGTGATGAGCGCCGACGTGCTCAAGCTCGATGTGAGCAGCAGTCTGCACCAGGCCAGCCAGTTGATCGCTGATGCCAGCTTTCGCCACGCCACCGAGGGCGTTCTGGTTACCGAGCAGGGCGACTATCGCGGCCTGCTGCTGGTGGGCGATCTGCTGCGGCTGGTCAACGAATTCCAGATCCAGACCGCGCGCTATGCCAACCCGCTGACGCTGCTGCCGGGCAATGTGCCCATCAACGAACAGATCGACCGTCTGCTGGCCTCGGGGCAATCCTTCATGGCGGCGTATGGCGATATCGATCACTTCAAACCGTTCAACGATGTGTTTGGTTACCGGCTCGGCGACGAGGTCATCCTGCTGCTGGCCGATCTGCTGCGGGCGCGTTTTGGGCGGCCAGGCGACTTTGTCGGCCACATCGGCGGGGATGATTTCATCGTGGTGAGCGCCGAGCCCGATGCCGTCGAGCGTCTGCAGACCATTCCGCAGGAATTCGCCGCCGAGATGCCGCGCTTCTTCAATGAGGATCAACGTGAGCGCGGCGGATACGACGCTGCCAACCGCCGGGGCGAGACGCAGCGTTTCGGTTTTCCCACCCTGTCCGTCGGCGTGCTGACTTTGGCCGCGGGGCAGGTGGAGTCGCACCGCGAAGTTTCAGCCTTGCTGACTGAGCTGAAAAAAGTGGCCAAGGCGCAGGCCCACGACCGGGTGTTCATCGACCGGCGGCAGTACGGCCCGCAGATGCAGCCCGCCCTGAGGTGAGCATGAGCAGCGCGGCAAGCGATCCTCGCGGCATTCCGGAGCGGTTCAATCTGGTTCTCGCAGCCTTGGCGCTGGCGATGTCGGGCTGGCTGTGGATCGTTCTGCCGCTGTTGCTGCCCACACTGCCTGCACTGGGCTGGAGCCTGCTGATCGTGGTGCTGGCGACCACTTCTTACTGGTCTTTGCTGCACGAAGGCATCCACGCCGTGCTGCTTCCCGACCGGCGCATGAACGACGCGCTTTCACGCCTGCTGGCCATCGGTTTTCCGGCGCCGTTTGCGGTGCTGCGTTTCGGGCATCTCAAGCACCACCAGTTCAACCGCACCGCCATTGACCGCAGCGAAGTGTTCGATCCGGCCTTGACAACGCGCGGCGCGGCCGCCTTGCACTACTACCCGCAACTGCTCATCGGCCTGTATGCCAGTGAGGTCGCCGCGCTGCTGCTGGTGTGGTTGCCGCCCGCCTGGCTGCTGCGGCTGGCGCAGCGTCTGCCCGCCGAGCCCGGCCTGCCATCGCTTGCGCAGAGTCTGGAGCGGCAACTACTTAAGCCCGATACCCTGCGCGCCATGCGTCTGGACAGCGTGGCGTCACTGGCGCTGATGGCCTGCAGCGTCTGGCTCTACGGCGCGCATGCCTGGATGCTGCTGCTGGCGCTGCTGGGCCGGGGGCTGCTGATCTCGCTCACCGACAACGCCTATCACTATGCGACCCCGCTGCACGCCCCCGGCGATGATGTGCGCCAGGCGCGCCAACTCGATCTGCCGCGCTGGGCCTCGGCGCTGATTCTGCACTTCAACTATCACGCCACCCATCACCGCCACCCGGCGCTGCCCTGGAGCGAATTGCCCGCCGCGGCGTGTGCGCAAGACCGACGGCATGCGCTGCCCTATGCACGCGCGCTGCTGCGCCAGTTGCGCGGCCCGATTGCGCTCAAGGAAACGCCGGGCCGCCCCAAGTTTCCTTGACCCCCACGGGGGGGCGGGTCGGCGAGCCGACCCTGGGGGCACTCAGCAGGCATTGCCGCGAAACCGCATTCACAGGCCCTGATCTCCCGGCGCTGCGCTGAATTGCTCGGCCAGAAAGTCGAGCAGCGCCCGCACCGCGGGCAGCAGACCGCGGCGCGATGCGAACACGGCATGAATGATCTCGGGCCGTGGCGCCCAGCCGGGCAGCACATGCGTGAGTTGGCCGCTGGCAAGTTGCGCCTGCACCATCATCAACGGCAGCTGCACGATGCCCGCCCCCGCCACCGCCGCCTCGCGCAGCGCGGGCATGCTCGACGACACCAGGCGCGGTTGATGCCGAACCGCGGCTTGCGCGCCTTCAGGGCCGTGCAGCTCCCATGTCTGCGTGATGCCGAGCTGGCTGCCCAGAGCCAGGCTGGGCAGTTCGGACAGGCTGGCCGGGGTCTGCGGCATCTGCGTGCGGGCGAGCAGGGCGGGGCTGGCCACCAGTACCTGCACCCGTTCGGCGAGCGTGCGCAGCACCAGATCGCTGTCGTCGAGCGGCGGCGGGCGAACGCGCAAGGCCACGTCGATGCCTTCAGCCACCACGTCCACGCGCCGGTTGGTGGCGTCAAGCTGCAACTGCACCTGCGGGTAGCGCAGCATGAAGGCCGCGACCATGCCCCCGACTTGCGCATCGAGCAGGGCGACGGGGCAGGTCATGCGCACCGCGCCGCAGGGCTCTACGTGGGTGCGGGCAATGGCTTCTTCAGCCGCATCGGCTTCGACCAGCATGGCCTTGCAATGGGTGTAGTAAGTCTGCCCGAGTTCGGTGACCACGAAGCTGCGGGTCGAGCGCTGGATCAGCCTTGCGCCCAGTTGCGTCTCCAGCCGCGCCATGCGGCGGCTCAGTTTCGATTTCGGCAGGCCGAGCGCTCGACCGGCGCGTGCGAAACCCCCTTGTTCCACCACCTGGACAAAGTAATACAGATCATTCAAGTCACGCATACGGTTATTGTTCCATTTGTAGAACGATGAAGGCAAATTTTGCGACTACCGAACGTATCGTTCCACCCATATTCTTTAGCCATCGCGGGGCAGGACCCCGGGTTACAGGAGAAGCAGCGTGAAAACCCTTCAAGGCATTTACAGCGCCCCGCACCAGCATTGGGTTGGCGACGGCTTCCCGGTGCGCTCGCTGTTCAGCTACAGCAGCCACGGCGTGCAGCTCAGTCCCTTCCTGTTGCTCGACTATGCCGGCCCGGCGCAGTTCGCGCCTGCAGACAAGCCGCGCGGCGTGGGCGAGCACCCGCATCGCGGCTTCGAGACCGTGACCATCGTCTATCAGGGCGAGGTGGACCATCGCGACTCGACCGGGGCCGGCGGCCATATCGGCCCGGGCGACGTGCAGTGGATGACGGCTGCAGGCGGCATCCTGCATGACGAGTTCCACTCCCAGGCGTTCACCGAGCGAGGCGGCACGCTGGAGATGGTGCAGCTTTGGGTCAACCTGCCCGCCAAGGACAAGATGTCGCAGCCCGGCTATCAGACCTTGTTGAACGCCGACATTCCCGACGTGGCCTTGCCCGACGAGGCAGGGCGGGTGCGTGTGATCGCCGGGACGTATGCCGACCACCGTGGCCCCGCACGCACGTTCACGCCGATGGATGTGTGGGACGTGCGGCTCAACGCTGGCGCACAGACCCGCTTCGACGTTGTCGCGGGGCGCACGCTGGCGCTGGTGGTGCTGCATGGCGCGGTGAAGGTGAACGGCGATGCGGTGGTGCGCTCGGCACAGTTCGGTCTGCTCAGTCGTGATGGCGAAGGCGTGCTGGTCGAGGCCGAGGAAGACGCCACTCTGCTGCTGCTCAGCGGCGAGCCCATCGACGAGCCCATCGTCGGCTATGGTCCGTTCGTCATGAACACGCAAGCCGAGATTCATCAGGCGATGCAAGACTTCAACAGCGGCCGTTTCGGCCAGATTGCGGCGTAAGCGAGCGGCCCCGGATTCCTCCGGGGCCGCCTACCGTTTTGCTTTTCAGAAGGTGTGCTCGGCGACTTGGAGGGCTGGCGCGGGCGTAGCGCCTATACTGCGCCCGAGCTTGTCGGAGCACCGGGCGAAATTCCCGGCTGAGA
>DZDA01000020.1:19807-26665 GCA_022730375.1 Thiomonas intermedia
GCGCCTATACTGCGCCCGAGCTTGTCGGAGCACCGGGCGAAATTCCCGGCTGAGACTGCGTAACGCAGAATCCGCTGAACCTGATCGGGCTAGGAAGTGCGCCGCGAGTGCGCTTCCAACCTGCGGAGGGAACAAGGCGCCGGTGCAACGGCAGGCATTCATCCATCCCCGGAGGAACCATGTCTGCACTGCCCGAATCCCGCTACAAGGTCGATGCCCCTGAGCTGACCGAGCGCATCACCCGTACCCCCTTCGCCGCGTCCAGCAAGATTTATGTGCAGGGCAGCCGCGCCGACCTTCGCGTGCCCATGCGTGAGATCAGGCTGGCCGATACCCCGGCGGTGTTCGGCGTGGAAAAGAACGCGCCTTTCTCGGTGTATGACACCTCCGGGCCCTACACCGATCCGCAGGTGAGCATCGACCTGGCGCGCGGCCTGCCCGCGCTGCGGGCGCCGTGGATTGCCGAACGGGGCGATACCGAGCGCCTGTCCGCATTCAGCTCCGACACCACGCGTCGCCACAATGCCGATACCGGCCTGGCCGCGGTGCGCTTTCCGCAGTTGCCGCTGCCGCGCCGCGCAAAGTCCGGCGCCAACGTCAGCCAGATGCACTATGCGCGCAAGGGGCTCATCACGCCGGAGATGGAGTTCATCGCCCTGCGCGAGAACCAGCGTCTGGAGCAGTTGCAGGACGCGGGTTTGCGAAAGCAGCACCCCGGACAGCATTTCGGCGCGAACATCCAGCCGGGCATCACCCCGGAATTCGTGCGCGATGAAGTGGCGCGCGGCCGCGCCATCATTCCCAACAACATCAATCACCCGGAAAGCGAACCGATGATCATCGGTCGCAACTTCCTGGTGAAGATCAACGCCAACATTGGCAATTCCGCCACCACCTCCAGCATTGCCGAAGAGGTGGAAAAGATGGTCTGGTCCATCCGCTGGGGCGCGGACACGGTGATGGACCTGAGCACGGGCAAACACATCCACGAAACCCGCGAGTGGATTCTGCGCAACTCGCCCGTGCCCATCGGCACCGTGCCCATTTATCAGGCGCTGGAGAAGGTGGACGGCGTGGCCGAAGACCTCACCTGGGAACTGTTTCGCGACACGCTGATCGAGCAGGCCGAGCAGGGCGTGGACTACTTCACCATCCACGCCGGGGTGCGTCTGCCCTTCATTCCGATGAGCGCCAAGCGCGTCACCGGCATCGTCTCGCGCGGCGGCTCGATCATGGCCAAGTGGTGCCTCGCGCACCACAAGGAGAGCTTCCTCTACGAGCACTTCGAGGACATCTGCGACATCATGAAGGCCTACGACGTGGCCTTCTCGCTGGGTGACGGCCTGCGTCCTGGCAGCATTGCCGATGCCAACGACGAAGCGCAGTTTGCCGAGCTCGACACCCTGGGTGAACTGACGCAGATCGCCTGGAAGCACGATGTGCAGACCATGATCGAAGGCCCCGGCCACGTGCCCATGCACCTCATCAAGGAGAACATGGACCGGCAACTGGAGAAGTGCGGCGAGGCGCCGTTCTACACGCTCGGCCCGCTGACCACCGACATCGCGCCCGGCTACGACCACATCACCAGCGCCATCGGCGCAGCGATGATCGGCTGGTACGGCACCGCCATGCTCTGCTACGTCACCCCCAAGGAGCACCTGGGCCTGCCCGACAAGCAGGACGTGCGCGATGGCATCGTCACTTACAAGATCGCGGCCCACGCGGCCGATCTGGCCAAGGGCCACCCCGGCGCGCAGGCGCGCGACAACGCGCTCTCCAAGGCGCGCTTCGAGTTCCGCTGGGACGACCAGTTCAACCTCGGTCTCGATCCGGAAAAAGCCAAGGAATTCCACGACGAAACCCTGCCGAAAGACGCCTTCAAGACGGCGCATTTCTGCTCCATGTGCGGGCCGAAGTTCTGCTCGATGAAGATCACGCAGGAAGTGCGCGAGTACGCCGCCAAACAGGGCGTGGATGCAGAGCAGGCCGTCGAGGTGGGCATGGCGGAAATGTCGGCCGAGTTCCGCGCAGGCGGTGGCGAGGTGTATGTGCACGCCCCGCTGCCGGGCCGCCCCAAGGCGGGGCGTGCCCCCTCGGGGGGCGGCGAAGGCGAAGCCGCAGCAGGGGGGGCGTCCACTCCGCTGCCGGGTTCGCGGGCTCCGGCGCCTCAACAGCAGGAGAACTGAAGGCATGGCTTGGACTGCTGATGTGGTGATCGCGGGGGCCGGGCTTGCCGGTCGCCTGCTGGCGTGGCGTCTGCTCAGTGCAGGCGTGCCGGTCACCCTGGTCGATTCCCGCGCCCGCGATGATCGCGACCATGCGGCCGGGGTCGCTGCCGCCATGCTGGCGCCCTATGCCGAGCTGGTGGTGGGCGATGCCGATCTGTTCGCGCTCGGTGAGCAGTCTTTGGCGCTCTGGCCGCAATGGCTGGCCACGCTGCAGGCGCAGACGGGCCAAGCGGTGGACTTTCACCATGAAGGCTCGCTGGTGGTCGCGCACGCGCCCGACTACCCCGGTCTGGCGCACTATGCCGATCTCATCCGCTACCGCCTGCCTGCAGCCAAACGCGACGCGGTGCAAAGCCTGGACGGGCCGGGCATCGCCGCGTTGGAGCCCGAATTCGCCGGACGTTTCAGCCGCGGCCTTTGGCTGCCGCTGGAAGGCCAACTCGACAACGGGCAATTGCTGCAAGCCCTGCAAGCCGCCATCGAGCAGGCCATGGCGCGGGTGGGCGGGCAGTGGCTCGATCGCACGAGCGTGCAAAGCGTGCAGGCCCGCTCGGTTCACACCACCGACGGCGCGGTGATCGAGGCCGATGCGGTGGTGGACTGTCGCGGCGTGAACGCTGCCTGGCCGGGCGTGCGCGGCGTGCGCGGCGAAGTGCTCACCGTGACCTGCCCGGCGGTGAACCTGCGCCGACCGGTGCGGCTGATCCATCCGCGCTACATGCTCTACATCGTGCCGCGCAGCGAAGGGCGCTTCATCATTGGCGCGACCGAACTGGAATCGCAGGACACCGGGCCGATCACCGTGCGCTCCATGCTCGAACTCGCCAGCGCGCTCTACAGCGTGCACCCGGCGTTTGGTGAAGCGCGCATCACCCGCGTGGCCACCAGCCTGCGCCCCGCAACCGACGACCATCAACCCGTGTGGGCGCAGCGCGAAGGCGTATGGCATTTGAACGGCTTTTATCGCCACGGCTTTCTCGTGGCTCCGGCGATGGTGCAGCGGGCCGAGCGCGAGCTGTTGGCAGTGCGCTCGCAGACTGTGGAGACACTTGGATGAACACCCCCAATCTTCAAATCGCATCGGCTCTGTCGTTGCAAGTCAACGGCGAGGCCGTGCAAACTTCCAGCGCCACACTGGCCGACCTGCTCGCCGAGCGCGGTTACGACACTACGCAGGCCGTGGCCTGTGCGGTGAACCGGAGTTTCGTCGCGCGCACCCTTTGGGCGCAACAGATCCTGCAGCCGGGCGACGCCATCGAAGTGGTCAGCCCCGTGGTGGGAGGATGAAATGGATCTCGCAGACATGACGCGGACGGCCTCCGCCGTGCTGAGCCAGCCCGACCCCTTGCAGGTTGGCGGCGTCAGCCTGCACAGCCGCCTGTTTCTGGGCACCGCGCGTTATCCGGCGCCCAGCGTGCTCGCAGGGGCCGTGCAGGCCGCGCAGGTGGAGGTGCTCACCGTGTCGCTGCGCCGCCTCGCTCCAGAAAGTCAGTCCGGGCAGGCTTGGTGGCAGCGCATCCGTGAGATGGGGCGGCATCTGCTGCCCAACACCGCCGGTTGTCACTCTGCGGAAGAAGCCATCACCCTGGCGCATATGGCGCGCGAAATTTTCGGCACCCACTGGATCAAGCTCGAAGTCATCGGCGACGACTACACCCTACAGCCCGATCCCTGGGGCACCGTCTCCGCCGCGCAGACCCTGGTGCGTGAAGGCTTCGCGGTGTTCGCCTACACCACCGATGATCTGGTCACTGCACTGAAGCTGCGTGACGCCGGTGTCGCGGCCATCATGCCCTGGGCCGCGCCGATTGGCACCGGCGCCGGGCCGCGCAACCTGCCCGCGCTGCGCACCCTGCGCGAGCGCCTGCCCGACAGCGTGCTGGTGGTCGATGCCGGCATTGGCGCACCCCACCATGCGGCGCAGGTGATGGAACTGGGCTATGACGCCGTGCTGGTGAACACCGCAGTGGCCGAAGCCGGCGACCCGGTGGCGATGGCCCGCGCTTTTACACTGAGCGTGCAAGCCGGTCGCTTGGCCCACCGCGCGCTGCCCATGCGCACGCGCGAAGTGGCGCAAGCCTCTACGCCCATGGTGGGCGTGCCGTTCTGGCATCAGGGGAGTTGAGCGCGTGAAAAAAGGACGTCTGGAAGCCTTCAGCGATGGCGTGTTCGCCATCATCATCACCATCATGGTGCTGGAATTGAAAGTGCCGCACGGCGAGCATCTCGATGCGCTGCTGCCGCTGTGGCCGGTGTTTCTCAGCTATGTGCTCAGCTTTGTCTATGTGGGCATTTACTGGAACAACCACCATCATCTGTTCCAGGCGTGCGACCGGGTTTCAGGCGCGGTCTTGTGGGCCAACCTGCACCTGCTGTTCTGGCTCTCGCTATTTCCCTTCGTCACCGGCTGGCTGGGCGAAAACCACTTCGCCGCGCTGCCTGCGGCGGTGTATGGCATCGTGCTGCTGATGGCTGCAATGGCCTATTGGATTCTGCAAAAAACGCTGATCGCCGCGGAAGGCGAGCGGTCGGTGCTGCGGCGCGCCCTGGGCCAGGACTGGAAGGGCAAGCTCTCGCCGGTGCTCTACCTTGCAGGCATCGTGGCCAGTTTTTGGCAAGCCGGGGCGGCACTTGCGTTTTATGTGGGGGTGGCGCTGCTCTGGCTGATTCCTGACCGGCGGATCGAAAAAACGCTGCGCTAGGAGTCTGTCGGGCTTTGGAATCGTTGGCTGCAAATGGGCCGCTCGGTCCATTTTTCACCGGCTTCTTGACCCATAGCGGGGCTATGGGCCTGCAAATCCTGCAAAGATCACCTAGGGTTTAGCGCCGTGGCTGTAAAACACCACACTGTCCTTGAAAGGCTGGCTGTGCAACCCCTGTGCGAGCCCGCTGGCCCGCCAGCTTTGCAGCCGATTGCGCGACACCCACACCGCGAAGGGCTTGTCCTCATCCCGGGCCTGCAGCACCGCGGCCCTGTCAACGCAGGTGGTCTGCCGCCTCTCGTTGCGACAACCGAACCACAGGTCATCGCTGGTGCTGTCGATGACGAACAGGTGTGGAACGCCGTAGAACAAAAGCGATGCATCGTGATCCTCAAAGGTTTGCCAGGAGAACCACACGGTGCCTGCGGGCAAGAGTCGATGCATGACCCCAGCGACCTGTTTCTGCGAGATCTCGGCCGTTTTGGCGACAGCGAGCTGTGCGGCGAAATCCACCATGATCACCGCGCTCAGGCTGAAGACCAAAAGACCGAGGGCCAGCCTGCGCGACCACAGCAGCGTGCCGCCGATGAACGCCGCCAGCGCAACGCCGATGACCAGCGCGGGCAGCCAGCCGAATTGCCCTGGGGGCAGGCCAGAGCGCAGCAATTCGGCATGCAGCGGCGGCGTGAATGTCAACGCCCAGAGGCCGAGCGCGGCCATGCCGAACAGCAGCGCCCCCAGCCCAAGGCGACGCTGCAAGGCGGCGCCGTCCTCATCGGCCCACAGGGCAGCCTGCAGCCGTACACCCAGCCACCAGGCGACCAACGGCACCACGGGCAGGAGGTAATACGCCCCCTTGTCGCTCGCAGAGGAAAAGAAGACGGTGAGGATGATGGCGGTGTTGCGCGCCCAGCGCGCTGACGCAGTGGGAGCATCGTCGCCGCGCAAGCGGGGCGCAAACGCGGCGAGCACGGCGAGCAGCGGCGTCCACTGAAAAAAGCCGATCAGCAGCTTGGGGCCGTAGTACCACCAAGGCCCATGATGAAAATCATCCGGAATGCGGGTGCCCAGAAACCGGCCGATGGTCTCGTTGACAAAGAAAAACCAGCCAAAACCGGGCAGGATGCGCAGCGCGGCCAGATGCCAGGGGGCCGCAACCAGTACGAAAAGGGCGATGGCCCAAGGATCGAGATAGAACTTCAGCAGTTCGCTGCGCTTCCACGCGCCGGGGGCAGCCAGCAGTTGCACCAGGGCGACCAGGCCGAGCAACAGCAGTGCTTCCGGGCCTTTGGTCAGCGTGGCGAGCGCCACCGCAACAGCGGCTGCACGCAGCCAGACCCGCTGCTGGCGTTCCACTGCAAGGACCAGCAGGGCCAGGGCGGCCAGCCAGAAAAACACCATCAGCGGATCGAACAGGATGTTGCGGGCGATCAGCACATAGCCCAATGCAGTGCCGGTGACCAGCGCGGCGAACCGGCCCGCAAGCGGCGCGGACACCGCCCGGCCAAACACGATGCACCCGAGCACCGTCAGCCACGCGGCCAGGGCATCGGGCAGCCGCGCCTGCCAGGCTCCGGCGCCGAAGGCCTTGAAGCTCAGCGCCATCAACCAGTAGAGCAGCGGCGGTTTCTCGATGTAGGGAACGCCGTCGAGATGGGGGATGATCCACGATCCGCCATGTGCCATCGCCAGGGCAATGCTGGCGTAGAGCGCCTCGTTGGTGTCGCGGATGGGCGCCGCGCCGAGGCGCCAGAACAGGCTCGCCGCCGCAATCAGCAGCACAAGGCCATCAACCTGAAGGCTTGTTCGCCGCCGCGCATCGGCGTGCGCCGCGATCCGCCCAGGCTTGTGGGCAGGTATTGCGGGCGATGCGGCAGCCTGTGGGCTTGAGCCATGCAGGGACGTGCTGTGACGCATGGAAAGCG
>DZDA01000126.1:0-4413 GCA_022730375.1 Thiomonas intermedia
GGCTGCGGATTGCGCAGGCGGATGTGCAACTCCTTCAACTGCTTCTCATCCACCGGGCTCGGTGCGTTGGTCAGCAGGCACTGGGCGCGCTGGGTCTTGGGGAAGGCGATGACGTCGCGGATGCTCTGGGCGCCGGTCATCAGGGTGACGATGCGGTCCAGGCCGAAGGCGATGCCGCCGTGCGGCGGGGCGCCGTATTGCAGCGCGTCGAGCAGGAAGCCGAACTTGGCCTGCGCTTCTTCGGGGCCGATCTTGAGCGCGGAGAACACCTTGCTCTGCACCTCGGCGCGGTGGATGCGCACCGAGCCGCCGCCGATCTCCCAGCCGTTGATCACCATGTCGTAGGCCTTGGCGATGCACTTCTCGGGGGCCGTGTCCATCAGTTCTTCGTGGCCGTCTTTCGGCGCGGTGAAGGGGTGGTGCACGGCGGCCCAGCGCAGGTTGTCTTCGTCGAACTCGAACATGGGGAAGTCGACCACCCAGAGCGGCTTCCAGACGTTCTCGAACAGGCCGTGGCTCTTGCCGAATTCGCTGTGGCCGATCTTGACCCGCAGGGCGCCAATGGCGTCGGCCACGATCTTGGATTTGTCGGCGCCGAAGAACAGCAGGTCGCCGTTTTGCGCGCCGCTGCGTTGCAGGACGGCGGCAATCGCCGCGTCGTGCAGGTTCTTGACGATGGGCGACTGCAGGCCGTCACGGCCCTTGCTCACGTCGTTGACCTTGATCCAGGCCAGGCCTTTGGCGCCATAGATCTTGACGAACTCGGTGTAGGCGTCGATCTCGCTGCGGGGCATGGCGCCGCCGCCGGGCACGCGCAGGGCGACCACGCGGCCGCCGGGGGTGGTGGCCGGGCCGGAGAACACCTTGAAGTCCACGTCGCCCATCACGTCGGTGAGTTCGGTGAACTCCATCTTGACGCGCAGGTCGGGCTTGTCGGAGCCGAAGCGGGCCATGGCCTCCGCATAGGTCATGACCGGGTAGGGGTTGGCGAGCTCGATGTCGAGCACGTCTTTGAACACGCCGCGGATCATGGTTTCGAACAGATCGCGGATTTCCTGCTCGTTCAGGAAGGAGGTCTCGCAGTCGATCTGGGTGAATTCGGGCTGGCGGTCGGCGCGCAGGTCTTCGTCGCGGAAGCACTTGGTGATCTGGTAGTAGCGGTCGAAACCCGAGACCATGAGCATTTGCTTGAACAGCTGGGGCGACTGCGGCAGGGCGAAGAACTCGCCGTCGTGCACGCGGCTGGGCACCAGGTAATCGCGCGCACCTTCGGGCGTGCTCTTGGTGAGCATGGGGGTTTCGATGTCGATGAAGCCCTGGGCGTCGAGGAAGCGGCGCACGGCCATTGCGACCCGGTAGCGCAGCTTGAGGTTGTGCTGCATCTGCGGACGGCGCAGGTCGAGCACGCGGTGGGTCAGCCGCGTGGTCTCGGACAGGTTGTCGTCGTCGAGCTGGAACGGCGGCGTGACCGAGGCGTTGAGCACGGTGATGTCATGGCACAGCACCTCGATCTTGCCCGAGGTCATGCCCTCGTTTTCGGTGCCTGTCGGGCGCGGCCGCACCAGGCCTTGCACTTGCACGCAGAACTCGTTGCGCAGACCTTCGGCGGTGGCAAACATGGCTGCGCGGTCGGGGTCGCAGACCACCTGCACCAGGCCTTCGCGGTCGCGCAGGTCGATGAAAATCACCCCACCGTGGTCGCGACGGCGATGCACCCAGCCGCACAGTGAAACGGTTTGCCCCATTTGGGCTTCGGTCACCTGACCGCAATATTGGCTACGCAGACTCATGTTGGAGAGGTACTTTCGGAAAACGGTACTGCGGCTTCGGCGCGCAGGGGGCAGGAAGGGAAAGGATGGGAGCGCGGAGGATGGGAACGCCGGATTTGTTCACACCCACTCAGTGCACTTGCGGGTTGTTCGGCCCGCCCGGCACGACCACGCCCATGGAAATGATGTATTTGAGCGCAGTGTCCACGCTCATCTGCAGCTCGATCACTTCGCTGCGCGGAAACATCAGAAAAAAGCCGGAGGTCGGGTTGGGGGTGGTCGGCACATACACGCTGACATGATCGCCCTGCAGATGCCCGGCCACTTCGCCGCCGGGTGCGCCCGTCATGAAGGCTATGGTCCACGAGCCCTGATGCGGATACTGCACCAGCAGCGCTTTGCGAAAGGCATTGCCGCTGCTGGAAAACAGCGTGTCCGAAACCTGCTTGACGCTGCTGTAAATGGTCTTGACCAGCGGAATGCGCGCCATCAGCCCGTCCCAGCGGGCCAGCCACCACTGGCCCACCATATTGGCCACGGCCAGACCGGTGAGAAAAATGGCCGCCAGCACCAACACCACGCCCACGCCGGGAATGTTCACCAGCTTGTCCAGCGCCGGGGCCAAGCCGGGCGCCACCGTGCTCAGCGCGCTGACCATGGCCCGGAAGATGCCGTCGAACACGGCCAGCAACTGCCACAGCACCCAGATGGTGATGGTCAGCGGCAGCCAGACCAGCATGCCGGCGATGAAAATACTTTTCAGTCTCATGGAATGAAACAGCCTTCCGGGGCGCGGAAGGCTTGGGGTTCAGGAAAGGGGCAGGGCGGGTTGATCAGAGCCCTGAACAGATTGAAATCAATGGCAGGCACACGAGGCGCCGCAGGCCGGGGGCGCGGCACTTTCGGAGGAAGACGCTGCAGCCGCTGTCGATGTTGCCGCCGCCGCGCCGCCACCCTTGAAGTCGGTGGCGTACCAGCCCGAGCCTTTGAGCTGGAAACCCGCCGCGGTGACCTGTTTGTGCAGCGCAGGCTTGTCGCAATGCGGGCAGTCGGTCAGCGGGGCGTCGGACATTTTTTGCAGCGCGTCCAGGGTGTGGCCGCAGGCATCACATTTGTAAGCGTAGATCGGCATGATGGAAACCTCGTCAAAATCGGGGCGCCAGGAAATCGGCGTTTCAAGTCCAGGGCTCAAGTCCCAAGTGGGAGCAAACACCCAAATGGGGGCAAACAGGCTCGGAACAATGTCGGCATTATAAAAACGCCCGACTGTCTGGGTGGCAGCGGCCACGCAGCCTTGGCCTTATCTCTCGTTGTCAACCGGGGGGGCGCGCCATGTAGGCCGGTGCAATGCCGGGCGGCGCCAGCGCGGGCGGGGTGAATTGCGGCAGACTGGGGGCGGTGCCGGGGAAGCCGATGGCTCCGATCTGAGCACCCTGCGGATCCATTTTGAGTTCCTGACGCACGCCGTCGCGTTCCAGCCAGACCATTTTGTAGCCGGTGGCGCGCAGAATCACACCCGGTGCAATGGCGTCGCCCACGCCTATGGCGCGGGGCGGTTTGCCGTCGATGCCAATCAGCGCCGAGCCGGTATCGCCCCCGGCAATCACCCCGTACAGCCGAAAGCGGCTGGGCGCGGAGGGTGCGCTGGCCGCGCCCACCGGTACGGCGCCATACAGGCGCGCGGCCTGCTGCGCGGCCTGCTCGGGCGACAGCGCGCCGATGAGTTGGGCATCAGCGGGAACCGTTTGCGGCGAGGCGACCAGCCGCAGCACCCAGGTCACTGCCAGCGCCGCGCAGGCGAAGGCGAGAACGACGCCCAGCAACAGCGCGGCCCGGCGGCTGCCGCGGGTAGAAACGCCACTGGGTGCATGGAATGAGGGTGAGGTGCGCAACATGAGACACTTATTATCCGCGCAGAACGTGTCTTTGCACCGTCTTGTTGCAATGAGTCATCAGCAAGGCGGAAAAAAGCCGAGGGCGCGCCCGGCGCTTTTCAAAAGGTGGAAATCGATGAATGATGGTTTGAAGGTGGTTTCATCCGACGGGCTGCGCCCGCCCGCAGCCCGTCGCAAAGCGCGCGGTTTCACGCTGATCGAGCTCATGGTGGTGCTGGTCATCATGGGCGTGCTGGCGGCGCTCATCGTGCCCAACATCATGGGCCGCACCGACGAGGCGCGGCAAACGGCCGCCAAGACGGATATCGCCACCATCATGCAGGCGCTCAAGCTGTACAAGCTCGACAACGGCGTCTATCCCTCGCAACAGCAGGGCTTGCAGGCGCTGGTGGTCAAACCCTCCACGCCGCCCATTCCCAACAACTGGAAGCCCTACCTCGAAAAACTGCCGACCGATCCGTGGGGCAACGCTTATCAATACCTCAACCCGGGCGTGAAAGGCCCGGTGGATGTGTTCAGCTATGGCGCTGACGGCAAACCCGGAGGAGAAGGGGCAAATGCCGACATTGGCAGTTGGCAATAAGCCCGGCTGCGTCTTGAGGGCAAGGCAGCCGCGCCAGCGGCAAGCGTGGGGGTTCATGCTTAGCCGCCGGGCCGCCCCAAGGCTAAGCAAGCCCCCTCGGGGGGCAGCGCCGCCGCGCCAGCGGCAAGCGTGGGGGTTCATGCTTAGCCGCCGGGCCGCCCCAAGG
>DZDA01000126.1:4513-6408 GCA_022730375.1 Thiomonas intermedia
GCCGCGCCAGCGGCAAGCGTGGGGGTTCATGCTTAGCCGCCGGGCCGCCCCAAGGCTAAGCAAGCCCCCTCGGGGGGCAGCGCCGCCGCGCCAGCGGCAAGCGTGGGGGTTCACTCTCCTCGAAATGCTGGTGGCGCTGATCATCGTGGGCATGGTCACGGCGCTGGCGGCTTTTGCCTTGCCGCCTTCCGAAAATGCCCAGATGCAGCGCGAAGCGCAGCGTCTGTCGGCCCTGTTCGACGCCGCACGTCAACACGCCGCCGAAACCGGCGTGCCTCTGGCCTGGGCCAGCGGGCCGACGGGCTACGCCTTCGTGCAGATCGGGCCGCAGGGCTGGGAGCCGGTGGACTCCGATCTGCTGCGTCCGCGGCTCTGGCCCTGGGTGGGCGGCGGCCGCGAAATTCCCCCGCAGGATTGGCGCGCCGCGCTCGGCGGCGAGCCGCGCGAGGCGGCTTACTCGGCGGGTACGGTGTCGGTGAGTCTGAGCGAAGGCGGAGTGCGCAGCCTGGGCACGCCGCCGAGCTGGCTGCTGTTCGGCTCCGAGCCGGTGGGCGGCCCGATCCGCCTCGTGCTGTCTGATGGCGCGGAGCGCGACAGCATCGAAACCGACGGCTTCGCGCCTTTTGTGGTCAGTCGCAGCCGGTCATGAGCAGGTGTGCCATGCGCCCCGTTCGCCGTGCCGGACTTTGCGGATTCACCCTGCTCGAAGTGTTGGTGGCTTTGGCGGTGGTGGCCATTGCGCTGCTGGCGGCCATGCGCGCCGCAGGCGGCGTGGCAGACAACGCGCAGCGCTATCGCATGACCGTTCTGGCCGAGCAGTGCGCGCAGAATTTTCTGGTCGATCAACGTCTGAGCAAGACGTTTCTCGCGGTGGGGCAGAGCACCGGCGCCTGCACGCAGGCGAACGTGCCGTTCACCGTGGCGGTGGACGTGATGCCCACGCCCAACCCCAACTTCCGCCGTGTGCAGGTCAACGTGCTCGATGCCAGCGGCTGGAGTGCGTGGCAGGTGGTCACCATCATCGGGAATCTGTAAGTGAACCGGGCGCCTGTTTCGGTACAGCGGGGTTTCACCCTGATCGAGCTGCTGGTCGCGGTCACCATTCTCGCGGTGGTGGCGGTGCTGGGCTGGCGCGGGCTGGACGCGGTGGCGCGCAGCCGCGACGACGCCAGCCGCGCGTTCACCACCAGTTCGCGTCTGGCCGACGGCATGCAGCAGTTCGGCGACGACTTGCGCCACGCGGTGTCGCAGGGGCCCGGTCTGCCTGCGGTGAGCGTGCTCGGCGGCGGGCTGTTCATCGTGCGCCGTCCCGCGCAACCGCTGGGCGGCGATGTGCGAGCCGATGTCGGCGCGGGCGTCGGCCTGCCGCCGAATGCGGGCGAACTGCAGGTGGTGCGCTGGACGGTGCAGGACGGCGCGCTCAAGCGCAGTGTCAGCGCGCCCACCGATAGCCGCGCCAACTTGCAGTCGGCCTTGCAAAACTCCACTGCGCCTTTGCTGACCATCCTGCCCGGCGTGGTGAGCATGCAGATCCAGTTCTATCGCTACGCCGGTATCGGGCTGCTGCAGCAATCGGGCGCCTGGGTCAATGCCAGTACGGCGGCCAATGCGGCAAACGCCAGCAGCAACACGCCGGCCGCATCGGCCAGCGCCGCGGCGGCCGCCGCCAACACGCTTGCCGCCAGCGCGACGACCCCGGCGGCCGTGCGCCTGCAGCTGCAGTTTGCCGACAAGGCGCTGACAGGCGATTTGCAGCGCGATTTTTTGCTGGACGACCGCGAATGAGCGCTCCGCACGGCCGCTCCGAAGGAGCGCTCAACTCCCTTGGGGAGTCGAGCATAGCGAGGAGGGTAGTCCAGTGAGGCGCGCAACCAAGCATCAAACCAAGCATCAAA
>DZDA01000127.1:0-5526 GCA_022730375.1 Thiomonas intermedia
GTCTGGTCCATGGACTTCATGCACGATGCTCTGGAGGATGGACGCAGCTATCGCCTGTTCAACGTGCTGGATGACTTCAACCGCGAAGGACTGGGCATTGAGGCCGATTTCTCTCTGCCTGCGGAGCGTGTCATCCGTAGCCTGGAGCAACTCATGGAATGGCGGGGCACGCCGCACACCCTGCGCTGCGACAACGGCCCGGAGTACATCAGCGGCGCACTCAGGACATGGGCGGAACGACAGGGCATCACGATTGAATACATCCAGCCGGGCAAGCCCCAGCAGAATGCCTATATCGAACGCTACAACCGCACGGTGCGTTACGACTGGCTGAATCAGCACCTGTTCACCTCCATTGCCGAGGTGCAGGAACACGCCACCCAATGGTTGTGGATTTATAACAACGAACGTCCCAATATGGCTTTGGGCGGCATCACGCCCAAACAAAAACTGGCCCTTGTGGCCTGATCTCCACTTTTGGTGTCAGCTAAAAAAGGGGGGATTACCCTACCTATGATGTATTCCAGTTTCTTATCGCTTTGAGCTCGCGGTGTGCCCATCTGTTCGAGCACGGTGAACAGACCCGGTCGTGTTTCATTGAGCCATGCCATGGCATCCGCCGCCATGCCACGTCGATGATTGCTGGAATGGCAGTTCAGCTCCCCTACGGTCAACCAAGTCATGGAATCAAACGGTGTCTGGTTGATCGTTGCGTGGTGCCACCATGCTATCCCACCAACAATCGCGATGAATCCGAGAATGTTGTGTAGCAGCAAGAGGCTCGCCCAGCGGCGACATGGCCTTGTTTCCGGTTCTGGCACCCCATCGGTCGTGCGCCGCTGACTGGATCTGAGCCATGCGCAAACCCATTGCCTGATCGCCAGAAAGAAGACCACCAGGACTGGCAGGAGGACGGTAAACCAGGCAACAGATTCAGCCCCTTCCGGGAAGACAGGAGCCATGAACTGGTTCACCCCCCATCCCAGGAGTAAAAGAACCAGAAAGCTGAGAACCCATACCATGGGAGAAATCAGCAGGTGTCTGAACAGCACTCGCATGATCTGCATGGCCTTCCCCATGGCAAGCCAAAACGTTGTGGATGGGGAGTCATCACCCGCAGCATTGTTTCCTTGGATACCCTTACGCTTTTTCATGACGGCCTTCCCTTTTTACCAGAGGACATGGCTTCACCTACGGCCCGGCGGGTTTCGCTCCATAGTTGTTGGAGCGAGTCCGAATACATCCAAACCATGCCCATCAGCAGATAGATAAAGGTCGAGGCAAAAGCATTGGCCGGACGCATGAAGAGCGCATCAGGGTTCACGATGGACCAGTAGAGCCAGTAGCAGCCATCGATGCTGAACCAGGCCAGGAACAGGGCCAAGGGCAGCCTCTTCCAATCCAAACGTCGTACCACATGGATGAGCCACGGGGCCGTCAGGTAGGTGAGGATGGCCATGATGAAGCTGATGCCCACGTCCCAATCCGGGGCGGGCATGAGTACCGAGCCGATCAGCAACAACCCGATGCCCAGGGCCAGGATCACAAGCTTCCAGGGGCGGAGGAACTCACATGGCCAATGGATAATGGATGCTTGAACTTTGGGCATCAGACAACACGATCACGATGGACTCCAAAAATCAATCTGATCCATAGATGATTTTACCGTACCGATGGTAACTACTGCCATCGGAACCATAGGGGGAATTGCCGTATGTGCGGTAACTTGTGCCATCAGAACCATAGATGTAGGTGTCTGCCACGGCTAATGAAGTGGCCATAACAGATGCAGCCAGAGTGGCTACGATTGCTGTATTCCTCATAGTTTTCTCCTTGTAGTCATGGATAAAGCCGACCCCGTCAGCCTGCCAATTATTTGTTATAAATCATCCCATTTGAGCCTCTGTAGGAGTTATCATCTCCACTAATCGGAGCTCTTCTATTATCTTGAGCATTGTAATTTATATCATTGCCACCACGGTAGTTGCTATAATCATTATTTTGTGAGTTGTAATATGGGCTGTTGCCACCGCGATCATTACCGTAATCACGACTCTCGGCGCGGTAATATGGGCTGCTCCCAGCATAACCATCGGCGAGCAAACTGCTACTGCTACTGCAAAAAACCATAAACAAAGCAGCACCTAAAAATAGTTTTTTCATGATCTCACCCCTCTGTTCGAGTTTCGTCTGACGGCCTCTTTTCGGCTGCATCGGTCAATCTCATTTCTGGTGCTTTCTAGCCCACTCGCTAGCCAAGGCTTGCGCCTGTTGGATTTGCTGGGGTGTCATTTCCTCGGCAAGGGCATCACGACCCTTTCTGGCTTTGTCGAAACCATTTGAAACTGCGATGTTGAACCACATATGAGCTTGTACATGGTCCTGCGGCACGCCATCACCTTTGGCGTACATCAACCCAAGCCCAAATTGCCCCTTGGCATCCCCCTGCTCTGCAGCCCTGCGAATCAACTTCATCGCCTCAGCATAATCCTTCGGCACGGCTTGGCCTTTGTAGTACATCCCCCCAAGCCGGACCTGTGCACGAGCAAACCCCTGATCTGCCGCCTTGCGGATCCACTTCATCGCCTCGGCATCATCCTTCGGAACACCTTCACCATTGGCGTAACTGTGCGCAAGAAAGTACTGCGCCACAGCCCCTCCCTGCTCTGCAGCCTTACGGTACCGCCTCGCAGCTTCGACACGCTCCACATCCACTTGTACATTATTTTCGGACATCTTGGGTAACATCTCAACTATCTTGTCAGAGATCTCGTCTATCGTCATGTCTCGCTCGCCTCGGTTAAGAGCGTACATGCCAACGAGAGATGACACCGCACGGGCATGTCCTTGCTCCTCCGCCTTGCGATACCACTTCACAGCCTCGGCAACGTCCTGCGGCACGCCTATGCCATCGTAGTACATTTTCCCGAGGAGGAACTGTGCATAAGCATCCCCCCGCTCCGCCGCCTTGCGATATGTCTCTATTTCTTTAGATATGCCCACCTCACTGAACCACTTCGTCGCCTCGGCATACCCAAAATCCACCCGAAAATCGTTCATTAACGCACTTCCAGGCGAAGCCTGGTCAAAATCCCCCTTCAAAGACTCACCAAGCAAGCCGAAAAATGCAGTTGCAAACAGCACAGATATAAAAAATATAACCAATAAAAATATCCGGAGAGGTCCGATGCGCGCATGCACGACAGAAAATCCAGAATCCCTGTCCCAAGAAGTCTGCCCATGCTTTTTCAACTTGAAATAGGCAACAATCTGGGTCACAAGGCTCACAATAGGAAAGCCAATACCTAGCCCACGCCACCACACCATGAAGCTTCGTGATAATGACTTGGAGAGATCAGGCACCTTACCGTAGGGTGGTATCAGGAAGATATTAAACAGCCATTTTCCAGGTGTTGTACCTACCGTTGAAAGAAGAATCGACTCAACAAACACCCACCCAAAAAATACCGCAACGGTGAAGAGGGGGCTTCCGTCTTCAAAAAATGGGCCTTCAAGCGCTTCAGGGAAGAGAAATATGAATGCGGCGAGGCTTAGAGCAAATGCTACAAACATATCAAATGTGCGCGCCAAGAATCGAATCCATGGCCTAACATTTACGGAATCTTGCACTTTGTCTTGCGACACTAATTCAAACGATGATGCAACATCCTCTGCACTTCCTGACTTACCCATTTCAACCGCATCCTGAGATGCGCCGCAATAGGCACAAAACCGAGCATCTTGTGCAATAGATTTGCCACACTGAATACAAAACATAATAAACCCTTGGCCAACATTACGTTAAAGTTCTATTTTTCTTGCTTTGAAAAACACAAAAAATCCAGCAACCACCGCAAGAACCAAACCAATGATTATTTCCACAACATGCGGATTCCCCACTGCAATCTATTTGGATTTTATTTTCACCCGCGGTCGCCATCTGCTATCTTGGATAAACGAAACCTCCACCCCCAAGATTAAAGCCATTAATTTGATTTGACATGTTTCTGTTAATTGAATCAATTGTGCCATTTAAATTATTCAGAGATTCTTGAAACGATCTTTGCGCCTCAGCCTCTGCAGCCAACTCACCCCGGGCGCGTTGCATTTCAAGCATCTGCTGATGATGTGCTCGCTCTGCTTCCAGTCTCGACCTTTGCTGCTCCAAAATTCTATTATTATAATCTCTCTCTAATGCAATTTTACGCTCATAAGCGTCGGCTTCTTGCTGACTAATAATTTGCCTTGCAATTCTGTAAGGCTGCAAATTGTTATTTAAAAACCGAATTTCACGACTCAACTCATGATATTCCTCCGAGATTCCATTAAGCCCGCTTAACCTTAGCTTTCTTTGGTTAACTTGAGACTCAATCATTTTAATATTATATTCTACATCAACACCTTGGTTGACGTACATAAGACCAAGATTGTATTGAGCTTGTTCGTGACCTTGATCGGCAGCTCTCCCGTACCATTCAATGGCTTTAACATCATTCTTATTTACGATCTCTCCTTTCTCATGCAATAAACCAAGCTTATACTGCGCCGCGGCATACCCTTGCTCAGCGGCCTTGCTGTACCAACTTATCGCCTGCTTGACGTCCTGGGGCACGCCCTCGCCTTTGGCGTACATGACTCCGAGGCTGAACTGCGCCTCGGCAAGCCCCTGCTCAGCGGCCTTGCGATACCAGCTTGCCGCCTGCTTGTTGTCCTTGGGTACACCTTGGCCGTTGAGGTACATGTCACCGAGGAAATACTGCGCCGCGACATACCCTTGCTCAGCGGCCTTGCTGAACCAGCTTATCGCCTGCTTGTCGTCCTGGGGCACGCCTTCGCCTTTGACGTGCATGACCCCAAGGAGGGCTTCAGCCTCGGCATACCCCTGCTCAGCGGCCTTGCGATACCAGCTTGCCGCCTGCTTGTTGTCCTTGGGTACACCTTGGCCGTTGAGGTACATGTTGCCGAGGTTGAACTGCGCATCGGCATACCCCTGCTCAGCGGCATTGCTGAACCAGCCTATCGCCTGCTCGTCGTCCTGCGGCACGCCACGGCCTTCGGCGCACATGACTCCGAGGGTGAACTGCGCCTCGGTATGCCCCTGCTCAGCGGCCTTGCGATACCAGCTTGCCGCCTGCTTGTTGTCCTTGGGTACACCTTGGCCGTTGAGGTACATGTTGCCGAGGTTGAACTGCGCATCGGCATACCCCTGCTCAGCGGCATTGCTGAACCAGCCTATCGCCTGCTCGTCGTCCTGCGGCACGCCACGGCCTTCGGCGCACATGAACCCGAGGGCGTTCTGCGCCTTGGCCTCCCCCTGCTCCGCCGCCTTGCTGAACCATTTCACTGCCCGGGCATCGTCCTGAGGCACGCCTCGGCCTGCGACATACATGTCACCAAGGGTGAACTGCGCCCTGGCAACTCCCTGCTCCGCCGCCTTGCTGAGCCATTTCACTGCCTCGGCATCATCTTGCGGCACGCCTCGGCCTGCGACATACATGTCACCAAGGGTGAACTGCGCCCTGGCAA
>DZDA01000127.1:5626-6384 GCA_022730375.1 Thiomonas intermedia
TGCCTCGGCATCATCTTGCGGCACGCCTCGGCCTGCGACATACATGTCACCAAGGACGTTCTGCGCCTTGGCCTCCCCCTGCTCCGCAGCCTGACGGCACCACTTCACCGCCTCGGCATCGTCCTGCGGCACGCCTCGGCCTTCGGCGTACATGACTCCGATGCTGAACTGCGCCTCGGCAACCCCCTGCTCCGCCGCCTTGCGGTACCACTTCACAGCCTCGGCATCGTCCTGCGGCACGCCTTGGCCATCTTCATACATGAACCCGAGGGCGAGTTGCGCACCGGCCTCCCCCTGCTCCTCCGCCTTGCGATACCACTTCACAGCCTCGGCATAGTCCTGCGGCACGCCTTGGCCTTCGGCGTACATGATTCCGAGGACACCGTGCGCCTTGGCATGCCCCTGCTCGGCGGCCACGCGAAACTCCCGAAGCGCCGTACTGTAATCCCCTTTCTGATAGGCAATATGGCCTTTTTGATACGCAGAATTGCCGCCATCACACCCAGCCAAGAACAGAAGGCTGACCATCAAAACGGAAGCAAACACTCGGTAAATCATCACATTTCCTTGCGGTTGTACTTGTACAGCGTCGTCCTCGACACCCCATATCGGCGCGCCACCTCGGACACCTGGATCTCGGGATCGGCCAATAATGCCCGAATCTCCCGCACCTGGCGCTCGTTGAGGGCTGGTTTACGGCCACCCTTACGCCCTCGGGCGCGGGCCGCATCGAGGCCTGCGCGCGTGCGCTCCCGGAT
>DZDA01000128.1 GCA_022730375.1 Thiomonas intermedia
TGGGTTCGAGTCCCATCAGCCACCCCACAGCATCAAATACAAAGCCCAACCCCTTCGGTTGGGCTTTGTGCTTTTTGGCTCACGTCAGCAGCGCTGCGGTTTGTAGGGCCATGACGCCTTCTTCGTCGGTGGGCAGGGCGAAGGCGGGGATGGGGCTGTCGCCGTGGGTGATGCAGGTCTGAGCTGCCGCGTTGGACAGGGGGTCGAGGCGCAGGCCCAGCCAGGACAGGGCGTTGCAGACTTCTTGCCGCACGCGGGCGCTGTGGGCGCCGATGCCGCCGGTGAACACCAGGGCGTCGAGGCCGCCGATGTCTGCAGCGAGCGCGCCGATGTGATGGGCCACGCTGGCGGTGAACAGGGTGATGGCTTCTTGCGCGCGCGCATCGGGGCTGACTTCGAGGGTGCGCATGTCGCCGCTAAGGCCGGAAACGCCTTTGAGCCCGCTGTCGTGGTACAGCATGGCGGTGATCTGCTGCGGGTCGAGGTGCTCTTCGGTGATCCAGTGCAGCACCAGGCCGGGGTCGAGGGCACCGCAGCGGGTGGACATGACCAGGCCATCGAGCGCGGTGAACCCCATGGTCGTGCTCACGCTGCGCAGACCCCGCAGACCGCACAGGCTGGAGCCGCCTCCCAGATGCGCCACGATGACGGCGTCTTGCGCGCGCTCGCCCAGCAGCGGCGGCAGTTTGTGGGCGATGGCGTCGTAAGACAGGCCATGAAATCCGTAGCGTTTGAAGCCTTTGTCGTGCCAGTCGCGCGGGATGGCGTAACGGCGGGCGAGATCAGTCTGTGTGGCGTGAAACGCGGTGTCGAAGCAGGCGATCTGCGGCACGGCAGGCAGGCGGGCGGTGGCGGCGTCCACCCCGGCGAGCCCTGGCCCTTGATGCAGCGGGGCGAGGCTGCGCAGGGCGTCGAGTGCGGCGCGCACGGACGGTGTGATGCGCTGGGCCGAGGTAAAGGTGGTGCCGCCATGCACGATGCGGTGGGCTACGGCGGCAATGGGGCCACAGCTGGGGCCGCAATCCGCCGGAGTGATGAGGGTATCGAGCAGGGTGTCCACCTCGGCGGCAATGTCGCCGCGCGGATCGCTTGAAGCGGCGCGGTGGGTCTGGCCTTGCGCGTCGGTCCAGCGCAGGGTGGCCCGGCCGTCGTGGCTGTCGATCTCGCCGCGGAGTTGTGCGGCCGCTGGCAGGTGCGGCCCGAGGCAGTCGTCGAGTTTGAACAGAGCGAATTTCAGGCTGGCCGAGCCGGTGTTGAGGCAGAGCAGGGTGGAGGCAGACATGGCGGTGTTCAGGCGGCCTGCGCCTTGTCAGGTGTGGCAGCGGCGTCGATCTGGCCTGCGGCGCGAAGCAGCGCCTGGCGTTGCAGCACGGCCAGGGCGCAGGAGGCGAGCCGGGCTTCCACGCCATCGGCGCGGCTGGTGAGGATGATGGGCACGCGGGTGCCGATGACCAGCCCGGCGATGGTCGCGCCGCCGAGGTATTCGAGCTGCTTGGCCAGCATATTGCCCGACTCCAGATCGGGCGTGAGCAGGATGTCGGCCAGACCCGCTACCGGCGAGTTGATGCCTTTGGTCTTGGCGGCGGCCAGCGACAGCGCGTTGTCGAAGGCCAGCGGCCCGTCGAGGATGGCGCCGGTGATCTGCCCGCGGTCGGCCATTTTGCACAGCGCGGCAGCGTGCAGGGTGGACGCCATATTGGCATTGACGGTTTCCACCGCGGCGAGGATGGCCATGCGCGGCGTGTCGACGCCCAGCGCCTGCGCCAGTTCGATGGCGTTTTGCGCGATGTCGCGCTTGGTGTCGAGATCCGGGGCGATGTTGATCGCCGCGTCGGTGATGAACAGCAGTCGGTCGGCCGCCGGAGCGTCGATGACGAACACATGGCTGGCGCGGCGGCCGGTGCGCAGGCCGGTCTGGGCGTCGAAGGCGGCGTGCATCAATTCGTCGGTGTGCAGCGCGCCTTTCATCAGCGCGCCGACCTTGCCGCTGCGCGCCAGTTCGACCGCCAGCGCGGCTGCGGCGTGGCTGTGCTCGGTGGGCATGAGCTGCCAGGGGGAGAGGTCGATGCCCGCGGCATCTGCCGCAGCGCGGATGCGGGCTTCCGGGCCGATCCACACGGGTTCGATCAACCCAGCCTGGGCGGCGTCGATCGCGCCCTGGATGGAGACTTCGTTCACCGGATGCACCACGGCCACGCGCATGGGTTTGAGACCCTTGCAGCCCTCGCGCGCCCTGGATACCAGCGCGAGCAGACGCCGGCCCGGATCGACCAGATGCAGTTGCGGCAGATGGGTACGCGGGCGGCAGGTTTTTTGCGTGGGCGCCTGCACCAGCGCCTGCCCCGAGACGATGGTTTCGCCGCGCTGGTTGACCACCTTGCAGTCGAAACGAATCTGGTGGCGTTCGGCCATTTTTTCGCGCGCCGTCACCGAGGCGGTCACGGTGTCGCCCAGCATCACCGGGCGGTCAAACGACAGCGATTGATCGACGTAAACCGTGCCGGGCCCGGGCAGTTCGGTGCCGAGCAGGTTGGACAGCAGCATGCCGCTCCACATGCCGTGCGCCACGACTTCGTGAAACGGGGTGCTGCGGGCAAACTCCTCATCGACGTGCGAGGGGTTGGCGTCGCCCGACATCACGGCAAAGGTGGAAATGTCGGCCCGGGTGAGGGTGCGCTGCAGGCTGGCGGAGTCGCCCAGGGAGATTTCGTCGAAGGTGCGGTTGCAGATCGTGTCGGTCATGAGAAGAGTCTCGTGAAGAAGGTCTCGCGAAGAGGGTTCAGCGTTGCAGCACATAGTCGCCGGGCGCTTCGGCCAGCGGGGGATAGTCCACACTGCCGCAGGCGGGCGGCGCGACTTGTTGCGCGCTGCCTTTGGCGACCAGCCATTGCTCCCAGCGCGGCCACCAGGAGCCTTCTTCGGCCTGCGCCAGTTGCACCCAGTGCGCCGGGTCGGTGTAGGGGCGACCGCCGGGGTGCAGCGCCCAGCGATAGTGGCGGCGCGGATGGCCGGGCTCGCTCACGATGCCCGCGTTGTGCCCGCCGCTGGTGAGCACAAAGGTCACTTCGGAGTCGGCCAGCAGGTGAATCTTGTAAACCGATTTCCACGGCGCGACATGGTCAGTCTCGGTGCCGACGACGAACCAGGGCGCGGTCACGTTTTCCACCGCGACCGGGCGGCCATCAACGGCGTAGTGCCCTTCGGCCAGGGCGTTGCGCAGGTAGAGTTTGCGCAGGTATTCGCTGTGCATGCGGTAGGGCATGCGGGTGGCGTCGGCATTCCAGGCCATGAGGTCGTTCATCGGCGCACGCTCGCCCATGAGGTAGTCGCGCATCAGGCGCGACCAGATCAGGTCGGAGGAGCGCAGCATCTGGAAGGTGCCGGCCATCTGCGCGGTGTCGAGATAGCCCTGCGACCACATCAGGTCTTCGAGAAAGCTGATCTGGCTCTCGTCGGTAAACAGGGTGAGTTCGCCAGCTTCGGTGAAGTCGGTCTGCGCCGCGAACAGGCTGACACTGGCCAGACGCTCGTCGCCGCGCCGGGCCAGCGCTGCGGCCGCGATGGACAGCAGGGTGCCGCCCAGGCAATAGCCTGCGGCATGCACCTTGCGGCCGGGCAGGATGGAAGTCACCGCGTCGAGCGCCGCAAAGGGGCCGAGGTGCAGATAGTCTTCCATGCCCAGATCGCGTTCGTCCGCGCCCGGGTTTTTCCACGACAGCATGAACACCGTGTGGCCGCGATCGACCAGAAACTTCACCAGCGAGTTGTGCGGCGAGAGGTCGAGGATGTAGTACTTCATGATCCACGCCGGGATGATGAGCACCGGCTCGGCCTGCACCGCGGCGGTGGTCGGGCTGTACTGGATGAGTTCCATCAGGCGGTTGTGCAGCACCACTTTGCCCTGGGTCGCAGCAAGCTCGTGGCCGGGGCGAAACTGGTCCACGCCGGCGGGCGGGCGTTTGTCGAGCATGCGCTGGGCATCGTCGAGCCAGTTGCGCAGGCCTTGCGCCAGATTGGCGCCGCCGCTGCTCAGGGTGCGCTCCAGCACCTCGGGGTTGGCCCAGAAGTAATTGCTGGGCGAGAGAAGGTCCATCCACTGCCGCGCCATGAAGGCCACCACCTGCTCGTGGTGCGGCGACACGCCGCGTACGCCGTGGGCGGTGGCATCGACGAGTTGTTCGCGCAGCAAAAAGCGCTGGGCCAGCAGGTTGAACGGAAACTGCTGCCACTGCGCCGCACTGAAGCGCCGGTCGTTGGGGGTGGGGGCGACGCAGTCGGGGCAGGGGGTGCGGTCTGCGCGCAGGGCGTGCGTGCCCAACTCGGCGGCGTAACGCAGCCATCGTCCCTGCATCTCCAGCGCCAGTACGGCAAGGCTGGCCTGCTTGCCGGGCGAAGCTGCCATGTGCATGCCCCAATCGGCAAAGGCCAGGCCGAGCGCGGCGGGCGACAGGCCGAGCGTGGCCTTGGCGGTGAAAGCGTGCAGCGCCCGGTCGATCAATTCGCGCATGGCTTGCTCGTGGTCGGGCGGGGTGAGCGTTTGCGCGTCGGCCGGAGGCAGGGGGACGCTAGTCGCGGCGACTGCGTTCAGCGCGCGAGCCGGAACGTCGGCTAAAGCATCGGCGGGGGCCGGGGGCGGCGATTCGGCGGCCTTGTTCACGGCTTGTTTCACAGGCAAGGGCGTTTTGGCGGCTGCCGGGGCGGGAGTCCGCAGTTTGCGCGGATTGCGGCTTGGAGCTTGGGGTTGACTCTCAGGAAACTCGCCGGGCCGCCCCAAGAGTTCCTGGCCCCCTGAGGGGAGAGCCGAGCGAAGCGCAGGTTTTCGGGGTGGGCTCATATTGCTTCTCCTTGATAGATCATTCCATTTGAATGTCGCGGTGCAGCATGGCACTTGATGCGCATCAAGTCAGCCGGGTATGCAGATGCAACGCGCAGATGCAATGCACCAAGCCGTTCTGTCACGCCGCTGACGAAACACTTCCTGCAAAATAGCACTCCATCATGAAATTACGAGAAAGCCGGTTATGCGCGTCACAGTGATTGGAGCGGGGTATGTCGGTCTGGTGACCGCAGCGTGTTTTGCCGATGTGGGCAATCAGGTCACCTGCATCGAGCGCGATGCCGAGCGCCTGTCTGCGCTGCGCGACCGGGCCGAGGTGCCGTTCTACGAACCCGGCCTGAGCGATCTGGTGCGGCGCAATATCGAACAGGGCCGCCTGACCTTGAGCCCGAGCATCGCCGAAGGGCTGCCGGGTTCGCAGGTGTGCTTCATTGCGGTGGGCACGCCGTCGCTGCCCAATGGCCAGGCCGATCTGTCTCAGGTGGAGGGCGCCGCCACAGAAATCGGCCGCGCCATGACCGGGCCGCTCGTCGTGGTGCAGAAGTCCACCGCGCCGGTGGGCACCATTCCCAAGGTGCGCGCGCTGGCCGAGGCCGGTCTGGCGGCGCGCGGGGTGAGCCACCGCCTGGGTGTGGTGAGCAACCCGGAATTTCTCAAGGAAGGTTCGGCGATTGAAGACTTCACCCGGGGCGACCGCATCGTGCTGGGCAGTGACGACCCGCAGGCCATCGCCACCATGCGCGAGCTGTACCGTCCGTTCAACCGCAATCACGAAAAAATCATGGTGATGGACGCCGCCAGCGCCGAACTCACCAAATACGCCGCCAACGCCATGCTGGCCACGCGCATCTCGTTCATGAACGAACTGGCCCGCATCGCCGAAGCAGTGGGCGCCGATATCGAGCAGATCCGCAAGGGCATCGGCGTCGATCACCGCATCGGCAGCCATTTTCTCTACGCCGGCGCGGGCTATGGCGGCTCCTGCTTCCCGAAAGACGTGAAGGCGCTGGCGCACACCGCGCGCGAACTCGGGCTGCACGCCGAGCTGGTGGAAGCGGTGGATACGGTCAACCAGCGGCAAAAGCTGCGGGTGTTCGAGAAAATTGCCGATCACTATCAGGGCAAGCTGGTTGGCAAGACCATCGCCCTGTGGGGCCTGGCCTTCAAGCCGAACACCGACGACATGCGCGATGCGCCCAGTCTGGACCTCATCACCGCGCTGCTCCAGGCCGGTGCGCGAGTGCAGACCTGGGACCCGGTGGCGGTGGAAATGGCGCGGCGCCTGCTGCCCGAGCATCCCGCGCTGGAGTTCGCCGCCGACGCCCGCGCCACGCTCAACGGGGCGGATGCGCTAGTGGTCATCACCGAATGGCATGCCTTCCGCTCGCCCGATTTCACCTCTCTGGCAGCCACCCTGCGCGACCGCGTGGTATTTGACGGCCGCAATATCTGGGACCCGGAGTTCGT
>DZDA01000021.1 GCA_022730375.1 Thiomonas intermedia
CTTCCGGGGTGCGCGGGGCGGCCTGGTTGTGGCGCGATCAACCTCAGAGGGTGTGAATGAATCCGGCGTGGCCGAGCAGCGTGCGCAAACGCTTCCGATCAAGGCGCAAAGCACAGCCGTGCCCGTCGGCACGGCGCGCGCTTACAACACCGAATGCAACGCCGAGCGGGAGGGTTTGGGCGCGAGGAGCGGGCATGGCGGATTTGTTCATACCCTCTCAGTCGGCTGCGCCTTCCTCTCCCGATTGACGCTCGGAAAAATCGAGCGCGGCCGAGTTGATGCAGTAGCGCAGGCCGGTGGGATTGGGGCCGTCGGGGAAGACGTGGCCGAGATGCGCGCCGCATTGCCCGCACTGCACTTCGGTGCGCACCATGCCGTGACTTGCGTCGCGTACTTCGCGGATGACGGCTTGCGCGGTGGGCTGCCAGAAGCTGGGCCAGCCGCTGCCCGATTCAAACTTGGTGTGCGAGTCGAACAGCGGCGTGCCGCAGCACACGCAGCGATAGACGCCGTCGCCGTGGTGGTCCCAGTACAGGCCGGTGAACGGCGGCTCGGTGGCGCTGCAACGCGTCACGCGGTATTGCTCGTCGCTCAGTTTGCTGCGCCAGAGGGCGTCATTCGTGTCTTCGGGGGCGGGCTTGGACATGGGGGCTCCTTTCAGGATGAGCAGGACAGGCAGGCGGGCGGCGCGTGTTCCGGCGGGGGTTCAGCGTAATGCGGCGGCGCGGCCTGCGCATCAAAAGGCCGCGTGAGCGCGTGCAGCAAGCGGCGCACTTCGGTGAAGTCGCCGGCCTCGGCCTGGGCGATGGCGGCCTGCGCCAGATGGTGGCGCAGCACGATGTGCGGATTGACGGCATTCATCGCCGCGGCGCGCGCTGCGTCGTCGCTGCCTTCCGCCCGCAGGCGCTCGCGGTAGCGGGCCGCCCAGTCGGCAAACCGTTGCGGCTCGCGCGTGAATTGCGCCGCGAGGGCGGGGGGGATGGGCGCGTGTGCGTCGGCGGCAAGCTGGGCGAGATGGCGAAAGCTCAAGGTCCAGTCGCTGCGGTTGGCCGCCATCGTGTCGAGCAGATCCTGAAACAGATCGCCGTCGTCCGGCTGCGGCTCGGTCAGCCCGAGCTTGGCGGCGAGTTGTTGCTGCATGGCCTGCACATACTGGGGACGAAATTGATCCACCGCGGCCAGCGCCGACTCGGGCTTGTCGATCAGCGGCAGCAGGGCCTGGCCCAGCGCGAGCAGATTCCAGTGCGCCACCGCGGGCTGGCGGCCGTAGGCGTAGCGCCCGCCGCGGTCAGTGGTGTTGGGAGTGTGCAGCGGGTCGTAGGCGTCGAGAAAGGCGAAGGGGCCGTAGTCGATGGTCCAGCCCAGAATGGACATATTGTCGGTATTCATCACCCCGTGAATGAAGCCCACGCCCTGCCACTGGGCGATGAGCCGGGCGGTGCGGGCCACCACCCATTGCAATAGCGCCAGCGCGGGCTGCGGGGTATCGGCGCAGTCTGGACAGTACTGGGCGATCACCCAGTCGGTCAGCGTGCGCAACTGCTCGGTCTGGCCGCTATAGCTGAAATGCTCAAAATGCCCGAAGCGCACGAAACTCGGCGACAAACGGGTGACCATGGCCGCGGTTTCGATGCGCTCGCGCCGCACCGGGCGGCTGGAGCCTACCAGGCACAGCGCGCGCGTGGTCGGTATGCCCAGCGCCGCCATGGCTTCCGAGCACAAAAACTCGCGGATGGAAGAACGCAGCACCGCCCAGCCGTCGCCCATGCGCGAAAACGGCGTGCGGCCGCTGCCCTTGAATTGCACTTCCCAGCGGGCATAGCCGCCGCTGTGTTGCCCGCCGCTGGCGTCTGGCCAGTCGCCCAGCAGTAGCGCGCGGCCGTCGCCGAGTTGCCCAGCCCAGTTGCCGAACTGATGTCCGGCGTACACCGTGGCGCGGCTGCCGCCGCTGATCGCCGCGACATGGCCGCCGAAAGCCCGCGCCCAGTCGTGCTCATCTTGCGGGGTGACAGGCGCAGTCAGCCCGACCAGCGCCGCAGCATCGGCGCTAGCGGCCACCAACACCGGGTCGGGCAGGGGGCTGACCGCGACCGGCATGCTGAATGCATCGCCCAGAGCGGCAAACTGCTGCGCCAGCGGCGGCCAAGGGCGGCTCGCGAGCGGAGCAGAGGCGGGAAAATCCAGAGCAGTGGAAGTCATGCCCGCATTCTCGGAGAAAGCCGCAGCCCCGGTGGGCATCGGGGTATCCTGTGCGTCTGCTTTTTGCCTGATGTTCAAGCCATGCCGTTCACACCAAACCCGGCCCATCTAGACGCGGTCATCGCGCTGCCTTTTGGTCGCATGGGCCTGTTCTGCACCGACGAATGGGTGCTGCGCCTGGAATATCTCCCGCCAGACACCCCGCTCATCGCGCCGACTACGCCGCTATGCCGCGCTGTGGCCATGCAACTGCGGGCCTATGGCGGCGATCCGGCGTATCGCTTCGATCTCCCGCTGGCGGCGGCGGGCACGGCGTTTCAGCGCCGGGTCTGGGCGCTGTTGCAGCAGATTCCGCAGGGGCAGACGCGCACCTATGGCGATGCCGCGCTGCAATTGCACAGCGCAGCCCGGGCCGTGGGGCAGGCTTGCGCGGCCAACCCGTTCGCCCCCGTCGTGCCGTGTCACCGCATCGTCGCGCAAGGCGGGCTGGGCGGGTTTGCCCATTCCACAGCCCAAGACGGGTATCTGCTGGGCATCAAACGCTGGCTGCTGCAGCATGAAGCCAGCTCGCAATCGGCTCGTCGCCATGCCTGAAACCCCGCTCTACCTCGAATGGCCGCCCGCACCCGAAGCCTGCGCCGCCACGATCGACCGGTTTTGCGACGCCCTCTGGCTGGAAGACGGCCTCTCGCCCAACACCCTCGCCGCCTACCGGCGCGACCTCACCCTGATGGCGCGCTGGCTGGTTTTTTCGCAGCGCCCGCCCTTGATCGAAGCGACGCTGCGCGATGTGCAGGCGTATATCGCCGCCCGGTTTGTTCAGAGCAAGGCCACCTCGTCCAACCGGCGGCTGGTGGTGTTGCGCCGCTTTTACCGCTGGGCGTTGCGTGAGCACTTGCGCACCGACGACCCCACGCTGCAGCTCGATACCGCCCGCCAGCCGCCGCGCCGCCCCAAGACCCTGAGCGAAGCGCAGGTGGAAGCGCTGCTCGCCGCACCGGAGGTGGACACGCCGCTGGGCCTGCGCGATCGCGCGATGCTCGAACTGCTCTACGCCAGCGGTCTGCGGGTGAGCGAACTGGTGGCGTTGCCGGTGGTGCGCGTGTCGCTCGATCAGGGCGTGGTGCAGATTGCGGGCAAAGGCGGCAAAGAGCGACTCGTGCCTTTCGGCAGCGCCGCGCAAGACTGGCTGCAGAACTACCTTCGTACCGCGCGCCATGAATTGCTGCAGGGGCGCGACAGCCCCTTTCTGTTCGTCACCGCGCGCAGCGGGCAAAGCGCCCGCGAAACCACCGGCATGACGCGGCAGATGTTCTGGATGCGCATCAAGGCCTACGCGCGCAAGGCCGGCATCGACGTGCCGCTGTCGCCCCACACCCTGCGCCACGCCTTCGCCACCCATCTGCTCAACCACGGCGCCGATCTGCGTGTGGTGCAATTGCTACTCGGTCATGCCGATATTTCCACCACGCAGATCTACACCCACATCGCGCGCGAACGGCTCAAGACGCTGCACGCCCGCCACCACCCCCGCGCCTGATCGCGCTTTGCCCCGCTATGGCCCAAGACAACTTCTGGTCCGCCTTCGTCTTGCTGCTGCTGATCCTCGACCCCTTCGGCAATCTGCCCTTTTTCATCGCGGTCATGCGCAAGCTGCCGATTCAGCGCCGCCTGCCCGTGGCGCTGCGCGAAATCGGCATCGCCTACGCCGTGCTGCTGGCTTTCATGTTTGGCGGACACGGTTTTCTCAAGCTGATGAACCTCAGCCAGCCTTCCATTGAAGTGGCCGGCGGAGTCATTCTGCTGCTGGTGGCGATCAAGATGATTTTCTCCACCACGTCTGAAATTTTCGGCGGCGAAAGCGGACGCGAGCCCTTGATCTTTCCCCTGGCCGTGCCGCTGCTGGCCGGGCCGTCGGCGCTGGCCACGGTCTTGCTGCTGGCCTCGCGTCAGCCCAGCGAAATCTGGACCTGGGTGGGCGCGCTCAGTTCGGCGGTGGCTGTCACCGGCGGGTTGCTGCTGATGAGCGAAACCCTGCTCAAGTGGCTGGGCGACTCGGTGATGAACGCCGCCGAAAAGCTCATGGGCCTCATCCTGACGGCCATTGCCGTGAATATGCTGTTGTCGGGCATTCGCAGCTACTTCGGGCTATGAATTCGCGAGGGCAGCCGATAGCATGACTCTGTAACGCTTTGCAGCCCCGCTTTCCAACCCATTTTCACTTCGAAATCAAACATCATGGAACGCCTGACCTTCACCCCGGAAGACCGCGAAGCGCTGGCCCATTTTCTGGGTCAGCTCGTGGATACCACCATCCTCACCCGCCGCGAAATTCACGATTTTCTCGACTACTGCGACCTCATGGCGCCGAAAAAAGGCGAAGTCATCGCCGATATCGGCCAGGTCGGCGAGAGTCTTTTTTTCGTGCTCGAAGGGCAGGCCTGCCTGATGGCGCAGTTGCCCGAAAGCGAAATGGAAATCGGCAAGATCATGCCCGGAGAAATGCTCGGCGAGATGAGTTTTTTCGACCGCAAGCCGCGCGAAGTACGCCTGCGCGCCGGCGAAGACACCCGCCTGCTGCGCATCAGCCGCGCCATGTACAACCGCCTGCGTCTTGAGCGCCCGCTGCTCGCCGTGCTGCTGCTCGAAGTGGCCATCATCAGCCTTGACCACCTCTACCGCCGCACCTCCTCGGAGATGGCGCAGATCAACCGCTATATGTACCGCACCGGGCGGTGAACGCCGTACCGCCCGCCGTTTCGTCATGACCGCGCCGCGCCTCGATCTGCAGATTCGGCGGGCATACGACCCGCCGAATTCTGACGACGGCATGCGCATCCTCATCGACCGCCTCTGGCCGCGCGGCCTGCGCAAAGATGGCGCGCAAATCGACCATTGGTTGAAAGAGATTGCCCCCAGCCCGGCGCTGCGCGTCTGGTTCGGGCATGAGCCGGCGCGTTTTGCCGAGTTTTCAAGCCGCTACACGGCCGAACTCGATGCCTTGCCCGATGATTCTGCGGCCCTACAAACCCTGAGCCAGGCGCTGCGGGCAGGGCGCGTCACCCTGCTGTTCGCTGCGCACGACCCGCAGATCAACCACGCCCGGGTGCTCGAAGACTGGCTGCGTCGGCCGCACGCCTGGCTCTTGGCAAGGAAGGCCAAATGAACTTCGCGCCCGATGCCGCCCTCGATTTCTGGTTCCGCGAGATCGAGCCCGCGCAGTGGTTCAAATCCGATCCGGTCTTTGACGCGCTGCTGCGCACGCGTTTCGGTGCACTTCATCGCCAGGCGGTGCGCTGTGAGTTGTTTGCGTGGAGAGCCACGCCGCAGGGTCGGCTGGCGGAAATCATCGTGCTCGACCAGTTTTCGCGCAATCTGTTCCGGGGCGATCCGCGCGCCTTCGCCGCCGATGCGCAGGCACTCAGCCTCGCGCAGGAGGCCGTGGCCTGCGGCGCCGATCAGGCGCTCACGCAGCAACAGCGCACCTTTGCGTACATGCCCTATATGCACAGTGAATCGGCCGCGATTCATGTCGTGGCCGAAACCCTGTTCCGCGCCAACGGGTTGGCGAACAACCTCGACTTCGAGCTACGGCACAAAGCCATCATCGACCGCTTTGGCCGCTACCCGCACCGCAACGCCATCCTCGGGCGGGAATCGACCGCAGAGGAAATGGAATTTCTGCAGCAGCCGGGTTCCAGTTTCTGAGCCCGGCAACAAAACGCTTCAACCACAGGCCTGTTCGAGAATCGCCAGTTCTTCAGCGCTGAACCCCGCCTGCAGTCGGGCGTCGCGGTTGAACGGGGGTTTGATCCGCGGGGCGCCGAAGGCGGCGGCCAGTTCGTCATGCGCGGTGAGGGGATTGCGGCCCGTCTGGGCGCAGGCCCAGTGATACCAGCGGTTTCCGATCGCAACGTGGCCGATTTCCTCGGCCAGAATGCGGTCGAGAATCTCGGCCCCGCGTTCATCGCCCGCTGCGGCCAGCTTGGCCCTAATGCTCGGGTTCACGTCCAGCCCCCGGGCTTCGAGGGTGCGCGGCACCAACGCCATGCGGGCGAGCAGGTCGGCGCGCGTTTTTTCGGCCATGTCCCACAGGCCGTTGTGCGCGGGAAAGTCGCCGTATTCAGCGCCGATCCCGCGCAGGTGATTGCGCAGCAGGGTGAAGTGTTCGGCTTCTTCGGCTGCGACGCGGATCCAGTCGCGGTAGAAATCCTCGGGCAAGTCCTGAAAACGCCACACGGCATCGAGCGCAAGGTTGATGGCATTGAACTCGATGTGCGCAATGGCATGCAATAGCGCAGCGTGGCCCTTGCAATCGCGCGGATTGCGGCGAGGCATCTGTTGCGCGGGGATGAGTTCAGGCTTGTCCGGGCGGCCGGGGAGGGCGGCGTTTGGCGGCGTCTGCACACAGGTGGGCGGGTCGATGCTCGCGCGCCCGTGGTGCAAGTCGTCCCGCAGGGCCAGCGCCAGCGTCACCTTGCGCACCGGGTCAGGCTCGATCAGTGCGGCCAGCGCGGCCTGGCGCGCCGAGCTGGAAGAGATTGGCGCACTCACTGTGTTTTCTTCAGCACCGTCATGGCGGAGGCAATGAGGCCGGCTGCCTGGCTCATGTCGCTGGGCACGATGAGGGTGGTGCTCGATTTGGCGAGGTTGGCATAGGTGTCCAGACCCTGCTGGGCGACCTTGAGCTGCACAGCTTCGGCGCCGCCGGGATTTTGAATAGCATTGGCCACGACTTCCAGCGCATGGGCCGTGGCGTTGGCTACCGCCTCGATGGCAGCGGCTTCGCCCTGTGCGGTATTGATCGCCGCCTGGCGCTGGCCCTCGGAGCGGGCGATGAAGGCCTGGCGTTCCCCCTCCGCGACGTTGATAGCCTGCTGACGCGCACCTTCCGAAGTGGCGATCACGGCGCGCTTTTCACGCTCGGCGGTAATCTGGCGCTGCATGGCGTGCAGGATTTCGTTGGGCGGCGTGAGGTCCTTGATTTCGTAGCGCAACACCTTTACGCCCCAGGTGGCGGCGGCGTCGTCGAGCGAATTGACCACGCTGTGATTGATGAATTCGCGCTCCTCAAAGGTCTTGTCGAGTTCGAGCTTGCCGACCACCGAGCGCAGCGTGGTCTGCGCCAGTTGGGTGATGGCGACGATGTAGTTCGACGAGCCATAGCTGGCGCGCATGGCATCAGTCACCTGGAAATACAGCACGCCGTCCACGGTGAGCTGGGTGTTGTCTTTGGTGATACAGACCTGGCTGGGTACGTCGAGTGGAATTTCTTTCAGCGAGTGCTTGTAGGCCACGCTGTCGATGAAGGGAATGATGATGTTCAGCCCCGGCTGCAGGGTGGAGTGGTAGCGGCCGAGGCGCTCCAGAATCCAGGCGTTTTGCTGCGGCACGATCTTGATGCCGCGGCTGACGAACAGCACGGCGATGACGGCCAGGATGATGGCGATTTCCATGAAAGACTCCCTTGTGTTGATCAAAGCGGGCTAAGCGCGTCAGCCCGGATTATGTTGTGCGTTCGTGTCGAGCGACGACGTAGCGGGTGCGGCGGGCAGCGGTTCGATCAGCAGCACATTGCCATCTTGCCCGGCGATGCGGTGCGGGCCGGTTTGCAGCGGGCCGCGCCTGAGTGGCCGGGCAGACCAGTCTGAACCCCGGTAATGCACCCGCGCGATGCCGTCTGCTGACCAGGCGGACACATCGACCGTCGCGCCGAGATCGAGGTTGTCGTGCCGCACATCAGCGGCCGTACGTTTGCCGAAGATGCGCCGAGTCAGATACAACGCGATCACCGCACCGCCGCCCACCACGGTGAACGCCACCCAATGCCAAGGCATGGGCAGCCCGGCGTGCGCCGCCAGTGCGCCGGCGACGGCGCCCACGGCCAGCATCAGCAAATAGAAGGTGCCGCTGACCAGTTCCATGGCGACAAAGAAACCGGCCAGAATCCACCAGGCGGTCGGGTTGTCCATCTCAAGTGCTCCCATTTTTATGGCGCGAAGCAGGGCGCTTCACACAGATTTCCTACACTCTCTCACTTTATCCCTTCCGCGCCGGAGCCGTCATGCACTTTCGTTTTCCCATTGTCATCATCGACGAAGACTTCCGCTCGGAAAACTCGTCCGGCCTCGGCATTCGCGCGCTGGCGCAGGCTATCGAGAAGGAGGGCATGGAGGTGCTGGGCGTGACAAGCTATGGCGATCTCTCCAGCTTCGCGCAGCAGCAAAGCCGCGTGAGCGCATTCATCCTGTCGATCGACGATGAGGAATTCGCCACGACAGAGGAGGGCGTGGAACCGAAGGCTTTGCACAACCTGCGCGCCTTCATCGAGGAGATTCGCTTTCGCAACGCCGAGATTCCCATCTACCTCTACGGCGAGACACGCACCTCGGGGCATATTCCGAACGACATCCTGCGCGAACTGCACGGCTTCATCCATATGTTCGAGGACACGCCGGAATTTGTCGCGCGGCACATCATCCGCGAGGCACGCTCCTACATGGATTCACTGGCGCCGCCATTCTTTCGCGCCCTGGTCGGCTACGCCGCCGATGGTTCCTACTCCTGGCATTGCCCAGGGCATTCCGGCGGCGTGGCCTTCCTGAAGAGCCCGGTGGGGCAGATGTTCCACCAGTTCTTTGGCGAAAATCTGCTGCGCGCGGACGTGTGCAACTCGGTGGATGAGCTAGGCCAGTTGCTCGATCACACCGGCCCGGTCGCAGCGAGCGAGCGCAACGCGGCGCGCATCTTTCACGCCGATCACCTGTTTTTCGTCACCAACGGCACCTCCACCTCGAACAAGATGGTGTGGCACTCTACCGTGGCGCCGGGCGATGTGGTGGTGGTGGATCGCAACTGCCACAAGTCCATTCTGCACGCCATCATCATGACCGGCGCGCTGCCGGTGTTTCTCACGCCGACGCGCAATCATTACGGCATCATTGGCCCCATCCCGCGCGAGGCGTTCACGCCAGAGAACATCGCCCGCAAAATTGCCGAAAACCCGCTCACGCAGCATCTGTCCGGCAAGGTCAAGCCGCGGGTGCTCACCATCACCCAGTCCACCTACGACGGCGTGCTTTACAACGTGGACACTATCAAGCAGATGCTCGACGGCCACATCGACACCCTGCATTTCGACGAAGCCTGGCTGCCGCACGCCTGTTTTCACGACTTCTATCGCGGCATGCATGCCATCGGCCCCGACCGCGAGCGCACCAAAGAGGCCATGGTGTTCGCCACGCAATCCACCCACAAGCTGCTTGCAGGTCTGAGCCAGGCCTCGCAGATCCTGGTGCAGAACGCGCAAAACCAGCAACTCGATTTCCATCGCTTCAACGAGGCGTATCTGATGCACAGCTCCACTTCGCCGCAGTACGCCATCATCGCCTCGTGCGATGTGGCCGCGGCCATGATGGAGCCGCCGGGCGGCACTGCGCTGGTCGAAGAAAGCATTCTGGAGGCCATGAACTTCCGCCGCGCCATGCGCAAGGTCGATGCCGATTACGGACAGGACTGGTGGTTCAAGGTGTGGGGGCCGAACGGCTTGGCGGAGGAGGGCACCGGCGAACGCGACGACTGGCTGCTGCACGCCACCGACGACTGGCACGGCTTCGGCGCCGTGGCCGACGGCTTCAATATGCTCGACCCGATCAAGTCGACCATCGTCACGCCGGGGCTGAACATCAACGGCGACTTTGACGCCACCGGCATTCCGGCCGCCATCGTCACCCGGTTCTTGGCCGAACATGGCGTGATCGTCGAGAAGACCGGGCTGTACAGCTTTTTCATCATGTTCACCATCGGCATCACCAAAGGCCGCTGGAACACCCTGGTCACGGCGCTGCAGCAGTTCAAGGACGACTACGACCGCAATCAGCCGCTGTGGCGCATCCTGCCCGAATTCGTGGCGCAGAATCCGCGCTACGAGCGCATCGGTCTGCGCGATCTGTGTCAGCAGATCCACGAGGCCTATCGTGAGCAGGACGTAGCCCGCCTGACCACCGAGATGTACCTCTCCAATCTGCAGCCGGCCATGACGCCGACTGACGCCTACGCCAAGATGGCGCACCGCGACATCGAGCGGGTGGAAATCGACCAGCTCGAAGGCCGCATCACGGCGGCGCTGGTCACGCCGTATCCACCGGGCATTCCGCTGCTCATCCCAGGCGAGCGCTTCAACGCGCCCATCATGCGCTACCTGAAGTTCGCCCGCGACTTCAACCTGCGCTTTCCGGGATTTGCCACCGACGTGCATGGCCTGGTGACCGAAACCGACGCCAGCGGAAACAAACGCTATTTCGTGGACTGCGTGCGCAACGCGGACTGAAACTGTTTTCTACCGGCGGCGGCTTCGAGAGGGGCCGCCGTCAATCTCTTGAGTTTCAGTCGTGTTATGCACTTAACATAATGCACATATGCTCCTTTAATAAGACCCAGCCAGACGCATGAATGGCACACTTACCAGGAGCCCTGCGGCCTATCCTTGCCCAGCGCCTTGGCGATCATGTTGGCGATGTCCTTGTGGTTCATTTTGGTCGCCAAGGTCAGCGCGGTGAAGCCCATGGCATTTTTGAGCTTCGGATCGGCGCCTTCTTCGAGCAGCAGCTTGACCGTGCTGTCATAGCCAAAATACGCCGCCATCATCAGCGGCGTGGAGCCGTTGGGCGCTGCGGCGTCAATGTAGGCGGAATGTTCGAGCAGATACTTGACGACTTGGGTGCGCCCCCGGGTGGCGGCATAGGACAACGGCGTCCAGCCCGGCTTGTTGATTTCCGCGCCTTTTTCGACCATGAGCTTGACGATGTCGAGATCGCCCTGAAGGCTGGCGATCATCAACGCATTTTCGTCGGACGGGTTCAGGTAATTGAGATGAATATGCGGATCATCGATCAATACCTTGGCGACCTTGAGCGAGTTATAGCGCAGCGCCAGATACAGCGCAGAATTGCCTTTGCTGTCCACCGCGTTCGGGTCGAAACCCTGCGCGAGCAGACTGCGCACAGTGCCCACGTCGTCGATGTTGACGGCGCGGAAAAAGTCGGTGTAAGCCCCGGCGTAAGCCCATCCACCCGAGCCCGCGAGCAGCACTGCCACGACGGTTGATTGGAGAAATTGGCGCCGAACTCTATTCATAAACAACCTTAAATGTTCTTTTCAACTCAATGATTTATTGCAGAAATAGTCGAGTGAAATTGTCGCTGGTCTGTTCTGCCAGCGTTTCCCGATCCACGCCGCGCAATTCGGCCAGATAGTCGGCGACGTAGCTCACATAGGCCGGTTCATTGGTCTTGCCGCGGTGCGGCATGGGGGCCAGATACGGGCTGTCGGTTTCGATCAGCAGGCGGTCGGCCGGAATTTGCACCGCCACATCGCGCAGCGCCTGGGCGTTTTTGAAGGTGACGATGCCCGCGATGGATATGTAGAAGCCCAGATCGAGGGCGCGCTGCGCGACATCCCAGTTTTCGGTGAAGCAATGCATCACACCCCGTGCACGTCCCTGCCCTTCCTCGGCCAGAATGGCGAGGGTGTCTTCGGCGCTGGCGCGGGTGTGGATGATCAGCGGCTTGTCGAGCTGCAAGGCGGCGCGAATATGCACCCGAAAGCGCTCGCGCTGCCATTCCATATCGGCTACGGTGCGCTCGCCCAGACGGAAATAGTCGAGCCCGGTTTCGCCAATGCCGACCACGCGCGGCAATTGGGCCAGGCGCGTGAGGTCTTCAACCGTGGGCTCGCGCACGTCTTCGTTATCAGGATGTACCCCCACCGAGGCCCACACACCGGGGTAACGCAGCGCGATGGCGTGCACCGCGTCGAATTCTTCGAGCGTGGTGCAGATGTTGAGCGCCCGCGTTACGCCCTTGTCGTGCATGTGCGCAAGCACGTCGTCGAGGCGTTCTTGCAGGCCCGGATAGGCCAGGTGGCAGTGGGAATCGGTCAGTGCAGCGGTCATTTCAAGCGACATTCCAGACGACATCAAATGGTGTTGGTCGGCTTGCCGCTGGCCTCGGCGGCGCCCAGCGCTTCTTCGATTTTCACCTTCAGGTGCCGCGCCTTGTCGTCGGCGGGAAAACGCACGCCGATGCCCTGCGGGCGGTGGTTGGCGGCATTGGCCGGGTTGATCCAGGCGACTTTGCCTTCGACCGGATAGCGCTGCGGGTCGTCCACAATGGTGAGCAGCAGATAGACGCCCTCCCCCAATCGATATTCGTGCGGCGTGGGCACAAAAATGCCGCCCTCGGGGAAGAAGGAAATGTACGAGGCATACAGCGCCGGTTTTTCCTTGATGGCCAACTGAAGGACGCGGGGCTTGTTGGCGGCAGCGCTTGCGGCGCGGGGTACGGTAGCCATGAATCAATCTCCTTGGGAGAAAAGCTGGGCAAATTCTAGGAGCAGTGCGTCGCTGGCGAGTGCCTGGTTCAAAGGAAACCCGGCCAGCCGTTGTTTCTGGCGCCAGTCGCCCAGTGCATAGGCCAGTTTCAGCGGTGCGATGCGCTGGGCGAGTGCGGTCAGAGGCTGCAATTTTTGCGGCAGATACAGCGGGGGCGCGCCAGACTGCACGCGCTGCAGATCGCTGCCGATTTTCAGCAGGCTCGCGACGCCAGCCGCCTGATCGGGCGGCGGCGGCAGGGTGGACGACTGTGGGCTGGCGGCTTGACGCGACAAGGCGTCCAGCAGGCTTTCGGCCCATTCAAGCCCCAGCGCCGGGTTGGCCTGATAGACCGCGCCCTGACTCCAGGCCAGCACGGCCTGCTGCGCCCCCGTCGCCACCGCCCTCCCGCCGAGTTGTTTCTGCGCCTCGGCTGCCCCTGGGCGCGGCAGTGCCGCCAGGCGACAGCGGCTGCGAATCGTGGGCAGCAAGGCGTCGAGCCGGTGGGCGCCGAGCAGAAACTGCACGTCTTCCGGTGGCTCTTCGAGGGTCTTGAGCAGAGCGTTGGCCGCGGCCGCGTTGAGCGCATCGACCGGATAGACCAGCGCCACCTTGGCGCGGCCGCGGTGGCTGGTGCTCACGGACCAGTCGTTCAGGCGGCGGATCTGCTCGATGCGGATCTCCTGGCTCGCCGTCTTGGTTTCGGAGCGCGGCGCTGCTTCTTCAGACGGATTCAGGCCGAGTTCGGGCCACATCGCCTCGGGTGCTGCGATCAGCAAATCGGGGTGCGTGCCAGCTGCCAGCAGCGCGCAACTGGCGCAGTGTCCGCAGGCCTTGTAGGTGGACAGGGCAGCGGGAAGCCGGGCCGCCTCACGCTCGGAGGCCGTGAGCGACTGGGGTGATTCGCACAGCAGCGCGTTGGCCGTGCGCTGCAGCAGCGGCCATTTGCCATAACCCTGCGGTGCGTGAATCAGCCAGGCCGAGTTCATTTTGAATCAAACTCTTGCAAAACTTTGTTCAAGTACTCTGTGATGATCTTTTGTACCGCTTCCGGGGTTTGCGTGCCATCGATCACACGCCATTTTTCGGGCGCACTGGCGGCCTGTTGCAGATAGTTGGCGCGCACTCGGGCAAAAAAATCAACGCTTTCCTGCTCGAAACGGTCGCGTTGCCGCGTCTGCGCCAGGCGCTGCGCGGCCACTTCGGGCGGCACATCGATCAGGATGATGCAGTCCGGGCACAACCCCGGATGCACCCAGCGGGCCAGAGCTTCGAGCCGTTCGGTGGGAATGCCCTTGCCGCCGCCCTGATAGGCGAGCGTCGCCGCCGTGAAGCGGTCGCAGACCACGTCGGTGCCGCCCAGCAGGGCCGGCTCGATGACCCGCAGCACATGCTCTTGCCGAGCCGCGAACATCAGCAGGGCCTCGGTTGCCGGGCGCATGGTCTCGTGCAGCAGCAGTTCGCGGATTTTTTCGCCGATTTCGGTGCCGCCCGGCTCGCGGGTGAGCATGACCTGGCGGTTGGCTACGCGCAGCACATCAACCACGGTTTGCAACTGGGTCGATTTGCCAGCGCCGTCGATGCCCTCGAGGGACACGAACAGGCCGGGACGGTAGGGATTGAGTGCGCTCATGGAGTCTTGAGGATGTAACGCGCCACAGCCGCATTGTGCTGCGCGAGCGTGTCGGAAAACTGGCTGGCGCCGTTGCCGCGAGCCACGAAATACAGCGCCTTGATCGGCGCGGGATGCAGTGCAGCCTGCAGCGAAGCCTCGCCCGGAAGCGCGATGGGCGTGGGCGGCAGACCGTTGATGACGTAGGTGTTGTAGGGCGTGAGCATTTGCAGGTCACGTTTGGTGATGTTGCCGTTGTAGCGCGCGCCCATGCCGTAGATCACGGTGGGATCGCTCTGCAGCGGCATGCCCGCGCGCAGACGGTTGATGAACACGGCGGCGATTTTTTCGCGATCAGACGGCTTGCCGGTTTCTTTCTCGATGATCGAAGCCAGAATGAGCGCCTGCTGCGGCGATTTCAGCGGCAGATCGGGCGCGCGCTGCGCCCATGCGGCGGTCAGGCGTTTTTGCATCGCCTGATAGGCGCGGCGCAGCACGTCCAGCTCTGACGAGCCTTGTGCATACAGATAGGTGTCGGGGAAGAACTCACCCTCGGGGGGCGTCTGCGCTGGAGCGCCAATACGCTGCATGATCTGCTCAGGGGTGAGGTCGCCCACGTCATGCTGCAGACTGGGCGCCTTCGCCAGCGACTGCAGCATTTGTTCGAAGGTCCAGCCCTCGGGAATGGTGATGGATTTCAGCGTCTGATCGCCGCGCGCCATACGTTCGAGCAACACCCACGGCGTCATGCCGGTGCCGATTTCGTAGCTGCCGGCCTTGATTTCCGTACCGCGTCCACTCAGGCGGGCCAGCCAATAGAACAGACGCGGCTGCAGGTCGGCGCCCTGCGCCCTGACCTGTTGCGCAGCCGACAGGGCGGAACTTCCGGGGCGCACCGAAAAGTCGAGCGGGCTCTCGCGCAGGGCGATGGGCTGGTTGGCCCACCAGACAAACGCTCCGGCCGCCAAGGCCAGAACGATCAAACCGAGAAGAAGGAGTTTTCGCAGAAAACGCACGTTGTAAGTGGAAGGAAGTTGCCGCCAGGGCGCCGACCACCGCGCGCCGGTGGCAAATAACCTTCCTATACTAGTGCAGCGGTGCACGCTAACTGGAACATCAAACCGCGTCTTTGCCGCCAGGGCGGCGTTGCAAATCCGCGCGATACCTTCGGGTATCGCTGTGGTTTGCGTCTCGCCCTGACGCCAAATCCATCGGTTTTATGGGTTCCATCAAGCATGCACCGCTGCACCAACCGAGCCCCATTCCAGAGGGCTTAACCGTCAGCCGCTCATGCCTCTGCTCTCCTGTCCCCTCGATCAACTCTCCCTATTGCGTGTCTCGGGGCCGCAGGGCGCCGACTTGCTTCATGCCCAGCTCAGCCAGGATTTCCAGCATTGGCCAGCCGAGCAGGCGCGGCTGGCCGCACTGCTTAACCCGCAGGGGCGGATGCTGGCCGACTTCATCGCGGTGCACATGGCGCCCGAGCAGATCGGCCTGCTGCTCGACGCCTCGATTGCCGCCGCCGCACTGCAGCGCCTGCGCATGTTTGTACTGCGCCTGAAATGCACCCTCGACGACGCCAGCGCGAAGTGGGCACGGCACGGGCTGCTGGGCGACACCGCCGACGACTACCCGGCCTCGCTCGCCCCCCCCGCCCAGCCCTGGTGCGTGCGGCGGCTGGAAAGCGGCGCGCTTTTGCTGCGTCTGCCGCAGGCGGGCTCAGCGGTGCGCTGCGTGCTGCTGACCGAGCGGGAGCAAGCCACGCAGGCCGCGCTGCAGGCGGAGCTTGCCGCCCTGCCCGCGCTGTCGCCGTCTGCGTGGACGCTGCAGGACATTCGCGCGGGGCTGCCGCACCTCACCGCCGCGACGCAGCAGTTATTCGTGCCGCAAATGCTCAACTTTGAATTGATCGGCGGGGTGAATTTCAAAAAGGGCTGCTACCCGGGGCAGGAAGTGGTGGCGCGCAGCCAGTATCGCGGCACCCTCAAGCGGCGCATGTATCTGATGAGCGGCCCGGCCGCCATGCAGCCGGGACAGGAATTGGTGCACGCGGCCGATCCGGGCCAGCCCTGTGGCGTGGTGGTGAATGCCGCGGCCGATGCTGCGGGTGTTTGGTGGGCTCTGGCGGAGCTGAAAATCGCCTTCGCCGAACAGCCGGGCCTGCATCTGGGCAGCGCCGAAGGCCCCGAACTGAAGCTGGGCGCCCTGCCCTACGCGCTCACCGCGCCAGATTGAGCCTGCGCCGTCCGTAGCGCGAGCGCGGCGGCTTCCACCGCCTGAACGGCCTCGGGCAAGGCCCGGCTCATTTTGATGAAATTGTGGGTGACGCCCGGCCATTCAGTCATCTCGACCTTCACCCCGGCGCGGCGCAGCAACGCGCCGTAGGCCAGCCCCTCGTCACGCAACGGATCGCAGCCGGCAACCGCGATCCACGCCGCAGCCACGCCTTGGTGCTGAGCCGCCCATTGCGGGGCGAAACGCCAGTCGGCGCCATCGCGCGGGCTGCGCAGGTAGTGGCCGAAAAACCAGTCGATCTGTTCACGGTCGAGCAAGAATCCGTGCCCATAACGCTGTTGCGACGGCGTTTCATGCCCGCAACCCATGCCGGGATAAAACAGCAGTTGCAAGGCCAGCGGCAGCGCGGCGTCGCGCGCCGCCAAGGCGCAGGCCGCCGCCAGCGTGCCCCCGGCGCTGTCTCCACCGACGGCGAGGCAGTGCGTATCCACGCCGAGCATCTCGCCGTGGGCGTGCAGCCATTGCAGCGCATCCCAGCTGTCGTTGAATGCGGTGGGAAAGCGGTGTTCCGGTGCGAGCCGGTAATCGAGTGACAGCACCATCCAGCCCGAGCGCAGCGCCAGCTGGCGGCACAGCGCATCGTGCGTGGCCGCGCTGCCGATGACAAAGCCGCCGCCATGCAAGTAGAGCAAGGCGGGTTGCGGCGATTGCCAGTCAGCCAGTCGGGGGGCGTAGCGGCGCAGCGTGAGACGCTCGCCATCGCGGCTCGGGCAATCGAGCGTGTCGCACAGCGGCAGCTCGGCCGGGGGAAAGTCGAGCACTTCCGCCATGCGCGCATAGGCGGCGCGGGCGGCTGCGGGGGTGAGTTGCTCAAACGCGGGCTGCCCCGCGCGAGCAATGCGCTGCAGCAGCTCGCGCATGCGCGGCGTGAGGTCGGCCTCGGGCGGGCCTTGGGGCTTCAGGTCGTCCATGCCCAGAGCGGCAGATCGTGTTGCTGCGCCAGCGCGGTGAGCTGCGCGGCGGTGTGCGATTTGCACCAGCGGGCGATTGAGCGGTGCGTCGCCCCTTGCGCCGCCAGCGCCAGAGCCTGCTTGAAATGGGGCTCCAGCGCCGCAATCGCCACCAGCCCGTCGGCACAGACATAGACGCCATATTCGGGCAAGGCGCCGCCGAGCAGCTGCCCCGGCGCGGTCATGCCCAGCGCGCGGGGCACGGCGGCAAAATCGGCCGCGTCGGCCAGCGCAATGTTCAGCATCGCCCCCCTGCCCTGCACGCGTTGGTGCAGCAGCGCGCCCAGGGCGGCCTCGCTCACCAGCAGGGCGCCCGTCATGTCGGCCAGCAGCGTTGCGGGCAGCTTCGCGGCATCGATCAGCCCGGCCTCGGCCTGAAAGGTGAGATCATGCCCCGGTAGCTGCCCCTGCGCCCCCGGATAACCGACGACGAACACGGCGCTGAGGTGGGGATGGCGCGCGGCCAATCTGCGCCGGTCCAGCCCCAGCCGCTTGAGCGCCGCCGGGCGGAACGCTGTCAGCAGCAGATCGCTTTGTTGCAGTTGCTCGTGCAGCGCCGTCTGGCCTTCGGCGGTTTTCAGATCGAGCTTGCGCACCGGCACCGCCTTGTGCATGGCACGGTAGAGCGCGGGCGACATCTGCGCCATCGGGTCGCCGCCGGGCGGCTCGATTTTCAGCACCTTGGCGCCGAGAGCCCGCAGGCGGGCGGCGGCGGCCGGGCCCGGTAGGTTTAGCGCCAGAGAAACGATGCGCACGCCGCTCAGCGGCTTGTAGCTTCGGGGTTGACGGGGGAAGAGGCGTGCGGTGTCCGGCATGGGCTGGAAGGGTGGCTCAATCGAGGTTGCTGTCGAGCATACGCTGCAACTCCCGGCGATCGAGTTTGCTCGGTCGCCCCTGACGCACAGCTTCCGGCTCCGGGCTCAAGCGCCGCAACTCGGCCTGCCTTTCGCGCTGCAGGCGGCTGGCCTCGGTCTCGCGGTACAGAGTTTGCGCCAGCGGTGCGGACTGCCGCTGCAGGCCGACCTGCAGTACCTCCACTTCCCGGCGCTCTCGCTCCTGCTGGATGACCAGCACATCGCCGATGCGCACCTCTTTGGCCGGTTTCGCCGGGGCGCCGTTCACCCACACGCGGCCCAGTTCACATTGCGTCGCCGCGAGCGCGCGCGTCTTGCACCAGCGCGCCGCCCAGAGCCATTTGTCGAGGCGTTGCGATGCGGCGGCTGCCGACGTGGCTGGCGTGGAACGTGTCTTGGCGCTCATGTCATCGCTTGCGCGGCGATGTCGAGCGCGCGCAGCCGCAGCGGTGCGTCAAATACATCACAGACCAGCATGAATTCGTCTGCCTGCGTGGACTCGGCCAGCGCGGCAAAGCCCTGCCGTACCGTCTCGGGGCTGCCGATGACGGCGGCAGCGAGAAAGTCTTGAATCGCGGCACGCTCCTGCGGGTGAAGCTGTTCCAGATAGTGCGCCACTGGCGGCGGCAAGCGGCCGCGCTGCCCAGTGAGAATGCCCAGCACGCGCTGGTAGGTGCTGCTGGCGAGAAATTGCGCCTCTTCGTCGGTTGGCGCGGCGATCAGGGGCACGCCGATGATGACGTAGGGCTGCGCCAGCGCGGGCGAAGGCTGGAACTCTCGTCGATACAACTCCAGCGCCTGATGCAGCAGGCGCGGCGCGAAGTGCGAGGCGAAGGCATAAGGCAGCCCCCGCTGCGCCGCCAGCCGCGCAGAAAACAGGCTGGAGCCCAGCAACCAGATGGGTACCTGCGTTCCCGCACCGGGCATGGCGACCAGGCGCTGACCGGGCTCTGCCGGAGCGAGCAGATGCTGCAGCTCGGCCACATCGCGCGGAAAGTCTTCTTCGCGCTCGATGCGGTCGCGGCGCAGGGCGCGCATGGTCAGCGGATCGGCACCCGGCGCTCGTCCAAGACCCAGATCGATGCGCCCCGGATACAGCTCGGCGAGCGTGCCAAAGGCTTCGGCCACGACCAGCGGCGCGTGGTTGGGCAGCATGACGCCCCCCGACCCCACGCGGATGCGCTGCGTGCCGCCCGCCACATAGCCCACCAGCACCGCCGTGGCCGAACTTGCCACGCCGGCCAGATTGTGATGCTCGGCCATCCAGTACCGTTTGAAGCCCAGCGATTCGGCATGTTGCGCGGTGCGCAAGGCGATCTGCAGCGCTTCGGTTACGGTGCCGTTTTCGCGCACGGCAACAAGATCGAGCAGAGATAAAGCGATGTTTTTCACAGAGTGCATGAGCGCATTTTGCGGCGTATGCGCACGTCTTGCAGGCCGGGGCTTATGGCGCCGATGGCTGCGACATCTGCCTTGCCGTCACCACGATCTCGATGCGCCAGCGCGGGTCGGCCAGCTTCGCCTGTACGGTGGCCCTCGGCGGCGTATGGCCAGGCGTCACCCAGGCATCCCATGCGGCGTTCATGCGGGCGATGTCGGCGATATCCGCCAGAAAAATCTGCACAGTCAGCAGATGCGCCTTGCTGCTGCCGCATTCGCGCAGCAGGCGGTCGATGTGGCCGAGCACCTCGCGGGTCTGGTCTTCCAGATCGGCCTCGGGGTGCAGTTCGGGCGCCTGCCCGGCGAGATACACCGTGCCGGCGGCAATGGCGGCCTCGCTCAGGCGCGGGCCAACGTGCAGACGTTCAATCATGTGTCGTCCTGAAAAAAATAGGGAGAGGGTATCGTTTGCCGGTGTGGTTGCGGTTGCGGGTGCGCTATCGGTCAGTCGGCAAATACAGACTTTCCTTGATCTCTTCCATCACCACATAGCTGTGCGATTCGGCCGAGACCGGCAGCCGCTTGAGAATATCGCCCAGCAGATGGCGGTATTCCTTCATGCCCCGCAGGCGGAACTTCACCAGATAGTCGAAGCTGCCCGAAACGAGGTGGCATTCCAGCACGTCGGGCATGTGCAGCAACTCCTGGCGCGCGCGGTCGAACACATCGCCCGACTTTGACGCCAGCTTGATTTCCACAAAAACCAGCAGGGTCTTGCCCAGCGCCTCCGGGTTGATGCGGGCGTTGTAGCCGGTGATCACCCCGGCACGCTCCATGCGCTTGACCCGCTCGGTACACGGCGAAGCCGACAGCCCGACTTCGCTGGCCAGATCGGTCATGGCGATGCGGCCGTTGCGCTGCAGGAGATCCAGAATGCGGCGGTCGATGCGATCGAGTTCGTACATATTGCGTGGGAACCATCAAGGCGTGCTCTTGCGCAAAGATTTTCACTGTGAAACCGCCATAAAACAAGGAAAATTTTTGCATATGACCGACTAGATTTCAGCCATCAACTGTTCACAGGAAAATTGCGATGAAAGTCATTGTTCTCGGCGCCGGCGTGATCGGAGCCACCACGGCGTACTACCTCGCCAAGGCGGGCGCGGAGGTGACGGTGATCGACCGCCAAAACGCCTGCGCGATGGAAACCAGCTTCGCCAATGCCGGCCAGGTGTCGCCGGGCTATTCCACGCCCTGGGCCGCGCCCGGTATTCCGCTCAAGGCGGTGAAGTGGATGTTTCAGCGCCATGCGCCGCTGGCGATTCGTCCTGACGGCACGCTGTGGCAATTGCGCTGGATGGCGCAAATGCTGCGCAACTGCAGCGCCGGACGCTATGCGGCGAACAAGGAACGCATGATGCGTCTGGCCGAGTACAGCCGCGCCAGCCTGCAGACGCTGCGCGCTGAAACCGGCATCGCCTACGAGCAGCGCACCGGCGGCACGCTGCAAGTGTTTCGCAGCCAGGCGCAGCTCGATGCGGTGCAGCGCGACGTGACCGTGCTCGAAGAATGCGGCGTGCCCTACGAACTGCTTGATCGCGACCAGCTCGCCCAAGTCGAGCCCGGTCTGGCGCACGCCCGCGACCGACTTGTTGGCGGCCTGCGCCTGCCGCACGACGAAACCGGCGATTGCCAGATGTTCACCACCCGCCTGGGCGAGATGGCACGCGAACTGGGCGTGAAATTCGAGTTCGGCCAGACGGTTCGCGGGTTGTCGAGCGACGGCCAGCGCATCACCGGCGTGCGGGTGGGTGACGCCGTCCTCACCGCCGATCGCTATGTGCTGGCGCTGGGCAGTTACACCCGCGACTTTCTGGCGCCGCTGGGGCTCGATCTGCCGGTCTATCCGGTCAAGGGTTACTCGCTCACCGTGCCGCTGACCGACGAGTCGCTCGCACCGCGTTCCACCGTGCTGGACGAAACCTACAAAATCGCCCTCACCCGCTTCGATCAGCGCATCCGCGTGGGCGGCATGGCGGAGCTGGGCGGATTCGATCTGCGGCTCAACCCGCGTCGGCGCGAAACGCTGGAAATGGTCACCCGCGACCTGTTCCCCGGCGGCGACCTCGCTGCCGCCACCTTCTGGACCGGCCTGCGCCCGATGACGCCCGACAGCACGCCCATCGTCGGCGCCACGCGCTATCCCAACCTCTACCTCAATACCGGCCACGGCACCCTGGGGTGGACCATGGCCTGCGGCTCAGGGCGGGTGGTGAGCGATCTGGTGCTCAGCCGCAAGCCGGAGATCAGCATCGCCGGGCTGGGCATCGAGCGCTACGACCGCCCGGCTGTGCCGCCCAAAGTGCTGCATTCCAGCCACGCTTGAACAGGACCTAAACCAGGGTCTGCGCAGCGGCCAGCGGTGCGAACAGCGCCTTGAGATCGGCTTCGCTCAGGGTTTCTTTTGCCAGCAGTTGCCGCGCGCCCTCCTCCAGCACGGCGCGTTCGCGTTGCAGAATGTCTTGCGCGCGGTTGAAGGCATCGCTGACAAGATCGCGCACGGCGCAATCAATCTCCCGCGCGGTCTGCTCGCTGTATTCGTGCTGCGGCGGCAAGCCCGGCATGCCGGGCACGGGCTGCTGGGTTTCTTCCAGGCTGACGCCGCCGAGCTTTTCGGCCATGCCGTAACGCGTCACCATGCTGCGGGCGATGTCGGTGACTTTCGCCAGATCGTCCGCCGCACCCGTTGACCAATGCCCATACACCAGATGCTCGGCGGCCCGCCCGCCCATGAGCACGGTCATCTTGTTTTTCAACTCTTCCCGGGTCATCAGATAGCGGTCTTCGGTGGGCCGCTGAATGGTGTAGCCCAGCGAGCCGATGCCGCGCGGAATGATGGACACCTTGTGCACCGCATCGCTGCCGGGCAGCGTCATGGCCACCAGCGTATGCCCCATTTCGTGATGCGCCACGATGTCGCGCTCTTTCGGGTTGAGCAGGCGGTTGCGCTTTTCCAGCCCGGCGACGATGCGCTCGACCGCGCGGGTGAAGTGCGACAGCGTGACGGTGCGCGCGTTTTCACGCGTGGCCAGCAAGGCCGCCTCGTTCACCAGATTGGCCAGATCGGCGCCGGAGAACCCCGGCGTGAGCGCCGCCACCTGCTCCAGATCAACACTCGGATCGAGCCTAATCTTGACCGCATGCACCTTGAGAATCTGCACCCGCCCCACTTTATCGGGCCGTTCCACCAGCACCTGCCGGTCAAACCGCCCGGCGCGCAGCAGGGCGGGGTCGAGAATCTCGGGCCGATTGGTGGCCGCGAGAATCACGATGGACGAAGTGGAATCGAAGCCGTCGAGTTCGACCAGCAACTGGTTGAGCGTCTGCTCCTTTTCATCGTGTCCGCCGCCAAACGGCGCAGCGCTGCGGGCGCGGCCCAGCGCGTCAAGCTCGTCGATGAAAATGATGGTCGGCGATTTTTCCCGCGCCTGCTCGAACAAATCGCGCACCCGGGCCGCGCCCACGCCAACGAACATCTCCACAAACTCCGAGCCGCTGATGGAGAAAAACGGCACCCCGGCCTCTCCCGCCACGGCGCGTGCCAGCAGCGTCTTGCCCACGCCGGGCGGCCCCACCAACAGCACGCCCTTGGGCGCGCGGGCGCCCAAACGGCTGTGCTCGCCGGGGCTCTTGAGAAAATCGACCACTTCTTCCAGCTCGGCCTTGGCTTCGTCCACCCCCGCGACGTCGGCAAAAGTCACCCCAGTGCGGTTTTCCATATAAACCTTCGCCCGGCTCTTGCCGATGGACATGAAACCCCCCATGCCCATGCCCCCGGCCTTGTCGGCAAACTTGCGTACCAGAAAAAACCACAGCCCGACGAAGATCAGCGCGGGCAACACCCACGACAGTATGTCGGACAGCCAAGTGTTGGTGTATTGCTGCGAATACGTCACCCCGTACTTCTGCAGTTCACTGGCGAGTTGCGGCTCCACGCGCACCGCGACCACCAGGGTCTTGCCGCTGGCATCGGGCGATTTCAGCGTGCCGGTGATGGTCTGGCCGCCGATCACCACGTCCTTGATGCGGCCGTCTTTGAGATAGGTCTGGAACTCGCTGTACGGCACCGTCTGCACATTGCGGTAAGACGACCACAGACTTTGCACCATGAACATCAAGGCAATGGCCAGCAGCCAATAGCCCAGATGCACCTGCGTCTTGGGATTGATCTTGGGCCGGCTTTTCCCGCCTCCGGGCGGCGACGGGTTCTGTTCGTCTGTCATGGGGCTCTCCTCGCGCATGTTGCGACAAGCATAGCCCGTTGATAGGGACATACGCGCTGGCGCCCTCAATCTTCAGGCTCTTTGCGCGGCATGACAGAATGTAATATCAGCGATATTATATGACCATTTTTGCACCAAAACGCAACATTATAGAAAAATATATTTCATTTCATCCGAATATTGCGAAATACTCTCCACGTCCGTGAAATTTCTATAGGATATTCAACATGTTAGAAAATTCATATGTTCGAAAGAATATATCGACGCTCCGCTGATCGTTCATCAAAAAAATTGCTTTGATCGACTGATTAAATCCATTATTCAGGCCTCCCTCGGTTGGTTATAAATCACAGTATGGCGCGACGAAATGCAACGCGTCTGTCCATCACACCGAGGAGGAATGGCATGAAACAGACCGACTACAACCCTGACACACAGGCGCGGCGGCATTTTTTGCAAACTGCCGCAGCTGGACTGGGCTCTTTGGCGCTCGCCCGCACCAGCCTAGCCGCGGAAATGACCAAACTGCCGCTTCCTGGTGGCGCCGATGAGCGCCAGCTCACGACGACATTCCCCGGCTATGGTGAGATGATTCTGCAGCGTACACGGCCACCGTTGCTTGAAACTCCCTGGTCGGTGTTTGACAAGGGGGTCTTCACGCCGGTCGATCAGTTCTTTGTGCGCTGGCACTGGGCGGATATTCCCACGACCATGAACCCGCATACCCACAAGGTGCGCATCAGCGGCCATGTGGAGAAGGTGCTGGAGTTCACCGTGTTCGACCTGATGAAGCGCTTCAAGCATGTCGAACTGGCGGCCGTCAATCAGTGCTCGGGCAATTCCCGTGGCTTTTTCCAGCCCCGCGTGCCCGGCGGCGAATGGGGCAATGGGGCGATGGGCAATGCCCGCTGGGTCGGCGTGCGGCTCAAGGACGTGCTTGACGCCGCGGGCGTCAAGGCGGGCGCGGTTCAGGTGCAGTTCGAGGGCTCCGAGCGTCCGGTCATACCGACGGCGCCGAATCTGAAAAAGTCGCTGTCCGTGGATCACGCGCGGGACGGCGAAGTGATGATCGCCTGGGAGATGAATGGCGAGGCGCTGCCGCTGCTCAACGGCTTCCCCTTCCGGCTCGTGGTGCCAGGCTGGTACGCGACCTATTGGACCAAGATGCTGCAACACGTGCGCGTGCTCAACGAGGAAGACACCAACTTCTGGATGAAGCCGGCCTACACCATTCCCGACAACTGGCCGCAAGCCAATATGACACCTGGTGAAAAGGATGTGAAGTTCGTCCCGATCAACCGTATGGTGCCGCGATCCTTCGTCACCAATCTGAATGATGGTGCGACAGTCGGCGCCGGACGACCGGAACTGGTGCGCGGCATTGCCTTCGGTGGCGATACCGGCGTCAAGGCCGTCGACGTCTCAATCGACGGCGGCAAGACCTGGATGCCGACCGAACTCGGACGTGACTACGGCAAGTTCAGCTTTCGCCAGTGGAATGCGCATCTCAAGTTTGCCAAGGGCGACCAGACGGTGATGGTTCGCTGCACCAATATGGACGGCCTGCAGCAGCCCATGACGCCCAACTGGAATCCCGGTGGCTTTATGCGCAACGTCGTCGAGTCCACCAAACTGATAGCCGTTTGACAGGGAGAACACACATGACTCAAAACACAACCGGCGCTGCGCTGCGCGCACTGGGCACCGGATTGATTCTCGGCGCATGCGCCGCAGCACCTGCGCACGCCCTCACCCTCAAGACCCAGACTATTACTCTGCCCAGCAGCACCCGCGTCTTCCCAGGCGATAGCCCTGGCGCCAAGGCCGCCAACACCTCCTGCCTGATGTGCCACTCGGCGGGCATGGCGATGAATCAGCCCGATCTTTCCAAAACCACCTGGCTGGCCGAGGTCAACAAGATGAAGAAAGTGTTCAAGGCACCGATTCCCGAGGATCAGGTGCCTGTGATCGCCGAGTATCTATATAGCATCAAAGGCAAGAAATAGGGCATGTGAGCGGCGGGCGCAGGTCACTGTGCTCGCCGCATGCAGATCGCTGAACTTCAGTGCATTTCGTCGCGGATGTACAGATCGCCCTTCAGGCTGGCGATATAGGCCGCGATGTCTTCCAGATCCTGCGTGTTGTACTGCGCCACCATGCCGCTCATGATGGCGTTGTTGCGGCCATACA
>DZDA01000129.1 GCA_022730375.1 Thiomonas intermedia
CCGCCCCCCGTGGGGGTCAAGGAAACTTGGGGCGGCCCTGCGTTTCCTTGAGAGCTTGCTTGCGGCTTGCAGGCCGTGAATCTGGCGCCCGCCTCAGCCTGGGGAGCCGGCCTGTGCCGGCGCCGGGTAAACCTCGCGCCAGGACAGAATCTGATAGGGTCGCCCGGGCTGGCCGGTGATCCGCACCACGGCTTCCCGGGAAAAACCAACCCCGTTGGCCAGGCTCGCCTGGGCGAGCACGCTGACGACGCCCGAAAGGGCTGCCACGTTATAAGTACCCGCCTGCGCCAGGGCGGGCACGGCTTGACTGGTCTGCCACAGCGCGGCTCGCTGCTGTGCGTAGGCGCGGGCAATTTCGGCACTGACTCCCGGCAGGGCTTGCAGCACTTCTTCAGAGGCGATCTGGGTGTTGACGCCCGGCAGCCCGGTATAAACGGTCACCAATGGGGCGAGCCGCCGGAACAGCTGCGGCGTCACTCCAGGCACTTGTTGCAGCTCCTCGATATTGCGAAAAGGGCCGTGCGCAGCAAGCGCGCCGAGCTGGGGCTGCAAGCCCGCCCCCGAGGGTGGCGGGGCGCGCCAGCCGACCCATGTTTGCGCAAGCTGCGCGGCACGATCAGCGTCTACGCCGACGGACTGCAGCAAGCTGGCGAGAAGGGCGGGAGGCGCGCCGTTGAGGTCAATCTTGCCGGATTCGTCGGTGAGGGTCACGGTGATGTCGTGGCCGTCTAGCTGCATCGGGTGAGTCTGCCCATTGGCCTTCCAGGCTGTCGGCGCGGCCTGCCCGCTCAGCAGTTCGAATATGCCACGAGATACCCCGCCATCGGCGAGAGACTGCGCCTTGGCTGTTTCGATGGCGTTTGCGGCCATCTGGGTGCTGCTGTGCACACTGTAGGCGAAGCTGCCCGCAATAATGGTGAGCAGCACCAAAACCCAGAGCACGAGAATCAGTGCAATGCCGTGCTGCCGGGTTTGGGGGCGAAGAGCCGATTTGTGGGTCATCGCACGCTTGCCGCTGCGGCCATGTCCACGCGCGGCGCCACAACAAGATCTGGCCAACGAGCGCCTCCATCAAACGCAATTTTCATTTTGATGAGCTGAGGAGCGTTTTGGTTGTCCGGCCAGTCTGGAAGCCAGGTTGCGGGCTGACTGCTGCCCGCGGGTACGCCGTAGTAAGAAAACTCGAGGTGCGACACGTGACGCGCCAGAATGACGGGGGCATCGGTGGGTTCATTTTCCGGGTTTGCCAGCGATGGGGTGCCCGCCTTGACAGTCGGCTCGCGCCACAAGGTGAGTGCCTGCTGACCCCCTTCTTGCTGCGACAGCCCGAAGGTCAGGACATATAAGCCGCCCTTGGCGGCAGCCTGCGGCATGAGCGCCACAAAACGCAGGCGCTTGGCGCTGCCCTGATATCCCAGCAAAACCGCTTGCGGGTCTTGGGGATCTTGTTGCAGGCGGTAGGCTGCAGCCTGAGAAATTTCGCGACGCATGAAATTCTCGACCAGTTGCATCTGCGAAACTTGATCGGTAAAAGCGCTGCCCCGATCCCAGCTGCTGGACGCCAGGCGCAAGCCGCCGAACAACAGCATGAGCAGCATGCTCAGCAGGAGCAGGGCGATCATCATTTCCAGCAAGGTCAGACCGCGCTGCGTGATGTGGGTCTTTTGCTTCATGAAGTTGGCGGGCCGATCTTGAGGGTCTGAAGGCGAACGGCGCGCGCTGCGCTTGCCTCGCCCCATTTGACGGTGAGGTCAACCTGGTAGAGCGTGGCCAGCCCCCCGGGCGACAGGGCGAGCGGGCTGATGCGCGCCGACCAGCGGTAGACGTCGTCGATTTCGCCAGAGGTCTCACCCGGCGCCAGCGGGCGCGACACGCCAATTTCAGCAAGTTTGGACTGTGCGTCGAGTACGGCCCGGGTGTAGTGCTGGCCATCACCGAGGTTGCGCAGGCCCCCAGAAAAAATGTTCAACAACACGCCCAGGGTCAAGGCCAGGATGGCAAAAGCCACGAGTACTTCGAGCAGAGAAAATCCGCGCACGGACGGGGAGGACGGTCTTCGTTGCAGCCGCTTTTCAGACCGCAGTGAAGGGCTTGTGAAGTCTCTGGAATGCAACATTTCAGCGAGCGGTTTCATGCTGATCCAGAAGGCGCGCCACGCCGGTCAGCCAGTCGACATTGATGGTGTTTGTCTGCCCGTCCAGCGAGACCGCCACCCTGCCGCCCGTGGAACTTCCATCGGGGTAGAAAACGAAAGATCCCAACTTGCCGTTGTCTTCGACCTCTGCGACAAAAAGCCCGATCTGCAACTTGCCGGGCAATTGGAATGCTCGCTTGTCGCCAGAAATCTGAAATCTGCGATCTTCGACATTGATGGTCAGAGCGGCGGGCTGCCTCGTCACGATGGCTTGCTCGCGCGCCTGTCTCAGCCCGACCAGCAACTCCCGTGTCGCGGCCTTGATCTGCGCGCCCGGCGTGCCCGCGGAGATCAGCGGAATGGCCAACCCGGTCATCATGGCCATCAGAACCAGCACCACTAGCAACTCCAGCAGAGTAAAGCCGGCGGTGCGGCGCTGCGTGTTTACCAACTTTTTACGTCCTCGTTCTCACCAGTGCCACCTGGCTGCCCATCGGCGCCATAGGACTCAATGTCGTAAGTGCCGTGTTTGCCCGGACTGGTGTAGACGAAAGGATGCCCCCAGGGATCCTTGGGCACATCAGGGCTCTTGAGGTAAGGGCCATGCCAGTTGGTGACACCGGAGGGATCTTTGATCAGCCCTTCCAGCCCTTGTTGGGTGTTGGGATAGCCGCCGACGTCGAGGCGATAGAGATCGAGTGCAGCTTCAAAATGCTTGATCTGCAGATGCGCCGTCTCGGTTTTGGAGGTGGAGAGGTAATGAATGACCCGCGGAGCGACCAGGCCAGCCAACAAGCCCAGAATCACGAGGACGACAAGCAGTTCGATCAAGGTGAGGCCACGCATGAGCGCCGCTTGCCGTTGTTTGACTAAAACCATTGAAAACTCCTATTAGCTCAGCTGAATCACTCAACTGAAGGCAAGATTGTTGACGCTGAGAATGGCCAACAGAATAGACATGATGATGCCACCGATCATCAGGCCCAAAGTAAGAATCAAAATAGGTTCCATCAAGGCCAGCAGGCGCTTGATCGTGGTTTGCGCCTCACGGTCGTAGACATTGGCGACCTGGATCAAAAGCTCCTGGAGACGCCCAGTTTCTTCGCCCACCATCACCATGTGCACGGCCAGCTTGGGAAACAGGCCGGTCTGCATCAGCGGTTTACCCAGTCCTTTGCCTTCGCGCAAACTGGCGGTCACTTGGTCAAGACTCTCTCTCAAAACAGCATTGCCGACGGTTTCTTTCGCAATGGACAAGCCCGACAGCAGGGTGACGCCATTCTCAATGAGCGTGCCCAAGGTGCGGGTCAGTCGGGCCACATCCAACTTGAGAATCATCTCGCCAAACAAGGGAAGCCCGAGAAACCAGCGATCCCAGCGCAGACGGCTCACGGGATTGCGCAGTTGGGCGCGCATCAGCCAGACAATAGCCGTGACGCCGATCAAAATCGCCCACCAGTCATTGCGCACGAAATTCCCAGCCGCAATCACCACCTGCGTGGGCACCGGCAAAGATTTTCCTGCCTGATCAAACATTTGCGTGAACTGCGGCACCACAAACATGAGCAGCAGAAGAACCGACAGCACCGAAACGCAGGCGAGGATGATGGGGTAGATCATGGCCGAGGTGACGGTTTCACGCAATTCCTTGGCCCGCTCCATGAAATCGGTCAAACGGAACAAGACCGCATCCAATGCCCCCCCCGCCTCGCCAGCGCGGATCATGTTGAGATAGAAGCGGTCGAACACATTTTTGTGTTTTTCCAGGGCAACCGACAAAGGCGCCCCGCTGCGTACCTCTGCCTGAATGCTGGCCAGAAGCTCGGCAACCGGCGCCCGGGACGCCATCCCAGCCATGATGTCGAGGCACCGGTCCAAAGGCAATCCGGCGTGAAGCAAAGTCGCCAGTTCGCGGGTGAGTTCCATGACTTCGCCATGATGAACGCGCTTACTCTGAAACAGACCGCCCGATGACTTTGCTGCAGCTTGTGCACCGGCGTCCGCGACTGACTCCGTCACGCGAATAGGCAAGTGACCCGTGCTTTGCAAGCGTTCGATCACAACGGAATCTGCGCGAGCGTCCATCGTGCCTTCGACGACCTCACCCGCGCCGGTCACCGCTTTATACGCATAGATCGGCAAATCTCACTCCTCGCGCGTGGCGCGCAAAACTTCTTCCAAGGTGGTCAGACCCGCCGCAACCTTGCGCAAACCATTTTCATACATCGTTTCCATGCCCTGCTCCACCGCGACCCGACGAATTTCTCCAGAGGTGGCATGCGTCATCACCTTTTGGCGCACCGTATCGTTCATCAGCAGCACTTCAACAATACAGCTTCTGCCTATGAAGCCCGTGCCGCCACAAAGTTCGCAGCCTTTGGGGTGATAGAGCACTGAATCAGGCTCAGGAAGGTAGCGCTGCAGGCCAATTTCTTCGAGGAGTTCCGGTGTTGGGGTGTAGGGTTGGCGGCAGGCCGTGCATAAATTACGCACCAAACGCTGCGCCTGCACCCCCACTATCGTGGAAGTGAGAAGGTAGTCTTCCATCCCCATGTCCAACAATCGGTTGATGGTGCTCGCCGCATCATTGGTGTGGAGGGTTGAGAGCACCATATGCCCGGTCAAGGCAGACTGAACAGCAATCTGGGCCGTTTCCAGATCGCGAATTTCCCCCACCATGATGACATCGGGGTCTTGTCGGACGATAGAGCGCAGCGCATTGGCGAAAGTCAGTCCGATCTGCGGCTTGACCTGAATTTGATTGATGCCGTCCATCTGGTATTCAACCGGATCCTCGACGGTCAATATTTTTAAATCTGGTTGATTGATCGTTTGCAGGGCGGTGTAAAGCGTGGTGGTCTTTCCGCTCCCTGTAGGGCCCGTCACGAGCAAAATACCGTGAGGCTGCATCAACGCCGATTTGAATGCCGACAGATTTTGAGCATCAAAACCCAGACGATCGAAATCCAGCAGCGTTGAGGATTTGTCCAGAATCCGCATGACGACACTTTCCCCGTACAGGGTCGGCACGGTGGAAACTCGCAAATCCGCTTCTTTGCCATGAATCCGCAGTTTGATGCGGCCGTCCTGGGGTAACCGGCGCTCAGCGATGTCGAGGCTCGCCATGATTTTTATACGGGAGATGACCGCCGCTGACAACCTGCGGGGAGGCGACTCGACCTCATGAAGGACGCCATCAATGCGATAGCGAACGATCAGCCGGTTCTCGAAAGGCTCGACATGGATGTCAGAGGCGCGCGCTTCCATCGCACGGCTGATGATCAGACTCACCAGACGAATGACTGGCGCCTCACTTGCCAAATCTTTCAACTGCTGGAGGTCTTCATTGCCTGTATCGTCTTCCAGCATTTCGATATCGCCGACGATCTGATCCATCGACGACTTTCCGGTGCCGTAGAGCCGGTCAAATGCCGCCTGCAGCTCACCCGGCGTGGCAAGAACGAAATCGATCGATCGCCCCGTGGCCAGACCCAGGGATTCCTTCAAAAAAGTGTCAAATGGGTCTGCGACAGCAGCCGTCAGGCGTTTGCCGTCTTCCCTCAAAGGCAGCGCGTTGGCGTCGCGAAGGTATCTGTGAGACAGTTGCTGGGCAAAAAGAGGCAGCTCCGGATAATCCGCGGCCTCCGCAAGAGGTATGCCGCTTTGCGCGGAGAGCGCCCGAACAAGGTCCACATCGGTCACGAGGCCTAGCCGAAGAAGGATTTCACCTATGCGTCCAGACCGTTCGTCTTGTTGCAACCGCAAGGCGCGATCGACCTGCGACTGATCGACTTTGCCTTGCTCAATCAGAATTTCGCCCAGACGTTGTTTCACGAAGAATCCATCAATTTTCAGGTAACAGGGGACTATAGCAGGCAACTTTCACGCCAAAGCTCATCCCTTGAACGCCCCTGCACTTGCACCAAGAGTCGGCCCCTCACCATGAAAGCGCCTCGCGTTGATCACCAGGCCAACACCGAAGCTGACGCAGGAATTGCGATCGGGCAATTCCTCGGGAATCGCTCGGTCGCATTTG
>DZDA01000022.1 GCA_022730375.1 Thiomonas intermedia
CGACGTCAGCGCGCAGGCGTTGGCGCCCGCTGAAGGCGCGCTGAAGCAAGCCGGGCTGGCGTTCGAGTCTCGCTTTGTGGTGGGCGACCCGGCCGAGCAGATCGCCGCCGAGGTGACGCGCCTGCAGCCCGACCTGCTGATCATGGGCACGCACGGCCACTCGGCGCTCAAGGGCTTCGTCATGGGCTCGGTGGCGAGCAAGGTGGTGGCGTCCACCACGGTGCCGGTGCTGCTGGTGCGGTGAGTCGCACGTGAAATGATTATTTGCATCTACAATAATCATGCTTTTGATCTGGGATGAGGCGAAGCGCAAGGCGAATCGGCAAAAACATGGCCTCGATTTCGCGCAGGCGCATGAGGTGCTGGACTCAAGGTTTCGCCTGGATATCGAGGTCCAAAGAGGGCATGAGCAACGCGTGTTGTCGATGTCGTATGTCCTGGGGATGATGGCGGTTCTTGTCGTCGTCCACACCCCGCGTGGCGAGTCACGAAGGATTATCAGCTTTCGCCGTGCAAGCCGTGAAGAACGGGAGGTCTACCATGAGTGGCTCGAAAACGAATGCGATGAGCCGTAAGGCTGTGCTCAATGCGGTGCGCAAATTGCCCCCTGAGAAAGACTATGCGTGGGATGGGCGCGACGAAGACGAGCGCCCAGCCAGTCAGGATGAGTTGAGGGCAGGGCTGGACGCCGTCCGACGGGCGAGGGGCAGACCAGCGGGGTCTGGGCGCAAAGAGCAAGTCGCCATTCGATTCGATCGAGAGGTGCTCGACGCCTTCAGAGCTTCAGGCGCAGGCTGGCAGACGCGGATGAACGCAGCGCTCAAGGAGTGGCTGAAAACGCACTCCCTGTCATAGCCGCCACCGAGATTAGCGCTGGCTCAGCGCATTGCCCACCAGCTTGGAGGTGATGTCCACGATCTGGATCATGCGGTCGTAGGCCATGCGGGTGGGGCCGATGACGCCGAGAGTGCCGACCACTTTGCCGTCGGCCGCATAGGGTGCGGTGATGACGGAGAGTTCTTCGAACGGCACGGCCTCGCTTTCGCCGCCGATGTAAATGCGCACGCCATCGGCGCGGGCCGAGGCGTCCATGAGTTTGAGCAACTGGGCTTTTTGTTCGAACAGATCGAAGAGCTGGCGCAGCTTGCCCAGATTGCCCGCAAAGTCGCCGATGCCGAGCAATTGCTGTTGCCCGGAGATGACGACCTGATCTTGCGGCTGTTGCAGCGCCTGACTGCCGGCCTGCACGCCGGCCTGCATGAGGGCGACGAGTTCGCTGCGCAGGTGTTCGACTTCGCTGCCGAGCTTTTGCGTGACCTGCTCGAAACTCAGGCCCGAAAAATGGGCGTTGAGGTAGTTGGTGGCGGTGTTGAGTTCGTTCTGGCTGAGGGCGTGCGGCCAGTGCAGCATGCGGTTTTGCACATCGCCCTCGGGGCTGACGATGATGAGCAGAATGCGATGTTCGCTTAAGCGCAGAAATTCGATGTGGCGAAACGCGGCGCTGCGCTGCGGCGCCAGCACCACGCCAACGAATTGCGACAGGCTGGACATGAGCTGCGCCGCGCGCATCATCACCTGCTGCGGCGGGGCGGTGTCGATGTGCTGTTGCAGCGTTTGCGGCAGCAGGTCGGTCTGCATCTGCGGCTGGGCGGTGAGCATGGCGTCGACAAACACCCGGTAGCCGCGCGGGGTGGGAATGCGCCCGGCCGAGGTGTGCGGGCTGGCGATCAGGCCCATGTCTTCGAGGTCGGCCATGACGTTGCGGATGGTGGCCGCGGACAACTCCAGCCCCGAAGCGCGCGACAACGTGCGCGAACCCACCGGCTGACCGTCGGCGATGTAGTGTTCGATCAGGGTTTTGAGCAAAAGTCGGGCACGTTCGTCCATGCGCAAATTTTAGGGCGCAGACGACGCGCGGGCGCGACACGCTACGCCGGACTTGCGCTTGTGCTGTAATTTGCCGTCAGGGCGGTGTTCGCCGCCGCGCCTCACCCTGCCTCACCCCGCCGTGCCTCACCTTTGAACCCCATGCCCCGTACCGTGTTCCAGCAGGTCTTGCTGATCGGCAAATATCAGGCGCCGCAGGCGCAGCGCAAACTTGGCGAGATTGCCGCGCGGCTGAGCCGGGCCGGGGTGGAGGTCTGGGTGGGCGAGCTCACCGCGCAGCACACCGAGCTGCCTTACCCGGTGCTGCGCAGCAGCGAGCTGGCCGAGCGCACCGCGCAGGGCGGTTGGGTGGCTGTGGTGCTGGGCGGCGACGGCACCATGCTGGGCGCGGCGCGCAGGCTGGCGCCTTTGAGCGTGCCGCTGGTGGGCATCAACGCCGGGCGGCTGGGCTTCATGACCGATATCGCCGACAGCGAGTGGGAGCCCGCGATCGACGGTCTGATGGCCGGCGACTTCGAGCGCGAGGAGCGCGCCATGCTCAGCGGCGCGGTGGAGCGTGCGGGGCAGACCATTTTCAGCGCCATCGCGGTGAATGATGTGGTGGTCAACCGCAACGGCGCGTCGGGGCTGGTGGAGCTGAAGGTGGAGGTGGACGGGCGCTTCATGTACGTGCAGCGCGCGGATGGGCTGATCGTCGCCACGCCCACCGGCTCCACGGCCTATGCGCTGTCGGCCTACGGGCCCATTCTGCACCCCAGTGTGGAGGGTGTGGTGCTGGTGCCGATTGCGCCGCATACGCTCTCGAACCGCCCCATCGTGCTGCCGGGCGGCGCCGATATCGTGATCGAGGTGGTCACGCCGCGCGATGTGAGCGTGAACTTCGACATGCAGAGCTATGCCGAGCTGATTGGCGGTGATCGCATCCGCATCGGGCAGGCGCCGCATCGCTGCGTGTTTCTTCACCCGCCGGGCTGGAGCTATTTCTCCACCCTGCGCCGAAAACTTCATTGGCATGAAGTGCCCGATGAATCCTGATCATTTTCGCCCTTTTCGTCATTTCGCCTGAGCCATGCTGCTGCACCTGCATTTGCGCGATTTTGTCATCGTCCCCGAGCTCGATATCGATCTGGCGGGGGGCTTTACCGTGCTCACCGGAGAAACCGGCGCGGGCAAGTCCATCCTGATCGACGCGCTCAAGCTCGCTCTGGGCGAGCGCGCCGACAGCAGTGTGGTGCGCGCGGGGGCGCAGCGCGCGGAGATCAGCGCCGAGTTCAGCCTGAGCCCGCCGCTGGCCGCGTGGCTGGACGAGCAGGGATTCGCCGCCGAGGCCGATACCGTGCTGCTGCGCCGCGTGATCGACGCGCAGGGCAAGTCGCGCGGTTTTCTCAACGGCAGCCCGGCCACCGCTGCGCAACTCAAGGTCGCGGGGGAATGGCTGGTGGACATTCATGGGCAGCACGCCTATCAGGGCCTGGTGCGGCGCGAAGTCGTCACCCACCTGCTCGACGGCTACGCCGGGGCGCAAGACGAAGCCCGGGCCGTCGCGCTCACCTGGGCCCAGTGGCGCGATGCCGACGCGGCCTTGCAGCAAGCCAGGGGCGACGTCGGTGCGTTGGCCGAAGAGCGCGAGCGCCTGCAGTGGCAATGCGAGGAACTTGACCGCCTGCGTCCCGCCGAGGGCGAGTGGGCCACGCTGGAGGGCGAACACAAACGACTGGCGCATGTCAGCAGTCTGCTCGAAGACTTCGCTCTGGCGCAGGGTGCGCTTGACGGCGAGGACGTGAGTGCGCTGTCGCTGCTGGCGCAGGCGCAGCAGGCGCTTGAGCGGGCGGCGCAGGTCGATGCCGGGCTGCAGCCGCTGGCGCAGCAGATCGACGCGGCGCAAACCAGCCTGAGCGATCTCAGCCACGAGCTGCGCCGCCTGGCCGAACGCACCGAGGCCGACCCGCAACGCCTGGCCGAACTCGACGCCCGGCTCTCGGGCTGGATGAACCTCGCGCGCAAGCATCGCGTGGCGGCGGCAGACCTGCCGCAAACCCATCACGCCCTGCGCGACAAACTCCAGCAGCTCGACCGCAGTATCGACCTGCCCGCGCTGGAAAGCGTCGAACAGGCGGCGCAGGCCGCGCTGCAGAAGGCGGCGGCCAAGCTCAGCGCCAAGCGCCGCAAGGCCGCGCAGCAACTGGCCAAGGCGGTGCAGGCGGCCATGCAGGAACTGGGCATGCCCGGCGGGCGCTTCGACGTGGCGCTGGCCCCGCTCGATGCCGTGGGTGCGCGTGGGGCGGAGGCGGTGGAGCTGCAGGTGGCGGCGCACCCCGGCGCGGAACTGCGGGCGCTGGGCAAGGTGGCCAGCGGCGGCGAGCTGTCGCGCATCGCCCTGGCCGTCGCCGTGACCACCAGCGCCCTGCAAGACACCGAAACCCTGATTTTCGACGAGGTGGATGCAGGTATAGGCGGCGCCGTGGCGCAGACCGTGGGACGGCTGCTGCGCCGCCTGGGGCACGACCGGCAGGTGCTGGCCGTCACCCATCTGGCGCAGGTGGCCGCCTGCGCGCAGCAGCACTTCGCGGTGCGCAAGCACAGCACGGACGGGCAGACCGCCAGCCTGCTCGACGCGCTCGATCTGTCACAACGGCGCAGCGAAATCGCCCGTATGCTGGGCGGCAACGCGCAATCGAGCGCCGCGCTGGAGCATGCCAGCGAGCTGCTCTCGGCTTGCGAGTCCCCGTCCCTGGAAACCCGATGAGCCCGTCTGACACCGCTGCCGTCCCCACGCCTGCCGATGCGCGATCGGCCCACCAGCTCGTGCTGATTTCCGGGCTGTCCGGCTCGGGCAAATCGGTGGCGCTGGCCGCGCTGGAAGACTCCGGCTATTACTGCGTGGACAATCTGCCGCCGCAACTCATCACCCCGCTGGTCGAACAGACGCGCGCTTCGGGGCAAAAGCGCGTGGCCGTCGCGGTGGACGCGCGCAGCGCCGAGTCGCTGGCCGACGTGCCGGGCCTGCTCGAAACCCTGCGGGCCAGCTGCGAAGTGCACGCGATCTATCTCGATTGCGCCACCGACACGCTGGTGCAGCGGTTTTCGGAAACCCGCCGCCGCCATCCGCTCACCAGCCGCGTGGCCGCGCAGCAGATCGGCAACCCTGCCGCCGCGCGCGGCGAGGGCTACGCCAACGCGCTGACCGAATCCATCGAGCTCGAACGCGAACTGCTGCGCCCGGTGGCCGAGATCGGCCTGCACATCGATACCAGCCAGATGAAGTCGGCTCAGTTGCGCGACTGGATCAAGCAGACCGTGCGGGTGCAGGCCAGCCAGATGGTGGTGCTGTTCGAGTCGTTCGCGTTCAAGCGCGGCGTGCCGCTCGACGCCGACTATGTGTTTGACGTGCGCATGCTGCCCAACCCGCATTACGACCCGGTGCTGCGGCCCCTGACCGGACGCGACGCCCCCGTGGCCGAATTTCTGTTGCGCCAGCCCGAGGTGCTGCAGATGCAGGCCGACATCAGCGGGTTTTTGCAGCGCTGGCTGCCCAAGCTGGCCGCCGATCACCGCAGCTATGTCGGCGTGGCCATCGGCTGTACCGGCGGGCAGCATCGTTCGGTGTACTTGAGCGAACAACTCAGCCGCGCATTCGCCAGCCAGTACACCGTGCTGCTGCGTCACCGCGAGTTGGGCGCCACGGGGGCGAGCGAGCAGTGACCCGCGTCCGCCGCCGGGCCGTTGCCTAGTGCGAGGGGAGGCGGTTCGGCAAACCGGTCGTGCGGCGTGCTCACGCGCCAGTCCAGCACGAGCAGCAAGACCACGGCGGCCCAGAACAGGGCGATCAGCCAGGGTAATTTTCGGTGCAACGTTCGCATTTTCAATCCGCCATGCCCAGACGATGGCGCACGCGCACGCCCACCAGGCTGCCCGCAAACGCGCAGACGAACCACACCCAGCCGTGCAGGCTGCCGGTGGCGATACCCGAGAAATACGCCCCGACATTGCAACCGAAGGCCAGCCGCGAGCTATAGCCCAGCAGCAAGCCGGCAAGAACTGACGCCAGCCATTGCCGTGCGGGCAAGCTCACCGCTGGGCTGGCTTTTCCGCGCCAGCTGGCAGCGATGAGCGCGCCCAGCAGCAAACCCAGATCGGTGACGCTGGTGTTGTCGGCCAACACCGTGGCGTGCAACTGGGCCTGCTGGGCCGGTAGGCCCCAGAAGGCGTTGCCGCTCAGATCGATGCCCAGCGCCTGCACGATCTTGGCACCCCAAAGACCCAGGCCGTAAACAATGCCCCACGGCTGCCCGGCAACCACCAGATTGGCGGCCGCCAGCAGCCCCAGGCCGATGGCGGCCCACCACACCGCAGGCCCGCGCCAGCGCGAAGGCTGCATGCCGCGAAACCGCCACAACAGCGCGGCCAGCAGCGCCAGGGCCGCAAGCTGCACCGCCAGCGTTTCGGCGGCCCCGAGGCGGTGCACCAGATTGACCGGCGGCAGCGCGCCGAGCGACAGCCAGGCTGGAAGCTGCGCCGCGCCGAGAAAGCTGCCGAACACGAAGGCGGGCAGCACGGCAAGACTCACCGGATGACCGAGACCCGCCTTGTACATAGTGCCTGAGCCGCAACCATCGGCGACCTGCATGGCGGCGCCGAACACGAAAGCGCCTACCAGCAGACTGATGGAAAGCGGCCCGTCGGCGCCCTGCAGCGCGGGCTGTGCGGCCAGCAGGGGCACGCTGATGAGCATGGCCACCGCGATGCCGACGAATTGCGCCCAAAGCCCTTTGGGGTCGCGGCGGGTGATCCACACCCTCCAACCGGTGGTGAAGCCGAAGGCCGCAGCCGCGAGCAGCACGCCATAGCCCAGACCGATCAGCCAGAGCAGACCCTGCCGCCAGCCGACCAGCCAGGTGATGACGGCAAACCCGGCCAGGCCACCGAGCATCAACAGGCCGCTGCCAAGGCGGCGTTGTCCTAGGCGTGTAGTCTGCGCTGCTGCGGTGTGAAGCGGCGGATTCAGAGCGCTTGCCATGTCTGTTCCAGTTGTTGCCGGAGTTGCTGCCAGCGGGTGGGGACATGCGCCATGGGGGCGTCGGCGTGAGACCAGTCCACCATCGAGCCGGGGTAGAGCGCCACATGCGGGCGGTGCAGCACTTCGGACAGCACAAACCAGTTGGTTGCAGCCCAGTGGCCGGTATTGCAGAACGAAACGGTCTGCGCGGCGCCGGGCTGCTGTGGCAACTGAGCGGCGATTCGCTGCAGCGTGGCTACAGCGGGCAGGGCGCCGCTGCCCGGCTCAAACCAGCGCAGATTGTCGAAGTCCAGCGCGCCGGGCAGGGTGCCGGGGCGACTTGCGGCGGGGGCTTTCTCGCGGCCCAGGTAGAAAGCCTTGGGGCGGGCGTCCAGCAGCAGCGTGCTGGGGTGGCCGAGATCGCGCGCCACCTCGGGCCGGGTGGCGAGCAGGGCGTCGTCGAGTTGCGGGGTGAACGTGCTGGGCGTCGGCGGGGGCGTAGTCTGGCGGGTGAGCGGCAGCGCGGCGGCCTGCCAGGCGGTCATGCCGCCGTTGAGAATGGCGAGATGCTTCAGTCCCAGCCATTTGAGCGTCCAGTACACGCGGGCGGGCGCGCCGAAATCGCTGGGGTCATCCCCGCTGGCGACGAGCACCACGGGAGTTTCGGCGTTCAGGCCCAGTCGGCGCACCAAGGCGGTGAACCGAGGCAGCGGCAGGAGCTGGCCCGGATTGTTCGAGGGGCCACGCCAGTCGGCATAGGGCGCGGCAAGCGCCCCCGGAATGTGCGCCACGTTGGCTGCTGCCGCGTCCTCGCGGAGGTCGATGATGCGCACCTGCGCGTGCTGCGTCGCCAGGGCTTGCGCCGAGATCAGCGGGCCGAAAGCCTGCTCCGTGCCCGGCGCCGATGGCGCGGCGCTGACGCCTTGTTGCAAGGCCCAGGCGGCGAGCAGCCAGCCCAGGGCGCAGATGCGGCACAGGCGTGACCAGACCGAACGGCGAGGGAGGTGAAGAGAAGAAGGGGCGGGGGGCGGTGTGTTCATGCACAGTATTCTGGAAGTCCGTCGGCGAAAACGGAAATACAGAGTTGTCATGCGCATCCAACCGCAAGGCATATGCGGGCAGCGGGGCGTCAAGAAAGGGGTTTCGCAGTGCTAATCTATGCATCCCAGACCCATCGCAGAATGGAATCGCTCATGCACGCCCGAAACCATCCACACCCGCGCCCGCTTTCGGAGCCGGGAGTCCGTCATGGCTGACCCCGCCCAGGCGGGTCGCCCCAGCGCAGAGTGGATCGACCAGTTGCCGGCCTGTGTGGTGATGTTGGTGGGTGATACCGTGCGTTACGCCAACCCCGCGGCGCTGCGGCTGCTGCGGGCGGCCCAGCCCGATGACGTCATCGGGCGCGAGGTCGGCGCCTTCATTCACCCGCTCGACCTGCACCGCGCGCTGGCGCGGCTGCGCCACGCCGAGGGAGGCGGCATCAACCCGGTCACCGAAATCCGCGCCTACACCTGCGACGGCCAGCCGCTGATGCTGGCCATGAGCAGCGCCACGCTGCAGGTTGAGGGCCAGACAGCGGTGCTGGCGACCTTTCTCGACATGACCGAGCGCGCCGCGATGGAGCAGCGTCTGCGCCAGACTGACGAAAACTTTCAGCGCATGATGAACACCATGCAGGACGTGTTCTACCGCACCGATGCCCAGGGCATCACCCGCTATGTCTGCCCGGCGGTGAAGAACGTGCTGGGCTACACGGCTGAGGAAATCATCGGTCTGCCCGCCGCGGCCTTCTATCCCGATCTGTCGGAGCGCGACGCGCTCGTGGCCGAGATCCGCAAGCACGGCGCGGTGCACGATTTTCCGGGCCGCATGCGGCGCAAGGATGGGGTGATCATCGACATCTCCATCAGCACCCAGGCCTTGCGCGACGAGCAGGGCGAATACGCCGGGGTCGAAGGCATCTGGCGCGACATCAGCGAGCGCAAGGTGCTGGAGCGTCGGCTCGAACATCTGGCGACCTCCGATAGCCTGACCGGCATACACAACCGACCCAGCATTTTGGGCATTCTGGAACGGTTGTTGCAGCGCAAGGCGCCGCTAGCGGTGCTGTTGCTCGATCTCGACTATTTCAAGCGCATCAACGATGGATTCGGCCATGCCGCGGGTGACCGCGTGCTGTGTCGCTTCGCCCAGATCATCGAGGGCGAAAAGCGCAGCCGCGACTTTTTCGGGCGGCTGGGCGGCGAGGAGTTCCTGCTGATTCTCGACGGCGCGGACGAGGCCGAGGCGGGGCAGATCGCCGAGCGCCTGCGCGCTGCGGTCAGCGCCGAGGCCATCGCCTTGGCCGAGGGCGAATCGGTGGCGCTCACCGTCAGCATCGGCATGACGCAGGCGCGCTCAGACGATCTGCGTACCGCCGATGTGCTGGTGCGCGCCGACCGGGCGCTCTACCGCGCCAAGCAGATGGGGCGCAATCAGGTTTGCGCTTGAGACCTGTCGCGCCCTATCAATATTCGTTCTTCACCCCGCCGGCCAAGGCGACAAAGGCCCGCGCGGCGACGGCCACGAACGGCCGCAGCCACCAAGGCGCCCGCGTGCGCAGGCGGTCGGGCGTGTTGATCTGCAGCGATTGCGCGAGCTGGCTTTCGATATGCGCGCCCAGTTCGAGTGCGAAGGCGCGGTCGCGCACGGCGAGATTGGCTTCGAGATTGACCAGCAGCGACAGCGGATCAATGTTGGAGCTGCCGACCGTGGCCCAGTCCGCATCGACCACGGCGACCTTGGCGTGCAGGTAGGCGGGGGTGTATTCATAGATATGCACCCCGGCGCGCAGCATTTCGCCGTAGAGTGCGCGCGCCGCCCAAGCTGCCATGCGGTAATCGATGCGGCCCTGCAGCAGCAGTTCCACGCGCACGCCGCGTGCTGCGGCATTTTTCAGCGCCTGGCGAAACTCCAGCCCCGGATAAAAGTAGGGGCTGACGATGAGCACGCGGTTGCGGGCGCGGTTGATGGCGCGGATGTAGCTGTGCTCGATGGCGCGGCGCTGCGAGAAGTTGTCGCGTACCACCAGCGCGGCCAGGCTTTGCGCGAGGGTCTGCGGGGTGGGGCGGGGTGCGAGAGTGCGGGGCGCGGTTGCCGTTGCGCCGGGCAGCAGTGGCGCGCCGTCTTCGTCGGCCACGGGCATGTCGCTGCCCCAGTCCATCAGTTCCTGCCAGTAGGCGCGGCGGTTGGGCGAGGTGTCGAACACGCCGGGGCCGGGCAGTTTGCGCAGGCGGCGTTGCAGGCTGCCGGTGAGCACGGTGCGCAGCCATAGCCGCTGCATCAGCCATTGGGTCTGCCGCGCGAGATGGCCGTGGTATTGCACCGCATAGTCGAGCCGGGGCTGCGCGCTCCAGCCGTGGTGAATATCGAACCGGTCGTCGATGAGGTTGATGCCGCCGATGAAGGCGGTGTGCGCATCGACCACGCACAGCTTGCGGTGCAGCCGCCGCCAGCGACCCCGCTGCACCACATCGGGCCAGAGGCGCCAGGGGCGAAACACCATGAACTCCACCCCGGCTTCGGTGAAGCGGCTGGAAAGCGCCTCGACACTGCGGCCCGAGCCCAGCCCGTCCACCAGCACCCGCACCTGCACGCCGCGCCGCGCGGCGTCGCACAGCGCGCTGGCGAGGGTCATCGCGGCCTCGTCGGTATGAAAGATGTAGGTCTGCAGCCAGACGCTTTCGCGGGCCTGCTCGATGGCCTGCTGCATGGCCGGAAACAGCGCGCTGCCGTAGGGCAGCAGCCGCGGGGCGGCGCCAGCGGTCCAGCGCAGCGGTTCATCGAGGGGCTGGGGAAGCGTGTCAGCGGGCAAGGACGGGGCGGGCAAGGGGCAGCGCTCGGGCTATGCGCTCACGCGGCGATGGGCGCAGACGCAGCGGCGGCGGCGGCGGCGGCGGCGGCCGGGTCGGGCGGGGGCGACTCGGGGCAGTCTGGCTGGTCGCAGCGCAGCGCGGCCAGCAGCGGCGCGTGGTCGGAGAGGCGGGCCCAGGCGCGACCCCAGCCCAGGCCGATTTCGCTGGCGCTGAAGGCCCGGGCGTAGATGCGGTCGAGCGGCATCAGCGGCAGCCGCGCGGGATAGGTGCGCACGCGCTTGCGCCACGAGGTCTTGCCATTGGTCTTGAGCGGCGGCTCGCTCACATCGACCAGATGTTGCTGCAACAACTGCGGGCCGATGCGGCCGTGCCAGTCGTTGAAATCGCCGGCGACGATGAGCGCCGCCTGCGCGGGCACCCGCGCCGCGATGTAGTCGAGCAGGCGATCGGTCTGGCGCTGTCGGCTGGCCGCAAACAGCCCGAAATGCACCACGATGCAGTGCAGCGGCCCGCCCCTGGGCAGCGCCACCTGCACATGCAGCAGGCCGCGTTGCTCGAAGCGGTGGTCCGATACATCGCAGTGGGCGATGTCGATGATGGGATAGCGCGACAGCAGCGCATTGCCATGCTCGCCATGACGGGTGCAGGCATTGGTACGGTAGGCCGCGTGCATGTTGAGCGCCTGCGCCAGAAAGTCGTGCTGCGGCAGCGCGGGCCAGCCGCTCAGGCGATTCGCATGGCGCTGATGCAGAAACTGCACCTCCTGCAGAAAAACCAGATCGGGCTCAAGCCCTTGCAACGCCGTCCGCAACTCCAGAATGCTGGCGCGCTTGGCCGGGCCGTGGCCGAGCACGCCTTTGTGGATGTTGTAGGAAGCGACGCGCAGTTCCATGAGCAGTCTTCTTCAGCGTGAAGGAAAGCGCCGCGGCAACTGGCGGATGGCGTCGGCGTTTGAGGCCGAAAAGCAGCGCTTCGCCGCTTCCTGCCACGGCAGCCAGACCCACGCGCGGTGTTCGCGCGCGGCCAGGGTGATGGGGGTGCCTGCGGGCACTTCGAGGCTGAACACATGCTCGGCGTTCTTCCAGATGCCCGCCGGGTAGCGATGCCGCCACAGCGGATAGATTTCGTACACATTGGCCAGCCGCCAATCGCGCAGTGCCGATGGGGGCACGGCGCTGCCGCCCACCTGGATGCTGGTTTCTTCGGCGACTTCGCGCAGGGCGGTGTCCATCAGGGGTTCACCGGGGGCGTCGATGCTGCCCGTCACGCTTTGCCAGAAGCCGGGCTGCAGCGCGCGCTCGATCAGCAGCACATCGAGCGCGGGAGTGTGAATCACCACCAGCACCGAGACCGGAATCTTGCGCCCGGTATCGGCCGGGGCGAGGGGGGACTGAGTCGTTGCATCCATGACCCGCATCTTAAGGAAGTCAGGCCGCAAACGCTTGGTTGCCGCGCCCTCGATTCTTGCGGCCTTTGCGCAAGACAAAAACCAAAGCCCCGGCGGGGCCGGGGCTTTGGACTTCAGGCAACGGGGAGTTCCCGTTGATGAATTACAGCGTCTTCTTGGAGAAGTACCAGTCGGTCACTTCCATGCCCAGGGCAGCGCCCTTGCTCACGCGTTCTTCAGCGGCGGCGGAGGTCTTCGGCGGGGGCACGATGACCTTGTCGCCCGGGCACCAGGCTTCCGGCGTGGCCACGCCGTGCTTGTCGCTGGTTTGCAGCGCTTGCAGCAGGCGAACGAACTCGTTGATCGAGCGGCCGTTGCTCATCGGGTAGTACACCATGGCGCGCAGGATGCCATTGGGGTCGATGAAGAAGGTGGCGCGCACGGCCTGAGTGTCGGCGGCGCCGGGGTGGATCATTCCGTAGGCGCGGGCCACGTCCATCTTCAGGTCTTCGATGATGGGGAAGGGAATGTCCACGCCGAAGTGCTGCTTGATCGAACGCACCCAGGCCAAGTGAGCGAAGATGGAGTCGATCGACAGGCCGAGCAGCTCGCAGTTCATCGACTTGAAGGTCTCGGCTTCACGGGCGAAGCCCATGAACTCGGTGGTGCACACCGGGGTGAAGTCGGCCGGGTGCGAGAACAGGATCAGCCACTTGCCTTTGTAGTCGGTCAGGGTACGGGGGCCATGCGTGGTGACCGCGTTGAAATTCGGTGCGGGCTCGTTGAGACGTGGGAGGCCGAAATTTTCAGTGGTTTGTTCCATGGTTGAGGTCCTTGTAGTGGGAAGAAAACATGCGGCGGGTGTGCCGTTGAAAAAGAAGTCTAGGGAAAACCCGAAAATTGATCCAATCGATTGTCACAATCGAACAGTTAGGGAATACATATAACGAAGCCTGCGCTCAGCAAACCCGATTGAAGGCACATTGTGCGGGGCCTGATCGACTTTGTTGTGACAGGCGGCTAACCCGCGTTGGCGACGGGGCCTGTTCACGCTATTGATGCACGGTGCCGGTGCCTAAATAGCGTGAACAGGCCCTAAGGGAAACACCAGCTCCACCCAGGTGCCGCGGCCCGAAGGTTGCGCGGTACTTTGCGCAGCTTCGTCGGCGGGCGCGCTGGACGGGGTGCGGTCGATGTTGCGGCGCCAGGCGATCTGGCCGCCCAGGGCGCGGGCGCGGATCTGCATGCTGGTGAGGCCATGTCCCGTGGCGGCATGCTGCGGGTCGATGCCGATGCCGTCGTCGAAAACGTCCAGCCGCATGCGGGTCGCGTCGACGATGCTCAGTCGCACGCAAACGCAGCTGGCGCGGGCGTGGCGTATGGCGTTGCTCACCGCCTCTTGCAGCAGGGCGCGCAGGTGGTATTGCTGCGCGGCGTCTTGAGGCGGCAGCCGAGAGGCGTTGAGCCCGCCGATGAGTGGCGGGGGCCAGTCGAGCGCCATGCCGGCGGCGGTCAGGCGTTGCGCGGTTTCCGAGCGGATGTCGGCGGCGAACTCGTCCCACGGTTGCACCGCCTGCCGCAGCCCGCGCACGATGGCGCGTAACTGATCGATGGTGGTCATCAGCATGGCCTGCTCGCGCTCGCCGTGCACCAGATGGCGCAGGGTGAGCAGCTTGGCGCCGATGTCGTCGTGCAGATCGCTGGCGATGCGGTCGCGCTCTTGCTGCACGCCGGTCTCCAGCGCGTCGCGGCCTGCCGCGGCCTGGTTGAACAGGGTCACGAGCGAGGCGGCCAGATCGGCGTCGGTCACGGTGAACAGGCGCTGGCCGGCGCTGCGGCCCTGCAGGCGGCGCGCGGCCATGCCGCCTGCCTGGGCGATGCGCAGCTCCATGCCGTCCTGCGCCAGACCGGGGTCGGTGTCGGCCTCGCTTGGCTGCATCGGCAGGTTGTGCAGCGGCTGGTACAGCCGGTCGAGCAGGCCGAGCCAGCGGCGCTCGCGTTCCAGCGTCTGCGCGGTGAAGGCCACCGAAATGATCTCGGGCAACAGCTTATCGATCGGCGGCAACTCGCCCTGAATCATGCGGCCCCACAGCCATTGCCGCAGCGGCAGGTAGAGCAGGCCGGCCAGCAGCAGGGTGAGGATGAGCGAGAGGTCGTGGCGCCAATTCAGCAGCAGCACCAGCAGCATGTCGAGCACGACAATCAGCCCCAGTCCCAGCACCCAGAGCAGCAGGCGGTAGGCCCAGCGGTCGAGGTCGAACAGGTGGTAGCGCCCCACGCCCAGTGCGAGGCCGAGGTACATGGCGAGAAAAAAGCCGAAGACATAGCCCTGCTGCATCGGCGTGAACACCCCGATCATCCGCGAACCGAAGGTGAAGACGACAAAGGTGAACGCGCCCAGCATGGCCGAGAGCATGAACCAGCGCAGCGCGGCGCGGTCGGCGGCGCGCATGGCGCTGCGCCGCCACTGCACCACGGCCAGCGCCACGGCAAGCAGGATTTCGAGCAGCAGCGGAATGCGCACCCCCCAGCTCACGTTGGGCGCGAGACGTGCGGCATCCATCGCCCACCAGCCCACCACGATGAAGGGCACGGGCCAGAGCCACTTCGCCGTCGCCAGTCGCGATGGGTACACCAGAAACAGCGCGGCCAATGCGCCGCCGAACCCCAGCGCGCCCAGATGGTTGAGGGCCGAAAGCAGCTCGAACAGACCGCCGGTCAGTGCCAGTTCGCGGGTGCTGTAGATCGCGGCCGAGTAAGTGTTGGGTAGAAACAGCAGCCCGGAGAGCGCCAGCAGCCGTCCCGGCCAGCTCTTGGGTTTGAGCGCGTACACCCAGGCGCCGACGAGCAGGGCCATGCCGCCGCAGAGCAACTGGAACCAGAACACGAAGGGCAGACTGGCGAGCGGACGGTTGGGTAGGGGCGTGACGGTCTGCTCGAAGACCTGCCCTGCAGGGTCTTGCCAGCTCAGCAGCAGGGGACGCGCCTGCAGCGCAGCGATCTGGGTTTGGCGCTGAAAGAAGCGCTCTACTTCGGCGTAGGTGTCGAAATAATCAGGATCTTCGATCAGGTCGCTGGGTTGCAGGGCCACGCGCTGCCCGCTGGCGCTGATCGACAGCAGGCGCGAGCCTTCAGCGATGGCGGCGGCGGGTCCGTTGCGAGCGACATGCAGCACATCGATGCCCGGGCTGTACGCATCGGCGCGGGACGACAGGGTGAGCCCCAGCCAGGGCTGATGCAGGGCGATGTACAGCGCCGCGGTGACCCCCGCGAGGGTCAGCAGCAAGGCAGCCATCAAAATGCGGGCAGAACGGGTTTGCGGCATCTGCATGATGGGCGGATTGTCGCCCACCGCGCCCCCGCGGCGTCAATAGGTGCCGGATCGGGTGACGGCAGCTTCGAGAGCGGAGATGAAGCGCGCGGCCACATCGCAACCGCTCTGCTGGGTGATTTCTTGAAAGCAGGTCGGGCTGGTGACGTTGATCTCGGTGAGTTTGTCGCCAATGATGTCGATGCCCACCAGCAGCAGACCGCGCGCGGCCAGCACCGGCCCCAGCGCGCGGGCGATGGCCCAGTCGGTCTCGGAGAGCGGCTGCGCCACGCCCAGGCCGCCGGCGGCCAGATTGCCGCGCGTCTCGCCGCCTTGCGGAATGCGCGCCAGGCAGTAGGGCACGGGTTCGCCGTCGATGATCAGCACGCGCTTGTCGCCCTGCGCAATGGCGGGCACGAAGCGTTGCGCCATCACGGTGGTGGCGCCGTTGGCGCTGAGGGTTTCGATCACCACGTTGAGGTTGGGATCGGGGCTGCCATCGGCCTGCTGCCGCAGGCGAAAGATGCCCGTGCCGCCCATGCCGTCGAGCGGTTTGAGAATCACGTCGCCATGCTCGCCGTAGAACGCCTTGATCTCGGCCGCGCGGCGGCTGACCAGGGTGGGGGTGATGAACTGCGGAAACTCCAGAATCGCGAGCTTTTCCGGGTGGTCGCGCAGCGCCCGGGGGCTGTTGAACACGGCCGCACCTTCGCGCTCGGCCTGTTGCAGTAGATGGGTGGCGTAGAAATATTCGCTGTCGAACGGCGGGTCTTTGCGCATGAGCACCGCACCCACCTCGCGCAAGGCCAGCGGGCGCTGGTCGAGCACGCGATACCAATCGTGGCCTGACGTGGCGCCAGTGAGTTCGATGCGGCGGCAGACGGCGGTGACTGGCGCTGCAATCGCCCCCTCCCAGCCTCCCCCACTGCGTGGAGGAGGAGCGCTTTCTCCCTCCTGCCCCGTGGGAAGGGTAGGGGTGGAGGCTCCGCCCCTCCAGTGCAGATCGGCGGCTTCGCACACCCAGAGCACATGGCCGCGCGCCTGCGCCTCGCGCATCATGGCGAAGGTGGTGTCCTTGTAAATCTTGAAGGACGCGATCGGGTCGGCGATGAACAGCAGTTGCATGATGGGAGATCCCGCGGGCTCAGCCCAGTTCCACATCCGGGTCGGTGCGCTCCAGCTCGTAGCTGGCCGCCACCATGGCCAGCCGGGCGATCACGCCGTACATGTAGAAGCGGTTCGGCCCGTTGGTGCCGGGGGCGGCTTCCGGGTGGGTGACGTTGAACTGTTCCTCGAAGGCCAGCGGCACGAAGTGCATGCCGGGGGCGTTGAGGTTTTCATCCGGGCCGCGGTCGGCGTGCACGCGGTAGAAGCCGCCCACCACATAGCGGTCCATCATGTACACCACCGGCTCGCACACGGCCTCTTGCAGGCGCTCCACGCTGGGCACGCCTTCCTGAATCATCACTTCGCTGACTTCCCTCCCTTCCTTGACCACGCTCATTTTGTTGCGGGCCTTGCGGTTGAGGTCTTTCACTTCGCTGGGGTCGCGCACGGTCATCACGCCCATGCCGTAGGTGCCGGCGTCGGCCTTGACGATGACAAAGGGCTTTTCCTGAATGCCGTATTCCTTGTACTTCTTGCGCACCTTGGCCAGCACGCTGTCGACCGCTTCGGCCAGACAGTCTTCGCCGTGGCGCTCGTGGAAGTTGACCTTGCCGCACTGGGTGAAGTAGGGATTGAGCATCCACGGGTCGACGCCGATGAGCTTGGCGAATTTTTTCGCCACATCGTCATACGCGTGGAAGTGCTTGGACTTGCGCCGCACTGCCCAGCCGGCATGCAGCGGCGGCAGCAGGTATTGCTCGTGCAGGCCCTGCAGGATCGGCGGGATGCCGCCCGACAGATCGTTGTTGAGCAGGATGGTGCAGGGGTCGAAGTCTTTCAGCCCGAGGCGCAGTTTGTTGCGGATCAGCGGCTCCACCACCAGCTCGCCGCCCGACGGCAGCTTGAGATGCATGGGCTCGGTGACCGTCTCGTCGAGCGACCCCAGGCGCACGTTCAGCCCAGCCTGACGGAAGATGCGCATCAGGGTGTGGATGTTTTCGAGGTAGAAGCTGTTGCGGGTGTGGTTCTCGGGAATCACCAGCAGGTTCTTGGCCTCCGGGCAGATTTTCTCGATGGCGGCCATGGCAGCTTGCACCGCCAGCGGCATCATCTCCGGGGAGAGATTGTTGAAGCCGCCGGGATAGAGATTGGTGTCCACCGGCGCGAGCTTGAAGCCGGCGTTGCGCAGATCGACCGAGCTGTAGAACGGCGGCGTGTGCTCCATCCATTCGAGGCGGAACCAGCGCTCGATGGAGGGCTGCGCCTCCAAAATGCGCTGTTCGAGTTCGAGGACGGGATCGCCAGAGGACGTGATGAGATGCGGGATCATTGTTCTGTTTGCAAAAGCGGGGACAGCCCCGATTCTTGCAGACGCAGCGCAAACGCGCTGAGTTGCCGCATCTGCCTCGGTTCACGCGCCGTTCGTCATCCAGCCCCAGCGCTGAAAGATCGCCGCGCCTTGCGGGCTTTGCAAAAAGGCGATGAACTGCTGCGAGGCGGGCTGCTGTTTGCCGCGCGTGGTCGCGGCGATGCCGGTATCGCGGTAGATGCGGTAAGGCGCTTCCACCGCGACTTGATCGGCCAGCTTGGGGTTGGAGACTTGCCAGATATTCCAGATCAGCCAGGCGTCGATGTCGGGCTGGTCGATCCAGGCCTGGCGGGCCAGCGCGCTGTTGGCCGGAAAGGCGACGATGTTTTTGCGCAGCGCGCGCACGGTGCGGATGTCGCCCAGGCGGCCGGCGGCGTCTTCCCAGACGCCGTTCTGTCCGGCGCCGTTGACCACGAGCACCTTGACGCCGGGTTTGAGCAGATCGGTGAAGCCGGTGATGTGCTTGGGGTTGCCCGGGCGCACCAGAATGGAGAGCGGCCGCAGGTAGAGCGGGATGGCGTCGGCGCTGTCGAGCTGGCCGTTCATGGCGGTGACGAAGTCGCTCATCATGGTTTCCGATCCGGAGAAAATCAGATCGGCGTTGGCCCGGGCGGCGTCGATCCACTTCGGGGTGGGGCCGGCGGTGACTTCGACCTGGATGCCCGTGGCTTTCTCGAAGGCCGTGGCCGCTTCTTTCATGGCGGGCGCCGGGCCGCCCGGGCCGTACACCTTGAGCGACGGGGTGTTGTCCGCCAGGGCCAGCGGCGTGGCCGAGGCCAGCAGCAGGCCGGCGCCGAGCAGGCTGGTGCGCAGCAGGGCGCGGCGTCCGGCGTCGGGGGTTTGGGCAGCGGACGGGTTGGGTGAGGTGGGTTGGGTCATGAGCACTCCTGAACGTCGAAAAAAACCCGGTCGATCGACGCCGGAGCGTCGGTCTGCAGGGCGAGGGGAATCGAAAGGGGCGCAGCCAGGTCAGGCTTGCGGAGCGGCTGTGGAACCCGGCAGGGCGGATGGATCGTCGGCGGTGTAGCGTTGATAAAGCACGCGCGCTGCGTCCAGCAATTGGGCGCGGGGCAGATCGCCGGTCAGCGCGTAGCCCCATTGGCGATCCACCCAATAGAAGGTGGACGCCGGTTTTCCGGGCACGATGCGAAATGAAATCTCGGCGGTGGGCTTGGCCATGCCGCGCAGATAGACGGTGACGCGGTGGCCCTGCGCATCCTGGTACATGAGCTGTGCGGCGGGTTTGCCCGGCATGCCGGGCAGCAGGCGGCCGCCCATGAGCACCAGACCGCCGGGCAGGGTGTCGGGCGCCACGATGGGACGCTGCAGGCGGCGCGACAGCCAGGTGGTCAGATCGCTGCCTTCGCGCACTTCCACCGGGCGGCGCGCGTCCGGGGTGTAGACGGCGTAGGCGAGTTCGGCCTGATGCACGAAGTGCTGCATGCCTTCTTTTTGCGCGGTGACCACGGGGCCGTTTTGCTGCAGCGCCTCCCGGGTGGCCAGGCTGCCGGCCGCCGCGCCCACGCCGATCCACAACGCCACGGCTGCCGCGCGTGCCCAGGGGCGAGCAGGCGGCGCGAGAGGCTGCAACAGGCGCGCGGGCACTGGCTCGTCAAGCATGGGAGCGAGCGCCTCGCGCAGCGCCAGGTTCTGCGCCTGCAGGGCGGCGATCTCCGCGCTCACGGAGCTTCGCGCGCCGTGCGGCGGCGCATCGCCATTCAGGGAAACGCCGGGCCGCCCCAAGTTTCCCTGACCTCCATGGGGGGCGGGCTGGGCTCTGCCCGGCACTGGGGGCGCATTTGATGCCAGCCGGGCTTCGTATTCCAGGTAGCGATCGACCTCGGCGCTGCGGGCCGCGTCGAGCTGGCCGTCGGCGTAGGCCATGAGGGTGTCGCGGTCGGGGCGTTGCGGATTCATCCCACACTCCTTTGCCCATCGATGACGCGCAGGGCAGGGCGCTGCGCTCCTTCACCGCTGGTGAGTTGCCAGAGCTGACTGCGGGCGCGCGACAGGCGTGACATCACCGTGCCGGTGGGCACGCCGAGCGCCTTGGCCGCCTCCGTATAGCTGAGGCCTTCCACCGCCACCAGCAGCAACACCTCGCGCAGGGGCACGCTCAGGCGCTGGAGTGCGGCCAGCAGTTCCAGGGCTTCGAGGTGAAGCTCCTGGGGGGCGGCTTGCACCGGATGGGCGGCGTCTGGCAGATCGTCCAGGGACTCCGTGGCCTGTGCGTTGCGCAGTGCGCAATGATCGACGAACAAGTTGTGCATGATGGAAAACAGCCAGGGCCGCACGCTGCCCACTCCTCGCCAGAGCCCCCATTTGTTGACGGCGCGCTCCAGCGTGTCCTGCACCAGATCGTCGGCGTCGGCCATGCGTCCGGCGTGGAGCACGCGGGCATAGCGCCGCAGGTGCGGGATCTGTTCGGTCAGCAGCTGGTGGCGGTCGGCCATGACGGCGGGAATGGATGCGTGCGGGCGACGAGAATCAGTATCCGCCTTTGCTGGCCAGTTTGGGGTCGATCTGCCAGATTTCATCGACCAGCTTGCCGCTGCGATAGGTGAGCACATAGCGCACGGGAATGGCCGTCTTGCCCTTGAACACGACATCGGCAGTCACCGTGGCGCCGCTGGGATTGGCGGCCTCCTGCAGGTGGTCGATCGTCGCGGTGAGCGGCCCGTTGGCCTTGGTGAACTTGCTCCAGGTGGTCTTGATGGTGTCGGCCGCGGCATAGCGGCCATCGAGCGGGCCGCCCACCCATTCGAGCACGGCGTCCGGGCCGTAGGCGGCGGTGATGGCGTCCACGTTGCCTGCGGCAATCGCCTCGATGTGCGCGCGGGCAGCTTCAGCAGGGGCTTCGGCGGCATGGGCCAGAGGAGTGAGGCTCAGCACGGCCAGCGCGAAGGCGGCGGCCGACAGGCGGGGGGTGAAGCGTTGCAAGGTGTGCATCTCGAAACTCCGGTTGGCGTGGGTGACATGGCATAGACGCCTGCAATCGCGGCTTATTCCATCATCCAAAAGAAAAAACCGCCCCCGAGGGGGCGGTTGGAACATCCCGGGGAAGGGATGAGGAGACGCCTTCCGATCTGGCAGCACTCCTGCTGCCAAACCGTCCGGAGGAAAAAACCCCGTTACAGCACTTGCTCGCCGTGCAGGCTGATGTCCAGACCTTCGCGTTCCTGCTCTTCAGTGACGCGCAGGCCGATGACCATGTCGATGACCTTGAGGATGACGAAGGTGACGATGGCGTCGTAGACGATGGTGAAGCCCACGCCCTTGGCCTGGATCAGGATCTGGGCCATATTGCCTTCCAAGGCGCCGGCGGTGCCGCCGATGGCCTTGACCGCGAACACGCCGGTGAGCATGGCGCCGACGATGCCGCCGATGGCATGCACGCCGAAGGCGTCGAGCGAGTCGTCATAGCCGATCATTTCCTTCATGTAGACCGCAGTCCAGAAGCACACCACGCCAGCGATCAGGCCGATGGCCAGCGCGCCGCCAGGGCCGACAAAGCCGGACGCCGGGGTGATGGCCACCAGGCCGGCCACCGCGCCGGAGGTGATGCCCAGGATGGTGGGCTTGCCGCGGGCAATCCACTCGGCGAACATCCAGCCCAGCGCGGCAGCGGCAGTGGCGATCTGCGTGGCGGCCATGGCCATGCCGGCACGGTCGCTGGCGGCCACGGCGGAACCGGCGTTGAAGCCGAACCAGCCCACCCACAACAGCGAGGCGCCAATCATGGTCAGGATCAGGTTGTGCGGCGGCATGGCTTCCTTGCCATAGCCCACGCGCTTGCCCATCACCAGGGCGGCCACCAGCCCGGCAACACCGGCGTTGATGTGCACCACGGTACCGCCGGCGTAGTCCAGCACGCCATCGCTACCCAACCAGCCGCCGGGGCCCCACACCATGTGCGCAATGGGTGCGTACACGGCCAGCAGCCAGATGCCCATGAACCACAGCAGGGCCGAGAACTTCATGCGATCCGCGAACGATCCCACGATCAGCGCCGGGGTGATGATGGCGAAGGTCATCTGGAAGGTCATGTAGGTCGACTCAGGAATGGTCGGCGCCAGCGGGTTGGCCGAATCCAGACCCATGCCATTGAGGAAGAACCGACTCAATCCGCCGATGAAACCACTGCCCGGTGTGAACGCCAGGCTGTAGCCGATGATCATCCACAGCACGGTCACCAGACAGGTGATGGCGAAGCTCTGCATCAGCGTGGCGAGCACGTTCTTCTTGCGCACCATGCCGCCGTAGAACAGGGCCAGGCCGGGAATGGTCATCATCAGCACCAGCGCGGTGGAGGTGAGCATCCAGGCGTTGTCGCCGGAGTTGATGAAGGCGGCCGGATTGGACGCGGCAGCGGCCGGGGCGGTCTGTGCCCAGGCGCTGCCCATGCCGAGCAGCATGGTGCCGAGCGCTGCGGGAATTGCGAGACTTTTTTTCATGTCGGATTCCTCGTGAAAGGGAGCAAAGGCGGGGTCAAAGGGCGTCGCCGCCGGTCTCACCGGTGCGGATGCGAACGACCTGTTCGAGCGCGGAGACGAAAATCTTGCCGTCGCCGATCTTGCCCGTGCGGGCTGCGGTTTCAATCGCTTCGATGGTGCGTTCGACCAGGGCTTCCGGCACGGCCGCCTCGATCTTCACCTTGGGCAGAAAATCAACCACATACTCCGCGCCGCGGTACAGCTCGGTGTGGCCCTTCTGCCGACCAAAACCCTTGACTTCGGTGACGGTGATGCCCGTCACCCCGATGCCCGACAAGGACTCGCGCACCTCGTCGAGCTTGAACGGCTTGATGATGGCCGTGATCATTTTCATGTGTGGCTCCTTCAGTGGGCCCGCAGGCCCGTGGGATCAGAACGAGTAAACGGCCATCAACTCAAGCGAACTTTGCTTGGTGGTGGGTGTGCCGTCTTTTTTGGTGAAGATCGCGGTGTCGGACTTGTCCTGGCGAACTTCGGCGGACAGCTTGACGTTTTTCATCGGCGTGTAGTTCGCCGCCAGAGTCAGCTCTTTGAGCTTGTTGGCGGCGCCGTTGGTTCCGGAGACCATGCCGTCCTTGTCATCGACGTATTCGCCGCGCGCGGCCACGCCCCATTCGCTGGTCAGCGCGTAACTGGCATACAGCGCCAGGCCGTTGGACTTGCCGGTGCCGGTGCCGCCGCTGGCCAGGGGCACGTCGTCCTTGGAAAGCAGATCGACGTTGGCTCCCAGGGTCAGCGCGCTGTTGACGTTGAAGGTGCCAACGAGGTCGAGCAGTTGCAGCACGCCATTGGTCGAGCCGCCGAACAGCGGCGACTGGCCGCGGTAGTAGTCCGCCATGTAGGAGAACATGGAGTTCGGGCTGCCGCTTGCACCCAGTTCAATCGTCTTGGATGTGTTGCTCGGCTGCGGGCTGACCCAGCCGTTGTTCACGCCGCCAATCAGGGTCAGCGCAGGCGACACGGCGTAGCTGGCGCGCACGCCGGTGAGCGAGCCGGGTTCCATGTCCCAGAACAGGATGCTGCGCGACACCGTGGCGTTGCCCATTGGGTTGGTGACTTCAAAGCCGGCCAGCGAGCCGAACTTGCCGCCCATCAGGGTGAGTCCGCCGGTGGCATATTGCACGAAGGCGTTGTTCAGGTAAAACGAGTTGCTGCCGTTCAGTGCCTTGGCGTCGTTGCCGCCGATCACGGTGACTTGGCCGCCGAAACCCGAACTGGGCAGATAAGCCACAGTCGCGGCGGCGCCGTTGGCATTGAAGCCATTGGGCTTGGTGTCATAGGCGCGCAGCAGGGTCGACGAGGTGTCGAAGTAGTCGTAAGTGCCGTAGACATAGCCGGTAATGCTCAGGCCAGGGGTTGCGGCCAGCACCGCGCCCAGGCTGGGAGCGGCAGGTGCTGCGGGGGCGGGGGTGGTTTGTGCCGATGCGGTGCCCGCGTAGCTGGCCAAAACTGCGGCGACGGCCGCGGCGATTGCGATTTTGTTCATCCAAGTTTCTCCTGTGAGTGCTGCCGGGCAAGACGCCCACCATGAAATGCCGGAGAGCATCAGCAGCTTTCGTGCCAGGCTTGTGCGGGGCTGTCACATCGTTGTCACTTGCTTTACGTTCTCGGAGAACGGAATTGATGCACCTGTTTTGTGCGCACGGGAGGATTGGCACCGTAGTGGTGCATTCGGTGGCGGGTCGATCCTTGGCGAGACGCAAGAACGCAATGGCTTGCCGCGCGTCGGACGGGGGAAATCGGTCACAATGCGCACCAGGAGTCATTTCAGGAGATTCGCCATGAACGACAGCTTTCGCCAGCGCAATACCGCGTTTTTCGACCAGATCGGCCGCCTGATCGAGCAGTCGCCGCTGCACGATGCGCAGCGCAATCTGCGTGCACTGGCGCATTCCGCCGCGGGGCGGCTCGACTTGGTGACGCGCGACGAGTTCGACGCCACCCAGCGCATGCTGCTGGCTGCACGTCAGCAGATTGATACCCTCGAAGCCCAGGTGCGCGAACTGCAGGCCCGGCTGGACAGCGGGTCGCAGAGCGCGCCCGCGTCGCCCGAAGACGCCTGGCGCTGACCCGCGCCCATGTCGCTGGCGCAAGTCGCCAGCCGGGCGCTGCTGGGCATGGAAGCGCCGCCGGTCACGGTGGAAGTGCATCTCTCGCCCGGTCTGCCCGGCTTCACCATCGTCGGGCTGCCTGAGGCCGAGGTGCGCGAGGCGCGTGACCGCGTGCGCAGCGCGCTCATCAATAGCGGGCTGGGTTTTCCGTCGAACAAGCGCATCGTCGTCAACCTGGCGCCGGCCGATCTGCCCAAGGAGTCCGGCCGCTTCGACCTGCCCATCGCCATTGGCCTGCTGGCCGCGCAGGGGCTGATTCCGCTGCAACGCCTGCAGGCGCACACCTTTGCTGGAGAGTTGTCGCTGACGGGGGAATTGCGCCCCACGCGCGGCGCGCTGGCGATGGCGTGCGCGCTGGCGCCGCCATCGCCAGCGGTGCAGACCGACCCCCCGCAGGCCGAACCTCGTCTGGTGCTGCCCCTGGCCAGTGCGGAAGAAGCGGCGCTGGCGCAGGCGGCCGTCGTGCTGGGCGCAAGCGATCTGCAGCAGGTCGTGGCCTATCTGCTGGAGCAAGACGGCGCGGCACAGCGGGTGAGCGCAGCCGCCGCCGGGCCGACACACGCCACCGGGCCAGACATGGCCGAGGTGCGCGGCCACAGCGCCGCCAAGCGCGCGCTCGAAATCGCGGCGGCCGGCGGGCATCACGCTCTGATGGTCGGGCCGCCGGGCAGCGGCAAGTCCATGCTGGCGCAGCGCTTTGCCGGGTTGTTGCCCGCCTTGACCCGCGAGCAGGCGCTGGAGAGTGCGACGGTGCTCAGTCTGGTGGGACGCTTCGACCCGGCGCAATGGGGGCGACGTTTTGTGCGCAGCCCGCACCACACCGCGTCGGCGGTGGCGCTGGTGGGCGGCGGCGCGGGGACGATCCGGCCCGGCGAGATTTCCTTGGCCACGCAGAATGTTCTTTTTCTTGATGAACTGCC
>DZDA01000023.1:0-5884 GCA_022730375.1 Thiomonas intermedia
TACAACTTGGAGTCACCCATGACCAACCGTTCGCACGATTCCCGCCGTCAATTCCTCAAACTTACCGCCGGCGCCGCTGGCGCGAGCCTGGGTTCGGCCCTCATTCCGGGCTTTGTCGGCAACGCGTTTGCTGCTGCCGCGCCTGCTGACAAGGCGTTGATCGCCGCAGCCAAGGCCGAGGGCAAGCTCAATGTCATCGCGCTGCCGCCGGACTGGGCCAACTACGGCAAGATGATTGCCGAGTTCTCCAAAATGTACGGCATCAAGGTCAACAGCGCCTCGCCCGACGCCAGCTCGGCGCAGGAGCTGCAGGCGGTGAAGTCGCTCAAAGGCCAGAGCCGCGGGCCGGATGTGCTCGATGTGGGCCCGGCCTTCGCGCTGGCCGGGGTGCAGGAAGGCCTGTTCCAGCCCTACAAGGTGGCGACCTGGTCGAGCATTCCCGACAACATGAAAGATGCGGGCGGGCTGTGGTGGGGCGACTACTTCGGCGTGGTGTCTTTCGGCGTGAACCGCAATGTGGTGAAGAACGCGCCGCAAACCTGGGCCGATCTGCTCAAACCCGAATACAAGGGCATGGTGGCGCTCAACGGCAGCCCGCTGGGCGCTGGCGCTGCGTTCGCCGGGGTATTTGCGGCGTCGATGGCCAACGGCGGTTCGCTCGACAGCATGCTGCCCGGCGTGGAGTTCTTCGCCAAGCTGGCCAAGGCCGGCAACTTCAACCCGTCTGATGCCACTTCGGCCAGCCTGGTGTCGGGGCAGACGCCCATCGTCGTCAACTGGGACTATCTCAACATCGCCCAGGCCAAGAAAGAGGCGAGCAAGGTCAAGATCGACACCATCATCCCGACAGATGGCAAGCCCTACGGCGGCTACTACTGCCAGGCCATCAGCAAGTTCGCCCCCAACCTGAAGGCGGCGCAACTGTGGGAAGAGTTCCTGATGTCTGACGCGGGTCAGCTCATCTACCTCGAAGGCTATGCGCATCCGGCGCGCTTCAACGACATGGTGGCGCGCGGCGTGATTCCGCAGTCGCTCATGGCTGAGCTGCCCCCGGCCGCGGCCTACAAGGAAGTCGTGTTCGCCGACAAGGCGCAGACCGAAAAGGCGCAAGGCGTGCTCAAGGCTGACTGGGCCAAGATGGTCAAGGTGTGATGCGGCAGGCATCCGATGCACCGGCGGATATGGCGTCAATCGCCAGCCGCCCGGTGCGCCTGCCGGGCTGGCTGGGCCGGCATTGGGGCACGGTGCTGTTCATCGGCCCTTTTCTGCTTTATGTGCTGGTGTTCTTGCTGCTGCCGGCGTTGCGCTTGCTGGCGCAGGCGCTCACCGACCAGCACGGCCTGACCCTGCGCTACATCGCCGAGCTGGCGCAGCCGCAGACGGTGCAGGCGTTTTCCAACTCCGTCGTGCTCTCGGCGGTCTCGGCCGCAGTCGGTCTGGTGTTTGGCGGTCTGGCGGCCTATTTCATTCTGCATCCCAAAGCGCCCAAGGGGTTGCGTTCTCTGCTCACCTCGTTCAGCGCGGTGGCGGCGAACTTCGCCGGGGTGCCGCTGGCGTTTGCCTTCATCGCCACCCTGGGCAGTCTGGGCATGGTGACGGTCTGGCTGAAAAGCCTGGGGTTCGATCTGTACGGCACAGGCTTCAATCTCTACTCGATGAGTGGCTTGATTCTGGTGTATGGCTACTTTCAGATTCCGCTGATGATCATTGTCATCATCCCGGCCATCGAAGGGCTGCGGCGTGAATGGCGCGAGGCCGCGGAAAGCCTCGGCGCAGGCGCCTGGGTGTACTGGCGGCATGTGGGTCTGCCGATTCTCTTGCCGTCGCTGCTGTCGGCCTACCTGCTGCTGTTCGGCAATGCGTTTTCGGCCTATGCCACGCCTTACGCGCTGACTTCGGGCAATATCGGCCTGGTGCCTATCGAAATCAGCAATGTGCTCTCGGGCAACGTCATGCTGGAGCCGCAGGCCGGCGCGGCGCTGGCGCTGGGCATGATCGCGGTGATGGTGGTGGTGATGTTGCTGTACGCGCTGGTGGCCCGGCGCGCAAATCGCTGGAGAGGACGATGAACGCATCGGTTCGTCAAAGACTTCCGGTTTCGGGCATGGCGTTGTTGCTCATCGTCGGGCTGTATTTCGCGCTGCCCTTGTTCGCTACCGGCGTGTTCAGCTTCTGGGAAGGCGGCGACCGTTACGGCCTCAGCGCCTATGCGAGTCTGGTGCGCCAGAGCGAGATGTGGAGCAGCCTGTGGCTGTCTCTGCGGCTGGCGCTGGAAACCATCGCGCTCAGTCTGGTGGTGCTGGTGCCGGCGGTGTTCTGGATGCACCTGCGCGCGCCGCGCATGAAGCCGCTGTTCGACTTCATCTCGGTGCTGCCTTTCGTCGTGCCGCCCATCGTGCTGGTGGCCGGGCTCACCGCGCTGTTTCATGGGCCCGACTGGTTTGTCGGCACGCCGAACTATCTGGTGGCGCCCTACGTCATTCTGGCGCTGCCCTACACCTACCGGGCGCTCGACGTGGGCATGCGCGCACTCGATCTGCGCACCCTCACCGAGGCTTCGCACAGCCTGGGCGCGGGTTGGGGCACTTTCTTGCTGCGGGTGCTGGTGCCCAATCTCGCCAGTGCGCTGGCGGGTGCGGCGCTGCTCACCATCGCCATCGTCATGGGCGAGTTCACTTTTGCGAATGTGCTGCTGTTCAACACCTTCGCGGTCTATATCAACTACGTCGGCCAGACCTCGGCCACCGAGGCGGCGGCACTCACTCTGCTGAGCTTTGTCATCACCTGGCTGGCGATGCTGGGCGTGCTGCTGTCGGGGCGCGGCAAAGGCCAGGCGCAACTGGGAGGCGCGCACTGATGGCGACGCTTGAAATCAACGGGGTGGCCAAGCTTTACGGCAACCGCACCGTGCTGCACGACATTTCCCTGAATCTGAGCAGCGGCGAGTTTGTCTCGCTGCTGGGTCCCTCGGGTTGCGGCAAGACCACGCTGCTGCGCATCATCGCGGGGTTCGAGCACCCCGAGCGCGGCAGTGTGCGGGTGGACGGGCGCGACATCACCGCGCTGCCCGCCAATCAGCGCCAACTCGGCATGGTGTTCCAGGCGTACAGCCTGTTTCCCAATATGACCGCGGCGGAGAACGTGCGCTTCGGCCTGCGGGTGCGCAAAATCGATGCTGCCGAGCAAACCCGCCGCGTGGGCGAGATGCTCGAACTCGTGGGCCTTTCGGCGCATGCCGATAAGTACCCGCACCAGCTCTCCGGCGGTCAGCAGCAGCGCGTGGCGCTGGCGCGCGCGCTGGCCATCCAGCCCACACTGTTGTTGCTCGACGAGCCTTTGTCGGCGCTCGACGCCAAGGTGCGGGTGCAGTTGCGCGAGGAGATTCGCCGCATTCAGCGCGAGACCGGCATCACCACCGTGTTCGTCACCCACGATCAGGAGGAGGCGCTGTCCATCTCCGACCGCGTGGCGGTGATGTTCGAGGGCCGCATGGTGCAGGTCGGCGCGCCGGCGGCGATCTATCAGGAGCCGGAGCATCCTTTCGTCGCCCAGTTCATCGGCATTTCCAGCCGCCTGCCCGCGCGTCTGCTCGACGCCGGGCAGGGCATGATTTCCGTGATGGACAAGCCGCTGCAGGCGCCGCGCGCGCGCGGGCTGACGAGCGGTGAGCTGCATCTCTACCTGCGCCCCGAAGATGTTCAGTTGCACGCGCTGAACGGCAGCACGCCGAGCGATGCGGTGCTGCAGGGCACGGTGCGCGAAAGCACCTTCTTCGGCGCCGTCACGCGCTTGCGGGTTGAGCTCGACAGCGGCGAGCGTCTGCTGTCCGACCTGTCCACCAGCGCCGCGCAGCAACTGCCCATCGGCAGCCGGGTGCACATCGGCTGGCCGGCCGATGCCATGCGCCTGCTGCCCGCGAAGGACACGCCATGAAACTCATTCACCTCACCGATACCCATCTCACCACGCCGGGCCGCAGCCTCTACGGCATCGACCCGCTGGCGCGGCTGCAGGCTGCGGTCGAGCACATTGCCCGCCAGCATGCCGACGCCGAGCTGTGCGTGGTCACCGGCGACCTCACGCACTGGGGCGAGGATGCGGCTTACGCCAGCCTGCGCGACTGCCTGGATTTTCTGCCCATGCCGGTGCTGCCGCTGATAGGCAACCACGATCACCGGTGCCGTTTTCGCGCTGCGTTCCCTGAAGTGCCGGTAGACGAAAACGGTTTTGTGCAGTGGACGCACGACACCTCGGCCGGCCGCTTCATCCTGCTCGACACGGTGCTGGGCGACGCCGATCAGCGGCGCCCATCCGCGGGCTACTTCGATGCCGGCCGCATCGAGTGGCTGCGCGCGCAGCTCGATCGTGCGCAGGCTGACGCGGCGCCGGTCTTCCTGTTCATGCACCATCCGCCATTTGGCGTGGGCATTGCCGCCTTCGACGAGATCAACCTCGTGGCCGATGACGCCCTCGCTTTCGGCGCTTTGCTGCGGGAGTATGGCCACATCCGCCACCTGTTTTTCGGCCACATTCACCGCCCCATTTCCGGCAGCTGGCATGGCATTCCCTTTTCCACCCTGCCGGCCACGGCGCATCAGTCGGGCCTGGATTTCCTCACGGAAACCGATCTGTTTACCCACGAAGCACCGGGCTACGGCGTGGTGCTGATCACGCCCGAACAGGTCACGGTGCACATCAGCGATTTCCTCTATCGCGGCTCGCAGATCGACCCCGGCAGCGAACGCCTGCACGGTTGAATCTTGCCCCGCCGCCTTGGCGGATACCGGAATGACCCTGCGCGCAGAGGTAGTTCTAATGAGAACTAAGATGCGCCGCATGTTCTGCTTCCGAGTTGCAGTGTGACTTCCCCGCCCTCCTTTCTGCCCTTGCTGCGCGAACTCGTGCGCACCTATCAGGCGTTCGAGCGTTACTCCGCCGCGCATGTGCAAAGCCTGGGGTTGACCCCGGCGCAATTCGACGTGGTGGCCACGCTGGGCAACACCGAGGGTATGAATCCCAAGCAGTTGGGCGACAAGACCCTGATCACCAAAGGCACGCTGACCGGCGTGGTCGATCGCCTACTGGCCAAGGGTTTGGTGCAGCGTCTGCCCGATCCGAGCGATGGCCGTGGGCAGATCGTGCGGCTGACGACGCGGGGGCAGAAAGTGTTTGAGCAAGTGTTTCCTGCGCATGGGGCGCATCTGGCGCAGGCGTTCTCAAAACTGAGCGCTGCCGAGCTGGCCGCCTCGCAGCAGGCCTTGCACAGCCTGCGGCAGGCGCTGGAGCAGGCGGGCGCTCATGCGGGTACTCAGGAGGGTGAGACATGAACTCCGCCCCGGCTGCCGAAGTAGCCCGCTACACCCTGCCCGCACAGTTGCTGCACTGGCTGATCGCCCTGTTGATTTTCGGCCTCTTTCCGCTGGGGCTTTATATGCACGGACTGCCGCTGTCGGTGCGCAAAATCGAGCTGTATTCGTGGCATAAATGGTTCGGCATCACCGTGCTGCTCTTGGTGGTGCTGCGCATCGGTTGGCGGCTCACGCATCGCCCGCCGCCGCTGCCCGGCGACATTTCGCCCTGGCAGCAGGCGGCCGCGGCCTTGATGCACGAGCTGCTCTATCTGCTGATTCTTTGCATACCGCTGAGCGGCTGGGCGCTGAGCTCGGCGGCCGGTGTGCCCGTGGTGTGGTGGGGCGTGTGGAGGCTGCCCAACCTGCTGCCCGCCAACCCGGCGATGGCGCATCTGCTCGAACTGGTGCACGCCACGCTGAACTACACCCTGGCCGCCTTGCTTGCCGTGCATATTGCCGCGGCTCTCAAGCACCAGTTCATCGATCACGACGGCGTGCTGCTGCGCTTGCTGCCGCGTCTGTTGCCGCGTCTG
>DZDA01000023.1:5984-8260 GCA_022730375.1 Thiomonas intermedia
TGCCGCGTCTGTTGCCGCGTCTGCGCCGCTGATGGGCTCAAGACTCGCGAGCCGCGTGCGCTCTTTTGGAAAAGGAAATCAATCATGTCGCATCTCTCGATCAAAACGCTGTGCGGCGCCGCCAGTGCGCTATCTATCTGCGCTACAGCCTGGGCGCAGCCCGTTCCCGCGGCGGCCTACACCCATGTCTTGCCCGCGTCGAGCGTGAGCTTCAGCGCCACCCAGATGGGCGTGCCGATGAAAGGTCACTTCAAAACCGTGACCGCGCAGATCGACTTCATGCCGGGCGACCTCGCCAAGTCGCATGTTGACGTCGCTGTTCAGTCGGCCAGCGTGGACGCGGGCAGCGCTCAGACCAACTCCCTGCTCGCCGGGGCCGACTGGCTGGCGGCCAAAGCCGATCCGCAGGCCCGTTTCGCCTCCACCCAATTCACCCCCGACGGTCCGGGACGCTACTGGCTCAACGGCGCCCTCAGCGTGAAGGGCCACAGCCAGCCGCTGCGCGTGCAGGTGAGCATCCACCCCGACGGCAAAGACCTGATCATGGACGCAGCCTTCAAACTCGACCGCACCGCCTTCGGCCTGGGCGCCGGCTCGTGGGCTGACACCAGCGTGGTGGCCGCCGCCATTCCGGTGCAGGTGCATCTGGTCGTTTCTCCGCACTAACAACTGACGCAACTGACGCAACTGACTTACCGCACACCACTTTGTCTAAGTGCCCCCCAGGGCTGGGCTACGCCCAGCCCGCCCCCCCGTGTGGGGGGCAAGAAAACTTGGGGCGGCCCTGCGTTTTCTTGAGAAAGGACTTCACCATGTTGCGTTCAAGCTCACGCTCTTTCCTGGCCCCCGCGTTTTCAACCGCCGTGGCCATGGCGCTCTGCGCCGTACCGGCCTGGGCCGCTGAAACAACGGCGCCGCAGGCCTATGTTCACAAGCATGCCGATCCGGCGGGGAGTTACCGCGTCGATCCCGATCATTCCGGGGTGCAGTTCACCATCGGCCACGCGGGTGTCGGGCGTTTCACCGGCGTGTTCAAACGGGTGACCGGCAGCTACACCTTCGACCCTGCGAACCCCGCCAAAGACAAGGCCGACATCCTCATTCCCGCTCAGGGTCTGGACACCTTCCTGTCGCAACGCAACACCGATCTGCTGGCCGCGCCGTTTTTCGACGCCGCTGCCCATCCCGACATCCGCTTCGTCGGCACGCGCTATGTGCCGCAGAACAAGACCCACGGCAAGCTCTACGGCAACCTCACCCTGCGCGGCGTGACCCACCCGGCAACCTTCGAGGTAACGCTGGAGGGCGCGGGCGATGTGGCCTATCTGCCCAAACCCTGGGGCGGTTATCTCAGCGGCTTCGTCGCCACCACCACGATCAACCGCATGGACTACGGCATGACTGCTTTCGCCGCCGGTCTGAGCCATGAGGTGAAAGTGCGCGTGGAGATCGAAGGCGTGCGCACCCCATCATGAGGTGCTGAACATGCCCGCTCAGCGCATGCCCACGTTGTTTGTCTCCCACGGCTCGCCCATGCTGCCGCTGGAGCCGGGCAGCGCCGGGCCGATGCTGCAGGCGCTCGGGCAGGCTCTGCCGCGGCCCGAGATCATCCTCGCCTTTTCGCCGCACTGGATGGCGCGACAGCCCACCCTCGGCACCAGTGCGCGGCCCGCGACCATCCACGACTTCGGCGGTTTCGACCGCGCGCTCTATGCCCTGCAATACCCCGCGCCCGGAGCGCCGCAGTGGGTTCCGCGGGTGGAAGATCTGTTGCGCGAAGCGGGCTGGGACGTGCACGAAGACCCGCAGCGCGGGCTCGATCACGGCATCTGGTCACCGCTGCGTCTGATGGTTCCGCAGGCGGATATTCCGGTGCTGCCACTGGCCATGCCCTGGCCGCTCGACGCGGCGCTCGCCTACCGCCTGGGCGCTGCTCTGACCCCGCTGACCGAGCAAGGCGTCTTGCTGTTCGGCACCGGCAGCCTGACGCACAACCTGCACGAGTTTCACCCGTCTGCCCGCACCGACGATCCACCGGCCGCCTACGTGCAGGCCTTTGTCGAATGGATGCGCGGCATGATCGACCGCGGCGACACCCCGGCGCTGCTCGACTACCGCCGCAGAGCGCCGCACGCGGCACGCGCGCACCCCACCGACGAGCATCTGCTGCCCCTGTTCTGGGCGCTGGGCGCCGCTGGCGAAGGCGCAACGCCGCAGCATCATGTCGGGGGCGTGCACTACGGCAACTTGAGCATGGATGCCTGGACGTTCCAGCC
>DZDA01000023.1:8360-18212 GCA_022730375.1 Thiomonas intermedia
ATGTCGGGGGCGTGCACTACGGCAACTTGAGCATGGATGCCTGGACGTTCCAGCCTGACTGAGCGCCCCCAGGGCCGGGCTGCGCCCAGCCCGCCCCCCGTGGGGTCAAGGAAACTTGGGGCGGCCCTGCGTTTCCTTGAGAGTGGGCGGCAGACCGCCATTCTGGCTTGTCGCTGATCTCGGCTGCAGTTACTCTGCAGCGCTTGCGAAACTCAGAACGGAATGCCCCGATGCTCGATTTATTGCTGCGCAACTGCACCCTGCCAGACGGCCGCAGCGGGATGGATCTCGGAGTGGAAGAGGGCCGCATCGCCGCGTTGCAACCCCGGCTGCAGGCGCAGGCCGCGCAGGAGATCGACTGCGCCGGGCAGCTGCTCAGCCCGCCCTTCGTCGACGCGCACTTTCACATGGATTCCACCCTGTCTTACGGGCAGCCGCGCGTCAATCAGAGCGGCACCCTGCTCGAAGGCATTGCGTTGTGGGGCGAGTTAAAGCCGACCCTCACGCAAGACGCTCTCATCGAGCGCGCCCTGGCCTATTGCGACTGGGCCGTGGCCAAAGGCCTGCTCGCCATCCGCTCGCATGTCGATGTATGCGACGACCGTCTTCTGGCGGTCGAAGCCTTGTTGCAAGTGCGTGAGCAGGTCAGGCCCTACCTCGACCTGCAGCTCGTCGCCTTCCCGCAGGACGGGCTGCTGCGCTCGGCCAACGCGCTGCGCAATCTGCAGCGCGCGCTCGACCTGGGGGTGGATGTGGTGGGCGGCATTCCGCATTTCGAGCGCACCGCCGAGCAAGGCGCCGAGAGCGTGCGGCTGCTGTGCGAACTTGCCGCCGCGCGCGGCCTGCGAGTAGACCTGCACTGCGACGAGTCTGACGACCCGCTCAGCCGCCACATCGAAACCCTGGCCTTCCACACCCAGCGTCTCGGCCTGCACGGGCGGGTGGTCGGTTCGCACCTGACCTCCCTGCACAGCATGGACAACTACTACGCCTCCAAGCTCATGCCGCTGATGGCCGAGAGCGGCGTGGCGGCCATTGCCAACCCCCTCATCAACATCACCCTGCAAGGCCGCCACGACACCTATCCCAAGCGCCGCGGCATGACCCGCGTGCCCGAGCTGCTGGCCGCCGGGGTGCCGGTGGCCTTCGGCCAAGACTGCGTGATGGACCCCTGGTACGCCGGGGGCAGCGGCGACATGCTCGAAGTCGCCCACATGGGCCTGCATGTGGCGCAGATGACCGGCCAGGCGGCGATGCGGCAATGCTTCGACGCCGTGACCACCACCCCGGCGCGCCTTCTCGGGCTCGAAGACTACGGCCTGGACGTGGGCTGCCGCGCCGATCTGGTGCTGCTGCAGGCGGGAGATCCGGTCGAGGCCATTCGCCTGCGCGCCACGCGCCTGCTGGTCATCCGTGGCGGCAAGATCGTCGCGGCCACGCCCGCGGCCAACGCCCGGCTGTATCTGCCGGGACGTCCGGCGGCGGTGGACTGGCGCCGGACGTAGGCCTCCTTCAGAACGCCGCGATGCCCGTGATCGCCCGGCCGAGGATGAGGGCGTGAATGTCGTGCGTGCCCTCGTAGGTGTTCACCACTTCGAGATTCACCAGATGGCGCGCCACGCCGAACTCGTCTGAAATGCCATTGCCGCCGAGCATGTCGCGCGCGGTGCGGGCGATCTCCAGCGCCTTGCCGCAGTTGTTGCGCTTGAGCAGCGAGGTGACTTCGGGTGCTGCCGAACCTTCATCTTTCATGCGCCCCAGGCGCAGCACGCCCTGCAACCCCAGGCTGATGTCGGTCGCCATGTCGGCCAGCTTTTTCTGGATGAGCTGATTGGCGGCCAGCGGACGGCCGAACTGCTGGCGGTCGAGCACGTACTGGCGTGCCCGGGCGTAGCAGTCTTCCGCCGCGCCCATCGCGCCCCAGGCGATGCCGTAGCGCGCGCTGTTCAGGCAGGTGAAGGGGCCTTTGAGACCGCGCACCTGCGCAAAGGCGTTTTCTTCGGGGCAGAACACCTGGTCCATCACGATCCCGCCGGTGATCGAGGTGCGCAGACCGACCTTGCCGTGAATGGCCGGTGCGCTCAGCCCCTTTGCTCCTTTGTCGAGCACGAAGCCGCGAATCTCGCCCGCGTCATCCTTGGCCCAGACCACGAACACATCGGCGATCGGGCTGTTGCTGATCCACATCTTGTTGCCGGTGAGCGCATACCCGCCAGGCACGGCGCGGGCGCGCGTGCTCATGCCGCCGGGGTCGGAGCCGTGATCGGGTTCGGTCAGCCCGAAGCAGCCGATCCATTCGCCGCGGGCCAGCTTGGGCAGATACTGCTGCTTCATCGCTTCGGAGCCGAAGGCGAAGATCGGCAGCATGACCAGCGAACTCTGCACACTCATCATCGAGCGATAGCCCGAATCGACCCGCTCGACCTCGCGCGCGATCAGCCCGTAGCCCACATCGTTCAACCCAGCGCCGCCATAGGCCTCGGGAATCGTCGGGCCGAGCAGGCCGAGCGCCCCCATTTCGCGGAAGATCGACGGGTCGGTGGTTTCATGGCGGAAGGCGCTCAGCACTCGCGGCACGAGCTGGTCCTGGCAATACGCCTGCGCGGCATCGCGCACTGCCCGTTCGTCGGCGCTGAGTTGGGCGTCGAGCTGCAGCGCATCATCCCAGTGGAACGCGGGTTTGGTGGGGGCCATGTGTTTTCCTTGCAGGAACAATCAATCAGGGTCGGATCATCTTACGGCGGGCGCTCTGCCCGGCCCTGGGGGCGCTCAGCAGCAGCCGGTAAAGCCGCATCAGCCCCCAGAAAAACAGCAGAGGCAGCACTACGGTCTGTATCAAAAAGACGGCAGCGAGGGTGATGAGGTGCGACACGATACCGCTCGCCTTGGCCTGCAGCGCCTGCACCTGCTGGCCGATGTCCTGCGTCTGCGACCACAGTTGTTTGAGCTTGTCCAAGGCCCCGCCATCGGCCTGCGCCGCCGCGGGCGCTTCAGAGGCTGCGGGGGTGGACAGACTGACCTGCTGCTGAGCGGCTGCATAGTCGCGCGCCATCAGCAGCGAATAGGTCAGCTCGCTGGCCAGCGAGGCGGCCGGCACGCTCACACTGAGCAGCAACAGGCCAACCGACAGCCGCGCCAGCCAGGGCGGTGCGCGGCGCTCTCGCAGCACCAGCACAGTCCATGCCAGAAACAAGGCGCTCAACACCACCGCCAGCGGCCAGGCGCTGAAGACCCCGATCAGCACTTGCTGCATGGCAAATGACAGGGTCGCCACCAGCATGACGGTGGAAAACTGCTCGACCAGATCGTCCAGCGGGTCGAGTGCCGCGCCCGGCTGCACCGAAGCGCCGGCGCCGATCTGAAAGCTCACCGACGCACTCTTGGCCACGCTGAGCACGCCGTTGAGCGCCCGCGCGGAGGCAAACGTCACCAGCGCGCGTTGCAGACCCGATTCGACAGACCGTTGCGCCGTGGCTTCCAGCGGTCGCCACCACACCAGCGCCAGAACCAGCGCGAATACCGTCAGTAACGCCACTTTCCTCTGCCTGTTCTCCATGATTCATTCCTTCGAAAAATCGCCCAGCGCCCAGCATAGAAGGAGGCGTGTTTCGTCTGCATGAAAGGGAGGCGGCGGTGGTTTGCAGTCAATGCCGCGAACGGCTCTGCTACAAACCTAGTGCAGTGTTTCACGCTATCTGGAGCATAAAACCGCGTCTTTGCCGCCAGGGCGGCGTTGCCAATCCGCGCGATACCTACGGGTATCGCTGTGGTTGGCGCCTTGCCCTGACGCCAAATCCATCGGTTTTATTGGTTCCATCAAGCGTGAAACACTGCACTAGCTTGATCGGGCGCCTGGCCGATCTCCCCCCATCTGGCTTGCATCAGCTCATACATGACGCCTTGGCACTCCCGCTTGCAATTGCAGTTCTCCGCCGAAGCGGCGCGCACGGTGCTGCGCCACCAACACGAGGGCGGCCTGCGCGCGCTGGCCAGCCACTATCCCGAAGACCCTGGAATCTGCCATCAGGTGCTGGTGCATCCACCGGGCGGGTTGGTGGGCGGCGACATTCTGGACATTGATCTGTCGGTGCATGAAGGTGCGCATGCCCTGATCACCACGCCGGGCGCAGGACGTTTCTATCGCAGCACCGGCGCACAGGCGCGGCAGGCCCTGGAAGCCCGGCTGGCGCCCGGCGCAAGGCTGGAATGGCTGCCGCTGGAGACACTGGCCTACAACGACTGCCTGGGCGAGAACCGCAGCCGCTTTCACCTCGCGCCGGGCGCCGAGTTGATGGCCTGGGATCTGCTCGCGCTGGGCCTGCCCGCGGCAGACGCCGCGTTCCGCTCTGGTCGCTTCACCCAGCACATCGAGCTGCCGGGCATCTGGCTGGAGCGCGGTTGCATCGCGGGTAACGATGGCGCACTGCTCCACGGACCGGGCGGTTTGCGCGGCCATACCGCGCTGGCCACCTTGTTCTTCGCCGCGGGCAGCCCGCTGGCCGCGCAACGCCGTGAGGAACTGCTCATTGTGGCGCGGCAGGCGGCCGATGAGGCGGGACAGGCCAGCGTGCTTTTTGGCGCCACGGCGCCGCATGCGCAGATCGTTGCCTTGCGCGTGCTCGGGCATCGCATCGAACCGGTGGCGGCGCTGTGCCGCGCGGTGTGGGCGGCCTGGCGGCAGACGGGGTGGGGTGTGGGCGCTTGCGCGCCGCGTGTCTGGTCGACTTGAACTGTCGATTTGAGCCGTTGCCGGAGTTGCGACGGGAGTTGCCGCCTCAGCAGCGTCAGGCGCCTACGAAACCGAGACCGCGGCCAGCTCCACCCGGTTGCGGCCGTTTCGTTTGGCCTGGTACATGGCCGTATCGGCGCGGCCCAGCGCGGCTTCCAGAGTGCTCTCGCCGGGCTGCAGAACGGTGACGCCGATGCTCAGCGTCATCGGCACCCGCAGCCCCTGGATGCGCAGCGCATGCCGCGACACCGACAGGCGGATGCGATCAGCCAGTTCATACGCATTTTCCAGGCTTGTGGCGGGCAGAAAGACGGCGAACTCCTCGCCGCCGATCCGCCCGATCACGTCGCCTTCGCGCAGCGCGGCGCTCATGCGATTGGCCAGTTGCACCAGCACGGTATCGCCCACGGCGTGGCCGTGCGTATCGTTGACGCGCTTGAAGTGGTCGGCATCGATCAGCAGCAGACTGGGCGCCTGGTCGCGGGCGGACTGCAGCAAGGCATTGGCGCGCTCAAAAAAGCCGCGGCGGTTGTAGAGCCCGGTCAGCGCGTCGGTCTGGGTCATGCGGGTGAGCGCCTGCTCGCGCTGCTTGCGGTCGGTGATTTCCACCAGACTGGTGAGCACCGCGGCCTTGTTGTCGAAGCGCAAGCTGCTGGCGGCCAGCATGACGTGAATGTGACTGCCGCTGGAGGTGAGCATGCGCGCATCCACAGGGCCCGCTTCGCCGCGTGTTTTCAGCGCATCGGTCACGGCGCTGCGAGTGCTCGCGTCCGCATAAAAACTCGATGCATAGGCAGAGCCCGGTTCAGTGTGATGCCGTTCCGGGTCGAGCAGGGCCTGTGCAGCGCGGTTGAATCGCAGCACCGAGCCGTTGTCTTGCTGGCTCAGAACCAGCGGCACCGGGCAGACCTCGAACAGATGGCGCAGATTGCTCTCGGCCAGGCGGCGCTCCCGCATTTCTTTTTCCAGCCGCTGGCGCTCGAGCCAGAGCAGACGGCTGGAGCGGGCGTTATGCGCGGCAGTCATCCACCCCAGTATGTGCACATACAGCGCGATGACCAGCAGCGCGCTCAAGTCGCGCCACGAGGCGTCATGCCACCCGTAGGCCTGAATGAACAGGCTGGCGGTGCCCAGGGGCAACAGCCAGAAGTTGACCGGGCTGAGCATGGGCACGAAGGCATAAGCCGACGCCACCACGAGCAGGCCGGTCAGCCCCTGATAGGGCGAAAACTCGCCATAGCCCAGATTGACCAGGCGGAAGGCGACGATGACTCCGAGTTCAAACAGAATCAGCGCCGCGCGCAATTGCTCCGGGCGCACGACAGCGCCGGGTCGCGCCACGCGCCAGAGATTCAGGCCCAGCGCCAACACAGCCAGCCGCACAGCCAGCAGCCAGAAGAACGGGAGACTGCCCTGCAGCCGGGCCCAGTCGACGATGCTGCCGAGCAAAAACAACAGACCGCCCCACAGGCCAAGCAGGCGCAGCCGCCCGGCGATTTCAGGCCAGAGATCATGCACATAGGCGAGCTCGTCTTGCCTGCGCCGAAACAGGCCGAGCCGGCCGATCAGCGGCGGGGTTTCGCCGGTCAGGCGTGCCGCCTCGCTGCCGCTCGTGGCGGGACGGGACTCAAGAGTGAGGCGAGGCCAGAGGGTCATGTGCGCAACGGAAAAAATCAAACAGCCGGGTCGGTGAAAAGCCCCATTGTTCCCGACCTGGGCCGATGGCGTCTCGGGAAAATGTCACAAGGCAGCTTGTTTTTCGGAATGGCAAACGCAACCGCCTTTTTACCGGCGGAACCGCGCGCAGGAGCGCCGATTGCGCCACGAATCAACCGCGGCTGTACGCCAGGCCCGAGGCCACGCCGCCGAACAGATCGCCCACCACCAGATCCACGCCGGCGAACTCGGCCTGCAGTGCGCGCTGAAACGGGCGCAGCGCGCTCGACCCGCCGGTGAGGTAGATCGCATCGAGCGCACTGGCGCCCAAGTCGGCGCGCTGCACACATTCGCGGGCGCAGGCCACGGTACGCGACAGCAAGTCCGCCAGATGATCGCGCAGATCGGTGGGGGTGAGCGTGGCCTGCAGCCCTTTCTCGATGAACGACAGCGCGATGGCCGTGTCGGCATCGTCTTGCGAGCAGCGGATCTTGGCCTGTTCGACCTCATGTGCCAGCCGGTGCCCCTCGCGGTGGCGCAGCACCGTCATCAACCGCTCGTGCAGTTGGGGCTCGGCATAGTCTTCGCGCAGCGCCTGCGTCTGGCTCATCGCGCGCGGCAGATATAGCCACTGGATCAGGTGCCAGGTCGAGAGATCGAAAAACACGCGGCTGGGCACCTCGCGCTGCTGCGGCCCCAGGTGGCGGTAGCCCAGCAGGGGCATAGCCCGCTCCAGACTGAGCTTGTGGTCGAAATCGGTCCCTCCGATGTGCACCCCGGAAGTGGCGAGCACATCGGCGCTGCGGTCGGCTTGCGCACTGCGCTGCGGGCCAAGCCGCACCACGGTGAAGTCGGACGTGCCGCCGCCCACATCGACTACCAGCACCAGACTCTCGCGCGACAGACGGCGCTCGTAGTCGAGCGCCGCGGCTATCGGCTCCAGTTGAAACGTCACCTGCTCGAATCCCACCGCCAGGGCGGCCTCGTGCAGCGAGCGCTGCGCCTGCGCATCGCGCTGCGGGTTGTCGTCGACAAAGTGCACCGGTCGGCCCATGACCACCCGCGTTGGCGCGCGGCCCAGCGCCTGCGCCGCACGCTGGCGCAACTCGGCGAGGAAGGTCGCCACGATGTCCTGAAAGCTGACCTGCTGGTGGTTGACCTCCGTCTTCTCCAGCAGCAGCGGGCTGCCCAGCAGACTTTTGAGCGAACGCATCAGCCGCCCTTCCGAGCCGTTGAGGTATTGCCGCACGGCGTCGCGCCCGAAGTGCGTGCGGTGGTCTTCCGCGTTGAAGAACACGGCAGTGGGCATGGCCAGCGCTTCGCCCTCCAGCGGAATCAGACGCGACAGTCCGTGTGGCTGCGCCCAAGACACCGCCGAATTGGAGGTGCCGAAATCAATGCCGAGCGTGCCGTGTAGAGAGGACATCATGAACAGAAGTGAGGTTGCCGCATTGCTGCACGGGATGCAGCGGGCTGCGCAGTTTACTCACCTTGAACCCAGATCTTCCATGAGGCGGGGCTTCGCCCCTACACGGGCGCTGGCGGGCGATTTGGGGCGTCTTCGCCCCCGCGCTTCGCGCCCATAGCGATGGCTATGGGCTTGTCACGCAGGGCCAAATCCATCCCCAACCCGCCGCGCCATCAACCCGTGTCCCAATGGAAAATCTGGGTTGAAAGCGCGGTTTTTGCGCAGCAGGCCTCCGGGCGGGCTGCGTAAGCATGGGGCAGATACGCCCCCTGCTGGTGTTTTACACCGCGATCAGTTCGCGCACGCCGTCGGCGTCCATGTCTTGGCCCCGGCCGGTTTTCACCACTTCGCCGCGCGACATGACGCAATAGGTGTCGGCCAGTGATTTGGCGAAGTCGTAGTACTGCTCGACGAGCAGAATGGCCATGTCGCCGCGCTGGGCGAGCATGCGGATGACGCGCTCGATGTCCTTGATGATCGAGGGCTGGATGCCTTCGGTGGGTTCGTCGAGGATGAGCAGCTTGGGGCCTGCGGCCAGCGCGCGGGCAATGGCGAGTTGTTGTTGCTGGCCGCCGGAGAGGTCGCCGCCACGACGGTGCAGCATCTGCCTGAGCACGGGGAACAGTTCGAACAGTTCTTCCGGCACGGTGGCGGCGCCGGGCTTGTAGGCCAGGCCCATGTGCAGGTTTTCTTCGACGGTGAGGCGGGGGAAGATTTCGCGGCCCTGCGGCACATAGCCGATGCCCAGCCGGGCGCGGGCGTCCGGGCGGAGGGTGTCGATGCGGCCGCCATCGAGAGTGATGCTGCCGCTCTTGATCGGTACCAACCCCATGAGGGATTTGAGCAGCGTGGTCTTGCCCACACCATTGCGCCCGAGCAGGGTGAGCACCTGGCCTTTTTCAAGGCGCAGGCTGACGTTGCGCAGGATGTGGCTGCCGCCGTAGTACTGGTTGACCGTGTCGATGTTGAGCATGGTGTGTGGCCGGTTCAGCGTCCAGATTCAGCGTCCAAGATAGACCTCGACCACGCGCTCATCGGCCTGCACCTGCTCCAGGCTGCCTTCGGCCAGCACGCTGCCTTCGTGCAGCACGGTGACCTTGTGGGCGATCTTGCGCACGAATTCCATGTCGTGTTCCACCACCATGAGGGTGTGTTTTCCGGCCAGCGAGATGAACAGTTCGGCGGTGCGGTCGGTTTCAAAGTCGGTCATGCCGGCCACGGGTTCGTCAAGCAGCAGCAGTTGCGGCTCGAGCATCAGCAGCATGCCGATTTCCAGCCATTGCTTTTGGCCGTGCGACAGGTCGCCGGCGCGGCGCGCGGCCTGGTCGTGCAGGCGAATTTGTTCGAGCACTTCTTCCACCCGCTGGCGCTGCGCCGCGCTGAGGCGGAAGAACAGGGTGTTGCGCGCGCGCTTGTCCGACTTGAGGGCCAGCTCCAGGTTGTCCTGCACGCTGAGGTCTTCAAACACCGTGGGCTTCTGGAACTTGCGGCCCACCCCGGCGGCCACCACTTCGGCCTCGCGCAGCTTGAGCAGGTCGATGGTCTGACCGAAGAAGGCGGTGCCCGAGTCGGGCCGGGTCTTGCCGGTGATGACGTCCATCATCGTGGTCTTGCCCGCGCCATTGGGGCCGATGATGCAGCGCAGTTCGCCGACATCGAGCGAGAGGCTGAGCTTGTTGAGGGCGCGAAAGCCGTCGAAGCTCACGCTGATGTCGTCGAGATAGAGGGCCACGCCGTGGCTGAGGTCCACGCCGGGCTGCAGGATGTGGCCGTAGCCAGCAGTGGCATCGCCGCCGAGTTCGGGCTGCGGCTCCTGGTACACGATCTCCCGCCAGTCGAGATTAGCCACGGCGCGCCCTCCCAAGGAAACGCAGGGCCGCCCCAAGTTTCCTTGTTCCCCGCGGGGGGCGGGCTGGGCGCAGCTCAGCCCTGGGGGCTCTCAGTTGTTTGAACAGGCCGACGATGCCATACGGCGCATACAGCGTGACCACGATGAACA
>DZDA01000023.1:18312-20985 GCA_022730375.1 Thiomonas intermedia
TGTTTGAACAGGCCGACGATGCCATACGGCGCATACAGCGTGACCACGATGAACAGCCCGCCCAGCACATACAGCCAGACCTGCGGCATGGCCACGGTCAGCCAGCTCTTGGCCACGTTCACCAGCACTGCGCCGATGATGGGGCCGATGAGCGTGCCGCGCCCGCCGATGGCTGTCCAGATGGCGATCTCGATCGAGTTGGAAGTGGACATTTCGCTGGGGTTGATGATGCCCACCTGCGGCGCATACAGCGCGCCCGCAATGCCGCACATCATGGCCGAAATCGTCCACACTCCGAGCTTGAACCACAGCGGGTTGTAGCCGCAGAACATCACGCGGCTCTCCGCATCGCGCACCGCGGTGAGGACGCGGCCGAACTTGCTGCGCACCAGCCAGCGCGAAAACAGAAACATCAACACCAGGGTGAGGCTGCTGGCGACGAACAGCGACACCGTCATGCCGGCCGTGCCCATGGGAAAGCCCAGCAGCACCTTGAAGTCGGTGAGGCCGTTGTTTCCGCCGAAGCCGGTTTCGTTGCGGAAGAACAGCAGCATGGCGGCGTAGGTGAGCGCCTGGGTGATGATGGAGAAATACACCCCCTTGATGCGCGAGCGGAAGGCGAAGAAGCCGAAGATGAAGGCCAGCAGACCAGGAGCCGCCACCGCGAGAAACAGCGCCCAGGCGAAATGCTCGGTGCCCACCCAGTACCAGGGGAAATGCGTCCATTGCATGAACTGCATGAAGTCGGGCAGATTGCCGCTGGCCGCATTCATCGCCCGGTTGAGGTACATGCCCATGGCATAGCCGCCCAGGGCGAAGAACAGGCCGTGGCCCAGCGACAGAATGCCGGCATAGCCCCAGACCAGATCCATCGCCAGCGCCACCATGGCGTAGCAAAGAATCTTGCCCGACAGCCCGACCCAGTATTGCGACAGATGCAGGCTGCTGCCTTGCGGCAAGGCCAGCGCCAGCAGCGGTACCAGCACGGCGGCGAGCAGCAGAAAGCCGATCAGCGCAGCCCAGCCCCACAGCGGCAGAAAGGCCGTGGGCGACTGCAATTGCACCCGAGGCGGCGGCACCAGCGTGCCGGATTCGTTGAGGATGGCGGCCATTGGATTTCAGCTTTCCACGCTGCGGCCCTTGAGGGCGAACATGCCCTGCGGGCGCTTCTGAATGAACAGGATGATGGCGACCAGCACCGCGATTTTCGCCAGCACCGCGCCGGCCACGCCTTCGAGCAAGGTGTTGGCCACGCCCAGGCTCATGGCCGCAGCCACTGTGCCGGTGAGCTGGCCCACGCCGCCCAGCACCACCACCATGAAGCAGTCGACGATATAGCCCGTGCCCATCTCCGGGCTGACGTTGCCAATCTGGCTGAGCGCGCAGCCCGCGAGACCCGCGATGCCGGTGCCGAGGCCGAAGGCCAGCATGTCCACCCGCGCGATGCGCACCCCCACGCAGGAGGCCATGGGCCGGTTCTGCGTGACGGCGCGCACGAACAAGCCCAGGCGCGTGCGGCTGATGAGCAGCCACATGCCCAGCAGCACCACCACGGTGAAGGCGATGATCACCATGCGGTTGTAGGGCAGGATGAGGTTGGCCATGAGGTTGAATCCGCCCGACATCCACGGCGGGTTGTCCACCTGCACGTTCTGCGGCCCGAACAGGCTGCGCACCGCCTGGATCAGCACCAGGCTGATGCCCCAGGTGGCCAGCAGGGTTTCGAGCGGCCGCCCGTACAGGCGGCGGATGATGGTGCGCTCGATCAGCATGCCGATGCCCCCCGCCACGACGAAGGAGAACGGCACGGCAGCAATCAGCGCGTAGTGCACATAGCCCGGCAGATAGTGCTGGAACAGGCCCTGCATCACATAAGTGGCGTAGGCGCCGATCATGATGAACTCGCCCTGCGCCATATTGATCACGCCCATCAGGCCGTAGGTGACGGCCAGGCCCAGCGCGGCCAGCAGCAGGATGCTGCCCAGGCTGATGCCCGAGAACAGCGTGCCCAGCCGCTCGCCCCAGGCCAGGCGGCTGTCGATCTCGGCGAGGCTTTTTTCGATCTGCGTGCGCACCAGCGGGGACGACTCAATGTAGGCGCCCTCTTTCTTGTCCAACCGCGAGAGCAGCAGGGCGCGCACCGCCGGGTAGTTGCTGGCCGCCAGTTGCTTGGCCGCGGCCAGACGGTCGGCGGCGCTGGCACTGGTGAGCAGAATGGCGGCGTGCAGCAGTTGCAGCCGCTGCACGATCTCCGGGTCTTTCTCGGTTTTCAGCGCCTGTTCCACCAGACCGCGATCGACCGAGGTAGGGTCGTCCTGGAGTTGCTGCACGGCCTTGAGCCGCTGCGCGCGCTGCGGCGAAAACAGATCGAGCGCGGCGCGGGCCGACTGCAGTTCCTTGCGCACATAGTTGTTGTTGACCACGCCCTGCGCGTTGTCGCTGGGGGTGACGGCTTTGCCGGTGGCCAGGTCGATCCAGTCATTGCCTTTTTGCACCTGCACCCTGTCGCCATCGATCTGCACGTCGCCGTTGAGCAGCTTGCGCAGAAAGTCGGCGAGTTGCGGATCGGGCTTGGCCACGGCCTTGTGCAGGGCGGCGATGCGGGCGTCGGTGTCGCCGCTGGAAATGGCCAGCGCTTCCTGCGGGGTCAGGGCATGGGCCAGTGGCGTCAGG
>DZDA01000023.1:21085-25346 GCA_022730375.1 Thiomonas intermedia
GCCGAGCAGTACACCGAACAACACCAGGCCGAGCGCCATGCGCAGCCATGCGCCGGGTCGGTCCCACAGAGAGCGCGTAGAGGTCATGGTCGTGAAGGAGACAGGGAAGGATCGATGCTTTCAAGACTCCCCACCCCAGCCCTCCCCACGAGTGGAGAGGGGGTTTTCTCCTCCCCCACGGCGTGGGGGAGGTTGGGAGGGGGAGTGTTTGCGTTGCCGAACTCAGGCGTTCTTCGGTTTGGGGATGTAGGGACTCCAGGACTCGCCCGGCACCAACCCCTTGGACTTCCACACCACGTCGAACTGCGCCTTGTCGTTGATCTGGCCGATCAGCACCGGCTTGCTCAGATACTGGTTCTCCAGCACTTCGACGGTATAGCCATCGGGGGCGGCGAACTTCTGACCGATCAGCGCCTTGCGCACTTCATCGGTCTTGGTGGACTTGGCCTTCTCCACCGCCTGCTTCCACAGGTGAATGCCGATGTAGGAGGCTTCCATCGGATCGTCGGTGACCGGATAGTCTTTCAGCTTTTCCTTTTTCACCCAGTCTTGCCACGACTTGACGAACTTGGCGTTGCGCGGGTTTTTCAGACTCTCGAAGTAGTTCCACGCGGTGAGCTGGCCGACCAGGGGCTTGATGTCCATGCCCGCAATTTCCTGCTCGGCGATGGAGAAGCCGACCACCGGAATGTCGGTGGCCTTGATGCCCTGGTTGCCCAGTTCCTTGTAGAACGGCACGTTGGAGTCGCCATTCACGGTGGAGATCACGCAGGTCGGGCCGGCCGAGGCGAACTTCTTGATGTCGGCCACGATGTTCTGATAGTTGCTGAAGCCAAACGGCGTGTAGACCTCGGCGATGTCCGCATCCTTCACGCCCTTGGAATGCAGGAAGCCGCGCAGGATGGCGTTGGTCGTGCGGGGGTACACATAGTCGGTGCCCAGCAGGAAGAAGCGCTTGGCCCCGCCGCCGTCTTTGCTCATGAGGTATTCGGTGGCTGGAATGGCTTGCTGGTTGGGCGCAGCACCCGTGTAGACCACATGCTTGTTCTGCTCCTGGCCTTCAAACTGCACCGGGTAGAACAGCAGGCCGTTGAGCTCGTCGAGCACGGGCAGCACCGACTTGCGCGACACCGAGGTCCAGCAGCCGAAGATGGCCGCCACCTTGTCCTGGCTGATGAGCTGGCGCGCCTTCTCGGCGAACAGCGGCCAGTTCGAAGCCGGGTCGACCACCACGGGTTCGATCCTATGTCCGTCCACGCCGCCTGCGGCATTGATCTCGGCAATGGTCATCAGGTCCACGTCTTTCAACGCGGTTTCGGAAATGGCCATGGTGCCCGAGAGCGAATGCAGGATGCCGACCTTGATCGGCTTCTTGCTCGCGGCAATGGCGGGGAAAGACAGCGTGCTGGCCGCCGCTGCGGCAACTGCGCCGCCAACGGTCTTGAGTGCGGTACGACGATCCATCTTGGATTTCCTCCAGAGGTTGTGGTGGGGTGCGACACGCTGTGTTGTGCAAGTCGCGTGCCACGGTTTTGTCTGCCCCCTTCCTGTGGGCCCCCAGGGCCGGGCTGTGCCCAGCCCGCCCCCCGTGGGGGTCAAGGAAACTTGGGGCGGCCCGGCGTTTCCTTGAGAGCACGGGGTGACAGTTCGATGACACTTGGCCCGAACTTGCGCAGCGCGGGCTTGAACGCGCCCCACAATCTGGCTAGAGGCGCCACCGCGCGCATCAGCTTGATCGTCTTTGGTGCGTTCGCACCAAACCGGGGCAAACGGAGACCCGCACTGTTCCAGCAGGGGCGGCAGGTCTGCTTTTTGCTGCAGCATGGCCTGCGCTTTCAATGTGGCCTCGCGTTAAGCTCACCTCACGTTTCCCATTCCGCCCGTCGCTCCATGGACCTCACCCCCCGCGAAAAAGACAAGCTGCTGATCTTCACCGCCGCGCTGCTGGCCGAGCGCCGCAAGGCGCGCGGACTCAAGCTCAACGTGCCCGAGGCCATTGCCTACATCACCGCTGCAGTGATGGAAGGCGCGCGCGACGGCCGCACCGTGGCCGAGCTGATGAGCTTTGGCCGCACCTTGCTCAGCCGCGACGAGGTGATGGACGGCGTGGCCGAACTCATCCCCGACATTCAGGTGGAAGCCACCTTCCCGGACGGCACCAAGCTCGTGACCGTCCACCAGCCCATTGCGTGAATCCCCCAATCTGGAGCGTTTCAATGATCCCTGGAGAAATCCTTTGTGCCGAGGGCGACCTCGCTCTCAACCCCGGCCGCGCCACCTTGAGCGTGGTGGTGGAAAACGCGGGCGACCGGCCCATTCAGGTCGGCTCGCACTATCACTTCGCGGAAACCAATCCGGCGCTGCGCTTTGACCGCGCAGCCGCGCGCGGCATGCGGCTGCACATCGCCAGCGGTACCGCGGTGCGCTTCGAGCCGGGGCAGCAGCGCACCGTGGAGCTGGTGGCCTTCGCGGGCGAGCGCGTGGTCATCGGCTTCCGGCAAGACGTGATGGGAGCGCTGTGATGGCCACGATCTCCCGCCGCGCCTATGCCGAGATGTACGGCCCCACCACCGGCGACCGCGTGCGCCTGGCCGACACCGACCTGCTCATCGAAGTGGAAGACGACTACACCCTGCGCGCCGGGGGCTATGGCGAAGAAGTGAAGTTCGGCGGCGGCAAGACCATCCGCGACGGCATGGGCCAGAGCCAGCGCACCCGCGCCGAAGGGGCGATGGATCTGGTCATCACCAATGCGCTCATCCTCGATCACTGGGGCATCGTCAAGGCTGATGTGGGCATACGCGGCCAGCGTATCGCCGCCATCGGCAAGGCCGGCAATCCGGACGTGCAGCCGGGGGTGGACATCCTCATCGGCCCGGGCACCGAAATCCTCGCAGGGGAAGGCATGATCCTCACCGCAGGCGGCATCGACAGCCATATCCACTTCGTCTGCCCGCAGCAGATCGAGGAGGCGCTGATGAGCGGCGTCACCACCATGCTGGGCGGCGGCACCGGCCCGGCCACCGGCACCAACGCCACCACCTGCACCCCGGGGCCGGAAAACATCGCCCGCATGCTGCAAGCGGCCGATGCCTTCCCGATGAACCTCGGCTTTCTCGGCAAGGGCAACGCCAGCCAGCCCGCGGCGCTGCGCGAGCAGGTCGAGGCCGGGGCCATCGGTCTGAAGCTGCACGAAGACTGGGGCACGACGCCGGCGGCGATCGACTGCTGCCTTTCGGTTGCGGAAGAAACCGATGTGCAGGTGGCCATCCACACCGATACGCTCAACGAGAGCGGCTTCGTCGAAGACACGATCAAAGCGTTCAAGGGCCGCACCATCCATACCTTTCATACCGAAGGCGCGGGCGGCGGCCATGCGCCCGACATCCTGCGCGTGCTGGGCGAGGCCAATGTGCTGCCGTCCTCCACCAACCCCACGCGGCCCTTCACCGTCAACACCATCGACGAGCATCTCGACATGCTGATGGTGTGCCATCACCTCGACGCGGGCATTGCCGAGGATCTGGCGTTCGCCGAAAGCCGCATCCGCCGCGAGACCATCGCCGCCGAAGACGTGCTGCACGACCTGGGCGCCATCAGCATCATGTCCAGCGACAGCCAGGCCATGGGCCGCGTCGGTGAAGTGGCGCTGCGCACCTGGCAGACCGCGCACAAGATGAAGGCGCAGCGCGGCTGGCTGGCGCCTCCGGCTTTGGGTGGCGCCCAGGGCAATGACCGCAACGACAACTTCCGCGCCAAGCGCTACATCGCCAAATACACCCTCAACCCTGCACTGGCGCACGGCATCGCGCACGAAGTGGGCTCGGTGGAAGCGGGCAAATGGGCCGATCTGGTGCTGTGGCGCCCGGCCTGGTTCGGCGTCAAGCCGAGCGTGATCCTCAAAGGCGGTTTCATCGCCGCCGCACTCATGGGCGACGCCAACGCCTCCATTCCCACGCCGCAACCCGTGCACACCCGGCCCATGTTCGGCGCCTTCGGCGGCGCGCGCACCGCCACCTCGCTGACCTTTGTGTCACAGGCCGCGCTGGCCAATGACATCGGCCAGCGTCTGGGCTTGCACAAGTCGCTCGCCGCCGTGCACGGCTGCCGCAGCGTGAAAAAGGCCGACATGGTGCACAACGCCTACACCCCGCGCATGGAGGTGGATGCTCAGACCTACGAGGTTCGCGCCGACGGCGTACTGCTCACCTGCGAGCCCGCGACCGTGCTGCCCATGGCGCAGCGGTATTTTTTGTTTTGA
>DZDA01000130.1 GCA_022730375.1 Thiomonas intermedia
TTGGAACCCTTTGGGCGCGCTGCTCGGCCACGCCGGATTCATTCACACCCTCTGAGTCCGGCGCCATGAGCCTGCCCCGCGCCCAGCCTTCTTTGCGTGCGCGGGCCGTGCGCTATCTCTCGCAACGGGAGCACAGCCCGTTGGAACTGCGGCGCAAGCTGCTGCGCTATTGCGAGCAGCCCGAAGAGGTTGATGCCCTGCTCGCCAGTCTGGAGCAGGCGGGTCTGCTCAGCAGTGAGCGTTTTGCCCAGTCGCTCATTCATCGACGGCAGCAGCGTTACGGCAATTTGCGCATCGCACAAGAACTCGATGCGCACGGCCTGTCGCCCGAGGCCACAGCAAATCTGCGTCAGTCCTTGAAAGACAGCGAACTGACTCGCGCTCATGCCGCTTGGGCGCGAAAATTCCAGGCGCTTCCGCAAGACGCTGCCGAGCGGGCCAAACAGGCTCGTTTTTTGACTCAACGTGGCTTCAGCGGGGACGCCGTCCGCGCGGTATTGCGCGGCGAGCGCGCGGAAGACGTCGACTGACTTGCTGCGCCGCAGCAGGCTGCTACACTGATTCTTGCGCTTCATCAAAAATAGATCAGCCATGCGCGACACTCCTGCCGCCCCGTCTTCGCCCAATCGCCGTCTGGTTCACCGCCGCAGTCTCAGTATCGAGGTCTATGCGCGAGAGGATGGCCTGTGGGATCTGCAGGCCGAATTGCGGGACGTGAAAACGCGCGATCTCACCCTGTCCGAACGCACCCGCCCCGCCGGCATTCCGGTGCACGACATGCTGCTGACTGTCACCATCGACAATGCCCTGAACATCGTTGCGGCGCGCTCCCATACCCTGTTCAGCCCCTACGCCACCTGCGGCGATCACGGCGATGCATACCGAAAACTCGTCGGTCTCAATCTGCTGCGCGGATTTCGTTCCGCCGTGCGCGAGCGCCTGGGCGGCGTGCTGGGCTGCACCCATCTCACCGAATTGACGCAAGTGCTGCCTACCGCAGCCATTCAAGGGCTGGCCGGGCTGACCACGATTACCTTGCCGGAGCCTCAGGAAAGCGCAGGGCCGCCCCCAGTTTTCTTGACCACCTCGGGGGGCGGGTCGGCGAGCCGACCCAGGGGGCGCTCAGACACGGAGCGTGCCGCCGGTATGCCTTTTCAGCTCAACCGCTGCCACGCCCTGCGGCTGGACAGTCCAGCAGTCGCCGAGTTTTATCCCCATTGGGCGCAACAAACTGCGCCACAACGCACCGAAGGCACAATGCCTACACCACAAGTCGAGGACGAGACGCCATGAAAATTCATGAATATCAGGCCAAGCAACTATTGAGAGACCACGGTGTGCCGGTTCCACGCGGCAAGCCCGCGTTTTCCGTCGATGAGGCCGTCGCCGCGGCGCACGAGTTGGGCGGCCCGGTCTGGGTGGTGAAGGCGCAGATTCACGCAGGCGGGCGAGGCAAGGGCGGCGGTGTCAAGCTGGCACGTTCGCTCGACGAGGTGCGGCAACTATCAATGCAAATCCTGGGCATGCAGCTCGTTACCCATCAAACCGGGCCTGCGGGGCAGAAAGTGCGACGGCTACTGATCGAGGATGGCGCCGATATCCAAAAAGAGTATTACGTCGCCGTGCTCACCGATCGTGCCACGCAGAAAGTAGCGGTCATGGCGTCGAGCGAAGGCGGCATGGATATCGAGGAAGTGGCCGCCAAGACGCCGGAGAAAATTCTCAAGGTGTTTGTCGATCCGCTGGCAGGCTTGCAGGACGCACAAGGGCTGGAGCTGGCCGCGGGCATCGGCATTCCGCTTGCCTCGCAGGCCCAGGCGGTTGACGTGTTCAAGAAGCTCTACCAGTGCTACATGGACACCGATGCCTCGCTGGTGGAGATCAACCCGCTGATCCTCGAAGGCAACGGCCAGATCAAAGCGCTCGATGCCAAGTTCAACATCGACGACAACGCCCTGTTCCGCCACCCAGAGATCGTGGCGCTGCGCGATCTGGACGAGGAAGATCCCGCAGAAATCGAAGCCAGCAAGTTCGATCTCGCCTACATCCAGCTCGACGGCAACATCGGCTGCCTGGTCAACGGCGCCGGGCTGGCGATGGCGACGATGGACACCATCAAGCTGTTCGGCGGCTCGCCCGCCAACTTTCTCGATGTGGGCGGCGGCGCGACCACCGAAAAGGTGACCGAGGCGTTCAAGATCATGCTGCACAACCCGCATGTCAAGGCGATTCTGGTCAACATCTTCGGCGGCATCATGCGCTGCGACACCATCGCCGAGGGCGTGATCGCCGCCTCGCGCACCGTGGGGTTGAGCGTGCCGCTGGTGGTGCGCATGAAAGGCACCAATGAGGAGATCGGCCGCAAGATGCTGGCCGACTCCGGCCTGCCCATCATCAGCGCCAACACCATGGGCGAGGCGGCGCAAGCTGCCGTTCATGCCGCGCAGGCCTGAGCCGCACCCCACAGAACAAGACGACAACATGGCTATCCTGATCAATAAAGACACCAAGGTCATCACCCAGGGCATCACCGGCAAGACCGGGCAGTTTCATACCCGCATGTGCCGCGACTATGCCAATGGCAAGAACTGCTTCGTCGCCGGGGTTAATCCCAAGAAGGCCGGTGAAGATTTCGAGGGCATCCCCATCTACGGCACCGTGGCCGACGCCAAGGCAGCCACGGGGGCTACGGTTTCCGTGATCTACGTGCCCCCGGCCGGTGCGGCTGCCGCCATCTGGGAGGCGGTGGAAGCCGATCTCGATCTGGCGATCTGCATTACCGAGGGCATTCCCGTGAAGGACATGCTGCTGGTGCGCAACCGCATGAAGGCCAAGGAGGCGGCCGGTGGCAAGAAAACCCTGCTGCTCGGGCCGAACTGCCCCGGCCTGATCACGCCCGATGAAATCAAGATCGGCATCATGCCCGGACACATTCACCGCAAGGGCCGCATCGGCATCGTGTCGCGGTCGGGCACGCTCACCTACGAGGCGGTGGCGCAGGTCACGGAACTCGGTCTGGGCCAGAGCAGCGCGGTGGGCATCGGCGGCGATCCGATCAATGGCCTCAAGCACATCGACATCATGCGGGCGTTCAACGACGACCCCGATACCGATGCCGTCATCATGATCGGCGAGATCGGCGGCTCTGACGAAGCCGAGGCCGCGCGCTGGTGCAAGGCCCACATGAAAAAGCCGGTGGTCGGCTTCATCGCGGGCGTTACGGCGCCTCCGGGCAAGCGCATGGGGCATGCCGGGGCGCTGATCTCCGGCGGGGCCGACACGGCCGAGGCCAAGCTCGCCATCATGGAGGAGTGCGGCTTTACCGTGACGCGCAATCCGTCTGAAATGGGCAAGCTCCTCAAGCAAGTTCTGCGCTAACCCGTGCAAACGCCGGGGCTGCTCCCGGTTACAAACGGTATGATGCGAGACAAGTCCCGATGGGACTGCATTGATACCTTCCGGGGCAGCCATCGGCATGGAACACTATCTCACCGTCGAGTTCTTGACGGCCATCGGTCAGATCGTTCTGATCGACATTCTTCTGGGCGGAGACAACGCCGTGGTCATTGCATTGGCCACGCGCAAGCTCCCGCCGCATCAACGCAAGCTCGGCATTCTGTGGGGCACCGCGGGTGCCATCGTGTTGCGGGTCGTGCTGATTTTTTTCGCGCTGACCTTGCTCAAGCTGCCTTTTCTCAAGATTGTCGGTGCGCTGCTGCTGTTCTGGATCGGCATCAAGCTGCTCGCCCCGCAAGAAGAAGAGGGGCACGGCGATGTGCAGGCGGCAGACAAGCTATGGGCCGCAGTCAAGACCGTCATCATCGCCGACTTCGTGATGAGCCTGGACAACGTGATCGCCATTGCCGGTGCAGCGCAAAACGCCGGAGAGCAGCACAGCATGCTGCTGGTGGTGTTCGGTCTGCTGCTGAGCGTGCCCATCATCGTCTGGGGCAGCCAGCTGGTCATCCACCTGATGCAGCGTTTCCCGGTGGTGATCACTCTCGGGGCGATGCTGCTGGGCTGGATTGCCGGTGGCCTGCTTGTCACCGATCCCGCTGTGGAGCACTGGGTTGAAGCGCTGCCCTGGGCGGCCTACGCAGAAAAAATTGCCGGACTGATCGGCGCCATCGTGGTGTGGGCCGCAGCAAAGCTGATTTATCGCCGCCCCTCGGCTTCTGCGGCATGAGCACCATCATGGCTAAAACGCCCAGTACCAGCCCCGCCCTGCAGTACGAAATGACCAGCCTCACCCATACGGGGCGGGTGCGCGAGCACAACGAAGACGCGGTGGCGTTCGACGCCCTGGCGCAGGTTGCGGTGCTGGCCGACGGCATGGGGGGTTACGCCGCCGGAGAAGTGGCCAGCGGCATGGCGACGGCGCAGATCTGTGCGCGCATTTCCCGCCTGAAGGCCGACTATCCGAAGGTGACCGCGCTCGATCTGTCCACCGAACTGCGTTTTGCCGTGCGCCATGTGAACGCCGAGATTCTGCGTGCCGCGCGCAGCAACGCGCAGTATGCCGGGATGGGCGCCACGCTGGTTGCCGTGGCGTTTACTGGCAATGTGGCGGTGATCGCCCATGCAGGCGATTCACGTGCTTATCTGCTGAGGCAGAATCAGCTGCGCCTGCTCACGCACGACCACTCGGCCCTGCAGGAGCAGATCGATATGGGGCTGATTCTGCCCGAGGACGCGGAAACGATAGGCGGCAAAAATCTGGTGACGCGGGCGCTTGGCGTGGATGCCCGGCTCGACCCGGATGTGGGCATGCATCCCATGATGGCGGGGGATTTGCTGCTTCTGTGTTCGGATGGCTTGAACGATATGTTGACTGATGCCAAAATCGAAGCTGTTATGCGGCAATATGCCGAGCATCCTGCTGCGGCTGCGCGCCAGCTCGTGGATGATGCGAATGTGGCAGGTGGGCGTGACAATGTTTCCGTCATTCTGGTGACTGTGCGCTAACTCAGCCGATGCGTTTTTTCTTTTCCGATCTGACAAATTAAACGGACTTCAAATCGTGGCCAAACTCGTGATTACCCTGGATGGCAAGGTTTTGAAAGAGGTCGTGCTCAGCAAAGACCGCACGACGCTCGGGCGTCGTCCGTACAACGATGTGGTCATCGACAACCTGGCGGTCAGCGGTGAGCACGCCGTGTTGCTGCGCGATAGCGGAACGGATGCCGAGAGCTACACCATTCAAGACCTGGGCAGCACCAACGGCACCTATCTGAACGGCGCGCCCATCAAGTCCAGCCCCTTCCGCGAAGGCGACACGGTCGATATCGGCAAGTACAGTCTGCGGCTGCTGTCCGATACGCGGCAGACCACATTCGGCCCGTCACGCTTTGGCGCCTCTACCGGGTTTGGCAATTCCCGTTTCGGTAATTCGGGTTTTTCCGATTCGCGCACCCGGGCTGGAGATGCCGAGCGCAGCTACAAGATCAAGGTGCTCAGCGGGGATGCGGTGGGGCGGGAAATTCTGCTCAGCAAGGAGCAGACCACCTTTGGCCAGCGCGGCACCCTGGTGGTCAGCGTGATGCACAAACCGCGCGGCTACGAACTGGTGCAGGTCGAGGGCGAAAAGCGGGCGCAGGTCAATGGCGTCTCGCTCGGCCTCATGCCGGTGGTGCTGCGTTCCGGCGATGTGATCAACCTGACCGGCATTCAGTTGCAGTTTCTGCAGGTCTGAGCGCTGCTTGGCTCTGAGCGCCCCCTGGGCCGGGCTGCGCCCAGCCCGCCCCCCGTGGGGGATGAGGCCCGCGGCTCCCAGCTGCCCTGCGGCAGCTGGGACGGAGCCGAATCCGAGCGGCTTGCAAGCCGTGAGGTGGACAAGGAAACTTGGGGCGGCCCGGCGTTTCCTTGAGAG
>DZDA01000131.1 GCA_022730375.1 Thiomonas intermedia
CCCCATGCTTCCCGCACTTAGGCCAGTTGCCGCTGTCCCAGTCGAACCCCGCTATTTTCATGGATTCATTGTAGATTTATAGCTACACAAAAGCGATACATTTCAACGGCTCATTCCCCGGCCTTTTTCGCGGGACTGCACGCGCTGCCTCGCCATCGCCTCCACCTCCCGCATGAACCCGACATAGCTCCCGCCCAGCGCCTTGCGGCTGTGCGCATTCGCTGCGGCCACGTCTTTTCCTTGCCGCTCGATAAACTCCATGCCCGTCATCCAGTCCTGCACGGCTCGGGTGCGCGCTGCGTCGGTCTGGGCCTGCTGCCATGCCATCAGCGCCGCATCGACTGCTCGCATTTCGGGCAGCGCAGCGGCGCCCTGCGGTTTCAAGGACTTGGCCGCATCGGGGGCGACTTCTCCACAGCCGTTGGGGACAACTGGGGCGGGCGCTGCATGCGCCGCTGTTCATCCTGCACGATGGCCTGCAAGTCGGCGTCCATGACCTCGATGCCCAGACGCACCGCCTGCCGCGCCGCCCGTTCCCGGAACTCGCTGCTTCCGGTAATGTCCACCTTGCCGCCATACTTCTGCGCCGCCATGCGCAAGGCGGCTTCCAGGCTGTCATCGCTCTTGTCGTGCATCACAATGTGCGGGCCGGTATCGGTGAACTTGTCCCGCCCCTGCGCGTCGCGGTACAGCACGAGCTGTCGCTTGCGGTCAATCTGCGCCTCCAGTCCGGCCAGCGTGAGCTTGCGCAGCGGGTCGAGTTCCTCGCCCTCGATGGTGTTCACCTGCTTGCTCTTGTTGCGTTGCTCGCGATAGTGGATGCCACGAAGCGCGGCCAGCGCCGCATGGTCACCTTGCTCCGCTTCACGTTCCAGCCATTTGCGCCACACATCCTGTTTGGGCAGCCTGGCTGAGAGCGTCTTGCGTTCACAATATCGGCTGCATGACCCGCTCCTGTTCTCTCTGCCCATGACCGACGATATCCGCCCCGGCTTGTTCATTCTGCAGGGCAATCGCCTGGAATTGCTGCGCGATGCCCTGCTGGAGTGGCTGGCGCAGCAGCCGCTGGCGCCGCTGGAGGAAGAGGTCATTCTGGTGCAGAGCAATGGCGCTGCGGAGTGGCTGAAGATGGCGCTGGCCGCGCAGGACGGCATTTGCGCCGCTACGCGGGTGGAACTGCCCGGGCGGTTTCTGTGGCGCACCTATCGGCAGGTGCTGGGGCGTGCGGCCACGCCGTCGCAATCGCCGCTGGACAAGCCGCTGCTGGCCTGGCGCTTGATGCGGCTGCTCGGCGGCACGCTCGACGCGGCCGTTTGCGCGCCGCTGTTCCAATATTTGCAAGATCAAGACCTGCAGCGCCGCCTGCAACTGGCGCAGCGTCTGGCCGACCTCTACGACCAGTATCAGATCTACCGCGACGACTGGCTCGACGCCTGGGCGCAGGGCCGCGATGTGCTCATTGATGCGCTCGGGCGGACGACGCCCTTGCCCGAAGATCAACGCTGGCAGGCTTGGCTGTGGCGCCGGGTTCTGGCCGAGCTGAGCGAAACGGAGCGCCAATCCACCCGTGCACAGGTGCAGCGCGCCATGCTGCTGGCGCTGAATACGGCCGAAAACGCAGCAGACCCGACCCGCCCCGCGCTGCCGCGCCGGGTGGTGCTGTTTGGCGCTTCGCATCTGCCTGCTGTGGTGCTCGATGCCCTGGTGGCGCTGTCGCGGTATGTGCAGGTGCTGATCGCACTGCCCAATCCCTGCCGTTATCACTGGGCCGACATCATCGAGGGCCGCGAGCTGCTGCGCGCTGCGCCGAGGCGCAGGCCGCTGCGGGCTGACGATCTGGCGCAAGTGAGTCTTGAGGCCATGCACGCTCACGCCCAGCCGCTGCTGGCGGCCTGGGGGCGGCAGGGGCGCGATTTCATGCGCCAGCTCGACGCCTTCGACGACCGGGCGAACGCGGCAGACAGGCCCGGCCTGCCGCGACACGACCTGTTCGACGACGCGCCCGGTGACACGCTGCTCGAACAGATGCAGGCCGCCATCCGCGATCTGCTGCCCTTGCCCGAACATCCGCGCACGCTCATTTCCGCAGCGGATCGTTCGGTGGTGTTTCACATCGGCCACAGCGCGCAGCGCGAAGTCGAAATCCTCCACGACCAGTTGCTGCACCTGCTGGCGCAGCCCGGCGGCGAGCGCCCGCTGCGGCCGCGCGACATTGTGGTGATGACGCCCGACATCGCACCGTTCGCCCCGGCCATCCGGGCGGTGTTCGGCCAGTATCCGCCGGGGGACGCGCGCTTCATTCCTTTCGACATCGCTGACCTGTCGGCGCGGGCGACCGAACCGCTGCTGCTCGCGCTGGACTGGCTGCTGCGCCTGCCGCAAGAGCGCATTCTGGCCTCCGACATCAGCGCCTTGCTCGATGTGCCGGCCATTGCCCGGCGCTTCGGTCTGCGGCCCGAAGACCGGCCACGGCTGACGCAATGGATCGCAGGAGCGGGCGTGCGCTGGGGGCTGGACGGCGACCATCGCGCCCATCTCGGCCTGGGCGCCTGCGGCGAGCAGAACAGCTGGCGCTTCGGCCTGCGCCGCATGCTGCTGGGCTATGCCGGGGCGGGCGAAGACGGCTTTGAGAACATCGTGCCCTATGACGAAATCGGCGGGCTGGACGCCGCCCTGGTCGGGCCGCTGGCCGATCTGCTTGACGTGCTGCAGACCTGGTGGGGAACGGCGCTGCAACCCGCCACGCCGGGCCAATGGGCGCAGCACGCGCGCGATCTGCTCGACGCCATCAGCCTGCCGCAAGACCTGCGCGAGCGCGAAACCCGCGCCCGCCTCGACGATGCGCTCTCCACCTGGCTCGACCATTGCGCCGCCGCGCAGTTCGACGAAGCCGTACCGCTGCAGGTGCTGCGCGAGAGCTGGCTGAGCGGGCTGGACGAGGCCGCTGGCGGCGGACGCTTTCTCGCCGGCGGCGTGACCTTCTGCACCCTGATGCCGCTGCGCGCCATTCCCTTCGAAGTCGTCTGCCTGCTGGGCATGAGCGAGGGGGACTATCCGCGGCAGAGCCCGCGCAGCGACTTCGATCTGCTGCATCAGCCCGGGCAATACCGGCCCGGAGATCGCGCCCGGCGCGAAGACGATCGCTACCTCATGCTCGAAGCGCTGCTGTCGGCGCGGCGCATGCTCTATGTGAGCTGGGCCGGCCGCAGCCCGCGTGACAACACCGAGCAGCCGCCGTCGGTGCTGGTGGCGCAGTTGCGCGACTATCTCGCCGCAGGTTGGCAAGGCGAAGGGCAGGGCGATCTGCTCGCGCAGCGCACCACCGTCCATCCCTTGCAACCCTTCAGCCGCCGCTACTTCGAGGGCGACGCCGCGCTGTTTACCTACGCCCGCGAGTGGCGGCAGGCGCATGGCGGCGTGGTCGAGAACGGAAACGGGACCGGGCCGATGTCATTCGAGCCGCTCACCGAGCCGCTGAACCTGCAGCAACTGGCCCGCTTCCTGAAAAATCCGGTCAAGGCGTTTTTCCGCACCCGGCTCGACGTGGTGTTCGATGAACTGCAGACGCAAGACGACGACGAAGTTTTCGCGCTCGACGGGCTCGACCACCACGGCCTGCTCAGCAATTTGATCGACGATCCGCAGGCCGCCGTGAATGAAGGCATCAAGGCCGCCGTCGAACGCCGGGCGCGCCAGTTGCAAGGCAGCGGGGCGCTGCCCCTGCGCGCGCTGGGCAGCAGAGTGGCGCAAGGTCTGGAGCAAGAGGCGCTGCCGCTGCTGCGCAGTTGGTCCGAGTTGGCGCTGGCCTATCCGCAGGCGGTGGACAAGCGGGTCTTGATCGTCGAGCACGAAGACCTGCGGCTGAACGACTGGCTCGACGGCCTGCGCACAGGCGGCAAGAGCCAGATTTGGATGCAGCTCAGCGCTTCAAGACTGAGCGATGGCAAAGAGCAGGTGCGTGCTGAAAAACTGATCGACGCCTGGGTGCGGCAGTTGGCGGCCAGTGCCTGCGACCATACGGTGCAGGGCGTCCTCATCGGCGTCGATGCGCGGGTGGAACTGCCGCCGCTGGCCCCGGATGAGGCCAGAGGTCACCTTCACACCCTGCTGGCCGCATGGCAAGAGGGCATGCGGCGCCCGCTGCCGTTCACCGCCCGCACCGCGCTGGCCGAGCTGAAAAATGGCAAGGGACAAGAGGCCTATGAGGGCGGCTATTCCACCTCGGGCGAAGTCGAGGAACCCTGCCTCGCGCGCACCTTCCCCGACTTTGCCAGCCTGAGCGCCGATGGGAGCTTCGAGACCTACCAAGCCGAGCTGTTCCAGCCCTTGTTCGACTGGGCGGCGCAGGCCGTTGTCATCCGCCACAGCTACACGCCCGCTGCGGGCACGAGAGAGGCCGCATGACTGCCATCCCTGATCCCCTCGATGCCCTGACCTTGCCCCTGCAGGGCAGCCGCCTCATCGAAGCCAGCGCGGGCACTGGCAAGACCTGGACCATCGCCGCCCTCTACCTGCGCCTGGTGCTGGGCCACGGCGACGAAGCTAGCGCGTTTGCCCGCCCGCTGAGTCCTGAGCAGATTCTGGTGATGACCTTCACCCGCGCCGCCACGCGCGAACTGGCCGAACGCATTCGGGCGCGTCTGGTGGAGGCGGCGCAGTGCTTTCAGGGCGCCCTCGCACCCAAGGCGGACGATGAATTCCTGCTGCGCCTGCTGGACAGCTATCCGCCGGGAAGCGCGCGGCAGACCGCCGCCTGGCGCCTGGCGATGGCGGCGCAGGCGATGGATGACGCGGCCGTGTTCACCATCGACGCCTGGTGCCAGCGCATGCTGCGCGAACACGCCTTCGACAGCGGTCATTCTTTCGACGAAGATCTGGTGGCCGACGAAGGCGAACTCACCACGCAGGCGGTGCGCGACTTCTGGCGGCAGCAGGTCTATCCGCTTTCAGGCGCGGCGCTGGGCGGCGTGCTCCAGGTGTGGCCGGACGTCGGCGCGCTGGAGGGCGAGGTGAAATCGCGGCTGCGCGCAGCCCAGGCCGGGGCGCCTCCGCGCGCGGTTGGCGACGCCTCGCTGCTCGCCCTCTGGCAGCGGCTGGGCGAGCCGCAGCAGGCGCAGGTGAGCACTCTCAAGGCGCAATGGGCCGAGCGCATCGCGACCATGCGGCAATGGCTGTGTGCACTGGTGCAGTCTGAGACCAACCCGCTGAGCAAGAGCAAATATGGTTTGAAGAGCGTTTGCGGCTGGTTTGACGCGCTGCAAACCTGGCTGGATGACCCCGCGCAGCAGCAGCCCGATCTCGACGATAAAGATTGGGGCAAGCTCACGCCCGACGGCTTGCGCGCTGGCTGCAACAAGGGCAAGCAGGTGGAGCCGCCGACCGGGTTCAACGAGGTCGAGGCGCTGCGCGCAGCGCTGGCCGATCTGCCCGACCTCGTTCCCGAACTGCAGACCTATGCGGCCGCGCAGGTCGATGCCCGGCTGCGGGCGCTCAAGGCAGCCAGCGGCCAGTTCAGTTTTCACGACCAGCTCGAACGCCTCGATGCGGCGCTGGCCGGGCCGCAGGGCGAGCGGCTGCGCGCGCGCATTCTGGAGCAATATCCCGTTGCGCTCATCGACGAATTTCAGGACACCTCGGCGCTGCAGTTCAGCATGTTTGATCGCCTCTACGGCATCACCACGGCGCAGACCCCGCAGAGCGCCGTGCTGCTCATCGGCGATCCCAAGCAGTCGATCTACGCCTTTCGCGGCGCTGATATCGCCAGCTATCTGCGCGCGCGGCAGGCCACGCAGGGGCGGCACTCCGCGCTGCAGACCAACTACCGCTCGACCGCGGAGGTGGTGCGCAGCGTCAACCAACTGTTCGAGCG
>DZDA01000132.1 GCA_022730375.1 Thiomonas intermedia
GTTCTGATTCAATTGCGCATCGCAGCAAGACTTGCGAATTTTTACTTCAGCGGGGCTCTCGTCCTTCTTAGAATTCCATCGCTGTGTTGGCTTCGGTTTGGCTGAAGCAACCCGGCTCTTTCACCGACATCCCCATGCAGCGACGCCGCTTTGTTTTAGGTTCTCTCTCTGCTCCGCTTGTTCGCGGGGCGGCTTCTTTTGTTGGGCTCGCCGCGCTGGCCAACTCGGCGCAGGCGCAGTTCAAGGTGGATGTTTCGGGCATCGGCGCCACGCAGATTCCCGTGGGCATCGGCGCCTTTCGCGACCTGAACCATTGCCCGCAGCCGATTGCCGACATCGTGCGGGCTGATCTCACGCGCAGCGGGCTGTTCGCCGTGAGCAATCTGGGTGGGCAGACACTCACCGAGCAAGGCCCGCCGAATTACGCCGCTTGGCGTTCGCAAAATCTCGAAGCGGTGGCCGGGGGCAGCGTGGCGCAGGTGGCGGGCGGACGTTGGCAAGTTCAGTTCCGCCTGTGGGACGCGGTGAAGCAGGCCGATCTCGGTGGTCTGGCGCTGACGGTCATGCCGGGCGACCTGCGGCTGGCGGCGCACAAGATCAGCGATTACATCTACCAGAAACTCACCGGACAGCGCGGGGTGTTTGCCACGCGCATTACTTACATCACCAAGGCGGGACAGCACAATTTCTCGCTGAACATTGCCGACAGCGATGGCGCCAATCCGCAGTTTGCGCTGCGCAGCCGCGAGCCGCTGCTCTCGCCCGTGTGGTCGCCCAACGGGCAGGAGCTCGCCTATGTCTCGTTCGAGACCGGCAAGCCCGTCGTCTTCATGCAGGATGTGCGCAGCGGCGCACGGCGCGCGGTGGCCAATTTCAAGGGATCGAACAGCGCGCCAGCCTTCTCGCCCGACGGCGGCACGCTGGCCGTGGTGCTCACCCTCACCGGGCGCTCGCAGATTTATCTCATGCCGAGCAAAGGCGGCACGCCCCGGCAGTTGATGCGCTCGTATTCGATCGACACCGAGCCGACTTTTTCGCCCGACGGCCAGAGCCTGTATTTCGTCAGCGACCGCGATGGCGGCCCGCAGGTTTACAAGGTCGGGCTGAATGGCGGCAGCGTGCAGCGCATCACCTACAGCGGCGGCTATAACGTCAGCCCGGCCATCAGCCCGGACGGCAAGACGCTGGCCTACATTTCACAACAGGGCAACAGCTACCAGCTATGGTCGATCAATCTCGCCAGCAGCGCCACCCAGTTGCTCGATGACGGCAGCGATTGCGGCCACCCGAGTTTTGCCCCGAACGGTCAGATCGTGCTTTATTCTGCCGGGGGGCGTGGCGGTGAAGTGCTCAAGACGGTGTCGATTGACGGTCGTGTGCGCTCGACCTTGTCGCAGGCCGGTGTGCAGGTGCGCGAACCCAGCTGGGGGCCCTGGACGCCGGATCGCTGAGGCTGCTTTCTACTGATAATTTCTCATTCCGCTTTCCTTTTTCTCGTTTTTTCTCGTTTTTCTATTACTCGCTGCACCCACCCCTTTTTACCCACCCTGATCTGATCGGAGAAACTCGTGAACATGCGCTCTACCCTGGTATTCACCGCACTCGCCGCCGCCCTGGCCCTTGGTGGCTGCGCGTCACCCGTGCCTGTCAAACAAGCGCCGGTCGAGTCCAAGGCCCCCACCGCTGTGGAAGGCGGCGCCGCGGGCGCCAATGCCAACGGCGCTGGTCAGAACCAGGTCGCCGCGGTGCAGGCTCCTGCCGAAACCAACGCCGGCCCAGGCCCCAACGTACCCAAGAGCGTGTATTTCGCGTTCAACAGCTACACGGTGGAAAGCCAGTACACCCCGGTGCTCAACGCCAACGCCACCTACCTCACGCAACACCCGCAGGCTCATGTGCAACTGCAGGGCAATACCGATGCCCGCGGCAGCCGCGAATACAACCTGGCGCTGGGCCAGAAGCGTGCAGATGCGGTGATGAAGGGCATGGAGCTGCTCGGCGTGAAGCCCGCGCAGATGGAAGCCATCAGCTACGGCAAGGAAAAGCCCAAGGCCTTGGGAAACACCGAGGCTGACTACGCCGAAAACCGTCGCGTTGACATCGTCTATCAACGATGAGCCGCATCCCTTTTTCGCAAGCCACCCACCCGCTGCGCCGCGTGCAGCGGGTGCTGCCTGCGGCTTTGCTGGCCGCAGGGCTGGGCATGGGTCTGGCCGCGCCAGCCCATGCCGACATGTTCCCGGACAACGAGGCCCGGCGCGCCATTCTTGATCTGCGCAACCAGGTGACGCAGAACCAGCAGGCCACGCAGAACCAGCTCACGCAGCAGGCGCAGCAAATCCAGCAGATCCGCAATTCGCTGCTCGATCTGTCGAACCAGATCGAGCAGATGCGCGGAGAAATCGCCCAGGTGCGCGGCAAGCAGGACGCCGCCACACAGCAGCTCAACGATGCGCTGGGCAAGCTGCAGACCAGCCAGCAGCAGCTCACCCAGCGCCTCAAACCGCTGGAGCCGGTGCAGGTGCAGATCAACGGCCAGGCTTATACGGTGCAACCTGCCGAGAAAGCCGCTTTCGAGCAGGCGCTGGCCACCTTCCGCAACGGTGATTTTGCGGGCAGCGCCGCGCAGTTGAAGGCGTTTTTGGCGCAGTATCCGTCCAGCCCGTATGACGCCGATGCCCAGTATTGGCTGGCCAACGCGCAATACGCGCAAAAGCAGTACAAGGATGCCATCGCCACGTTCCAGGGCCTGATTCAGAGCAGCCCGAACAACCCGCGACTGCCCGAAGCCATGCTGGGGCTGGCGAACTGCCAGATCGAAGTGCGGCAAATCGCCGCTGCGCGCAAGACCCTCAACACCCTGGTGCAAACCTACCCGCAGTCTGAAGCGGCGCAGGCCGGGCGCGACCGGCTGGCCAAACTGCGGTGACGGCCGCTGCCTCGCCGCCCGCCGTCGTGCTGCTCTCTGGCGGCATGGACTCGGCCACGGTGCTCGCCTTGGCGCGCGAGCAGGGCTTTCGCACCTATGCGCTGTCGCTCGACTATGGCCAGCGCCACCTTGCGGAGTTGCAGGCGGCGCGCCTTGTCGCTGCGGCGCTGGGCGCGGCGGAACATGAAATCATCCGCCTTGATCTGGGCCGATTCGGCGGCTCGGCGCTGACGGACCGCGCCATAGAAGTGCCCACCGGGGGCGCGCAGGCGGGCATTCCTCTCACCTACGTTCCGGCGCGCAACACCGTCATGCTGTCGCTCGCCCTGAGCTGGGCCGAGGCGCTGAGCGCGCAGCACATTTTTTACGGCGCCAATGCGGTGGACTATTCCGGCTACCCCGACTGCCGTCCCGAGTACGTTGCCGCGTTTGAGCGCATGGCCAATCTGGCCACCAAGGCGGCGGTGGAGGGGTGCCCGACGCAGATCCACGCGCCCATCATCGCCCTGGGCAAAGGCGACATCATCCGCACCGGCCAGCGTCTCGGCGTGGATTACGCCATGACGGTGAGCTGCTATCAGGCTGACGACGCGGGCCGAGCCTGCGGCCGCTGCGACGCCTGCCGCATTCGGGCACAAGGCTTTGCTGATGCCGGGGTAGCTGACTGCACGCGCTACCAACAGCCCGAAAGGGTCTGAGGCTGCAGCAGAACAAAAGCCACCGCAGCAGGTCGGCAAGTCGCGGCGTGGAACAATGACCGAACCGCCAACGCAACGTCCCGCTGACATCCTCTAACCGCTCCATGTCGTTCGTTTCCGTCCCCGTCATCAACGCCACCGTCCTCTGGGCGGGCTTCGCGCTGAGCCTGGTGTTTGGCGCCATCATGCAGCGCACTCGGTTTTGCACCATGGGCTCGGTGAGCGACATCGTCAACATGGGTTCTTGGATGCGCATGCGCATGTGGGTGCTGGCCATTGCCACGGCGACCATCGGCTTCAATCTGCTGGCCGCCACCGGGCAGATCGACTCGGCGCAGACCATCTACACCACGTCCAAGGTGCTCTGGCTGTCGGCTCTGGTGGGCGGCGTGTTGTTCGGCTTCGGCATGGTGCTGGCCTCGGGCTGCGGCAGCAAGACTCTGGTGCGCATTGGCGAGGGCAATCTCAAGGCCGTGGTCGTTTTTGTGATGATCGCGATATTCGCCTACATCACCCTGCGCGGCATCACTGCCGAAGTACGGGTGCGGGTGTTCGACAAAGTGGCGTTCAATCTCTCTGGCCCGCAGGATTTGCCGGCGATCTTCGCCCACGCCACCGGGCTGCCGCTGCCCGATCTGCAACTGGTGCTGGGCCTGGGCGTCGGGCTGCTGCTGGGGGTCTGGGCCTTGAGCGCGCGCGAGTTTCGCACTGCCAACAACCTGCTCGCGGGTTTCGGCCTGGGCGCCGTGATCGTGGCAATCTGGTTCGTTTCGGGCAAGCTGGGCTTTCTGGCGGAAGACCCGCAAACGCTGCAGGCCGCGTACATCGGCACGCAGAACAACAAGATGGAATCGCTGAGCTTTGTTGCGCCGCTGGCCTACACCCTATTCTGGTTCATGATGTACAGCGACGCGAGCAATGTGCTGACGCTGGGCATTGTCTCGGTGTTCGGCGTGATCGCGGGTTCTGCCGGTATGTCGCTCATCACGCGCCAGTTCCGCTGGGAAGGGTTTCGCGGCGCGGAAGATACGGCCAACCATATGGCAGGCGGCGCGCTGATGGGCATTGGCGGCGTGACCGCGCTGGGCTGCACCATCGGCCAGGGAATGAGCGGGGTGTCCACTCTGTCCATCACCAGCTGGATCGCGTTTCTGTCCATCGTGGGCGGCGCCGTGCTCGGGGTGAAGTATCAGGCCTGGCGCGTCGAGCGCACCGTCTGACGCGCTCGGCCATGCACGCCTCCCCTTTCGCCGCCATCCCCCCCGCCGACACTCCCGACCTAGACCGGCGTTTCGGCGGACTGTCACGGCTGTATGGCCCGATCGGCGCCCAACGCATCGCGCAGGCGCATGCGGTCGTCGTCGGCGTGGGCGGCGTGGGATCGTGGGCCGCCGAAGCCCTGGCTCGCAGCGGTCTGGGGCGGCTCACGCTGATCGACCTCGACCACGTTGCCGAATCCAACATCAACCGGCAGATTCAGGCGCTGGACAGCACCTTGGGCATGTCCAAGGTAGGGGCGCTGCAAGGGCGATTTGCGCAGATCAACCCAGAGTGCCGCGTCAATTGCGTGGAAGAGTTCGTCGATGCCGAAAATGCCGCCGCGCTGATACCGGCTGACGCCCAGCTGGTGATCGACTGCTGCGATCAGGTGCGGGCCAAGGCCGCCCTTGCCGCGCTCTGCCTGCAACGCCGCCAGTCCCTGTTCATGGCCGGCGCCGCGGGCGGCAAGCGCCATGCCGACGCCCTGCAATGCGCCGATCTGTCGGAAGTCACGCACGACCCACTGCTCGCCAACGTGCGCTACCAGCTACGCCGCCAACACGGCGCGCCTCGCAATGGCCGCATCGGCGTGCTCTGTGCGTTCAGCAAGGAAGCCATCATTCGCCCCGATGTAGGTACTTGCGACCCGCTGGCCGAAGAGGCGGCACCGCCCGACAACAGCCTGAACTGCGCCGGTTTCGGCTCCAGCGTGATGGTGACCGCATCCATGGGCATGATGCTCGTCGCCCGCGCCCTGGATGCCGTGCTATGATTTCGGGCTTGATTTCTGTGGGGTCGTTAGCTCAGTCGGTAGAGCAGCGGACTTTTAATCCGTTGGTCGCGTGTTCGAGTCACGCACGACCCACCAGACCCACCGTTGAAGCCAAATCAAACGGGTTGTTAGCTCAGTTGGTAGAGCAGCGGACTCTTAATCCGTAGGTCGACAGTTCGAGCCTGTCACAACCCACCAA
>DZDA01000024.1:0-23052 GCA_022730375.1 Thiomonas intermedia
CGCGCTTCGATCATGACCTGGCGCACGGGTTTGTCGATCTTGGCGATGAGTTGGGCGACTTCTTCCAGTTTGGAGGGAATGTCGGTGACGAAAATCTGATTGGTGCGGGGGTCAGCCAGCACGGTGCCACGCGGGGAGAGGATGCGCGAGGTAGGTGCTGCGGAACTGGACAGGCCGGGCAACAGCACGGGCGACGAAGTTGCGGCGGTGCCAGACTGCGCCCCCCCAGCAGCGCCCGTCAGCATGGCGACCACGGTAGCGGCCTTCTGGTAATTCAGCTGGAAGGTTTCGGATTTCACCGGCTCCAGGGCGCTGAGCGATTTTTTCGCTTCGAGATCGGCCTTTTCGCGTGCGAGAATTTCGTCGCGCGGCGCGATCCACAGCACATTGCCTTCCTTGCGTTCGCCCAAGCCCTTGGCGCGGAGGATGACTTGCAGCGCCTGATCCCAAGGCACGTCTTTGAGCCGCAGCGTGAGGTTGCCGGTGACGGAATCACTGACCACCACGTTCAGATGCGTGAAGTCGGCGAACACTTGCAGCAGCGAGCGCACGTCGATGTTCTGGAAGTTGAGCGAGAGCTTTTGGCCGTGGAAGCCGGGGCCGTTGCCTTGTACCAGGGCATTCGGGTTGGGCTGGGTGCGGCGCAGTTCGACGACGAACTGATCGTCAGCCTGATAAGCGCTTTGCTCGTAATCGCCATTGGGCTGGATGACCATGCGCACCTTGTCGCCCATCTGGAAGGTGGTGATGGAGGTGACGGGCGTCGCAAAATCAGTCACGTCGAGGCGGCGGCGCAGGTCGGCAGGCAGCGAAGTTTTGAGGAAATCGACGACGATGTTCTGGCCCTGCTGGTGAATATCAACGCCCACCTGGTTGTTGGGCAGATTGACGATCACACGCCCCGCGCCGTCTGTGCTGCGCTTGAAGTTGATGGCCCGCAGCGCAACTTGATGGGTGTTGAGGTTGTCTGCGAAGTGCACGATCTGGGCTTGCGGAGCCCCGGTGGCGGCGGAAGTCGCGGCCGCTTGTTCGTGCGTGGTATTGAGCAGCACGAGCAGGCGATTGCCTTCCAACTGGGTTTTGTAGGTGGCAGACTGGCGCAGGTTGAGCACCATGCGGGTGCGGCCCTGGGCCTGCACCACGTTGACCGAACGCAGATTGCCCTGCTCGAAGTTGACGGTCTGGCGATCAAGCGTCGAATCAACCCCGGGGAAATCGAGCACGATACGAGCCGGCTGGTCGATCACGAAGCCATTGGGCGCGGCGCTCAGAGGCTGCGCCAGGTTGACTTGCACTACGGTTTCCGTGCCCTGCCGACTGGCGGTGACGTTCTGGATCGCGTTGCTGGCGGCGTGAGCTGGAACGACCCCAAGCCCAAATACGGCCGCAACGGTCAACAGTGTTGCCCCAAGGTATCGGTAAAAAAGCGGCAGTTTGAAAGGCGTGTTCATTGTGTGCTCTCCTGCAATTGAAGGGTTGCCGGGTGTTCGACCCAATCGCCTGTGGCGTCTTGCACCAGTTCCCTCAAATCGACTTCGCTATCAGTGATTTTGATGATCTTTCCGAAGTGCTGACCGGCATACTCGCCGACATGCGCCCGGTACAACAGGTTGCCCGCCTTGAGCAGGGCATATTGCTGCCCTTTGATCTTCACGCTGCCCACCATTTGAATCTGGTCGAGTGAATACGCCTCAAGCGGCTGCTTGGGACGGGCCAGCTCGGCCTGCAGCAGCGGATTGAGCTGCTGCACCTCCTGCCGCACGCCCACTTCGAGTTTGGTCGTGGAGAACGGATCGGCGCCGATCGTCGGGTCGTAAACGGCAGGAATGAAAGGCTTGGGCGCCTCGATGGGCTTGATGCGCGGGTGCATGCTGGCGCGCTGTTGCGCCATCCACTCGCGCAGATCTTCATGCTGCTGGCCGCAGCCCGACAGGAGAACCGCGGACAACAGGGCTGCCGAAATCAGCGGCAAACGAAAGTGCTGAAGCGGGCTAACGTGGTGCGCACTCATTTTGCCCCTCCCGGTTTTTTCGCCTGCTTGGCCTGGGCGGCGATTTCATCGGCGTCCAGATAGCGGAAGGTCTTGGCCGTAGCGTCCATGACCATCGGGGCGCCGGTCTTGCCCGCATTGGCCGTCAGGCTGATGTTGTTAAGGGTCACGATGCGCGAGAGCTTGGCGATGTCGGTGGCGAAACCCGCCAGATCGGTGTAGCCGCCATCGAGCTTGATCGAAATCGGCAGTTCGGCGTAGTAGGGTTTCACATCCACCTGGCCCGGCTTGAACAGCTGGAATTGCAGTCCGCGGCCTATGCCCGCCTGGTTGATGTCGGAAAGCAGGGCGTCCATTTCGGCCTTGCTCGGCAGTTGTTTTTCCAGCAGGGCCACGTATTGCTGCACCTGGGCTTTCTGCGCCTTGAGCAGATCGAGGCTGACGGCCTGTTCGAGTTTGCTCTTGTATTCCTGACGCAGGGTGACTTCCTGCTGCTGGGCCGAGGTGAGTTCGTCACGCGTGCCTGACAGCCAGGCATACCATCCCAGCCCCAGAGTCAGCAGAAAGGCGGCGGCATAGACGGTGTTGCGTGGCCATGCCGGCCAGGCGCCCGGATCGTTGGGGTTGAGCCCGCGGAACTGTGCCGAAATGTCCTGAAACGCACCGTTCAGGTCGATTTTTGAGAGTTTGGAGGTCGCCATCAGTGTCGCCTCACGAAGGATTCTTGGCCACTGGCACAGCGCCAGGAGCGGCACCCGAAGCGGCGCCCGCCGGCGTGGGCCGTTTGAGGGTGGCGCGCAACTGGAACTGCGCCACGACGCGCGCCGCATTGCCCGCCGAAGCGGGAGAAATCTGCGAGCGGATCTCGATCAGTTCAGGCTTTTCGAGCCAGCCGTCGGGGCGGCTGAGGTTGCGCAGAAAGTCGGCTACACGCTCTTGGCTGAGCGCGACGCCCTGAATGAGCACAGTCGCCCCGTCCTGGCGAATCTGCGAGAGCTGAACCCCGACCGGCGTGTCTTTGGTCAGATCGTCGAACAGGTGCACCGGCAGGTTGCGGTCGGCCTGCAGACCCTCAACCGCCTCTTGGCGCGCCCGCAGCGCTTCGATCTCGGCCTTGAGCGAGGCGATGTCCTTGATCTGGTTGTCGAGTTTGGCGTTTTCCGCCTTCAGGAAGTCGTTGCGGCTTTGTTGCTGGGTGATCATTTCACTCAGCACGGTATAGCCGAGCGCCAGCACCAGCCCGCCTAGCAGAATGGAGGCAAAAACTCCCGCATAGAAGGCCTCGCGCCGTTTTTTGCGCTTGGCATCCCGGTGGGGAAGCAGATTGATCAACACGATATTCATGACAGATCCCGTTGCTGCGTCATTGCAGGAAACGCCGCATCGCCAAGCCGCAGCAGGTCAGATAGGAAGGCGCCTGACTGCGCAGCTTCTTTTCGCGCACGGATTCGGCAACCGCCATGCCCTCGAACGGGTTGATGACCATGCAGGCCACCGAAGCCGTTGCGGTAATTTTTTCCGCCAGACCGGGCAAGGCCGACGAGCCGCCGGCAAGCAGGATGTAGTCGACCCGGCCAAACGGCGTGGCGCGATAGAAGAACTGCAGCGCCCGCGCGATTTCCTGCGTGAGACTGTCCATATAGGGCGCCAGCACCTGCGTGGCGTAGTCGTCCGGCAGGTCGGCGGCGCGTTTCTTGGCCTCGGCTTCCTCGAGCGAAAAACCGTAGGTGCGGGCGATCATCTGGGTGAGCTGCGCGCCGCCGAAGGCCTGATCGCGGTCGTAAAGGGTTTCACCGTTGCGCAGAATCTGCAGGCTGGTGGAACTTGCACCCACCTCGAACAGCGCCACGAGCAAGTCGAGCCCGGCACGGGGCAGACGCTCAATCAGACGTTGCGCGGCCAGACGCGAGGCGAAGGCCTCGATATCCATCACCACGGGCTTGAGCCCGGCCGCCTCGGCAATGCCTCGGCGATCATCCACCTTTTCGCGCCGTGAGGCGGCGATGAGCACCTCCTGGTCGCCAGGAGAGGTACTGCTGGGGCCGAGGACGCTGAAATCGAGCGCGACTTCGTCGATAGCGAAAGGAATGTACTGGTTGGCTTCGCTTTCGACCTGCACTTCGATTTCTTCTTCGCGCAACTCACCCGGAAGAACAATCTTTTTAGTGATGACGGCGGACGGCGGCAAGGCCATGGCAACTTGCTTGGCCTTGGTGCCGCTCTTACGGACGACCTTGCGCACGGCCTCGACCACATCGTCGAGCTTCTCGATGTTGCCATCGACCACGGAACCCTTTTCGAGAGGCTCCATGGCAGCGCGCAGCAAGGTGTACTGGCCGCGGTCATCCATATCGAGCTCAACGAGCTTGACGCTGGAACTGCTGATATCCAGCCCGATCATTGGCGCATGGCGCTTGCGAAACAGACTGCCAAATGTGGCCACTGAAGACCCCCCGATTGATTTGCAACATTGTGCGCAAGCTCGCAGGCCAGCTTTTGGTGCACCGAAATGCGTGCCAGCCCCCGTTGGTGTATCAACACCTACACCACGGTTTGTTTGCGCTACGAACTCAGATTTTTTCTTCGATCCTACCAACAAGTCCTTGATGTACTAACGTGTAAACCCCGGCTCACCCGAAAAACGTTGCAAAACTCCCACGACGGCTAGGCGGGTGAACGCTTGTGACTTCTTGTGACTTCTTACGGCACAACGGCGGGGATTTTTATAATTTGCAACAAAATTTTCTTTCCGCCCTCTCCGAGTGCTTGCTCGTGGGTCGTGCGGCTGCCTATTTCTCCGCTGCGCGGAACCCGCGTAAGCCTCCTGCGGAACCTCGCGTCCGCCTGCTTCGATGAGTTCCTCCTCTACCGCCTCGCCCTCTCCGACGCCGCGCCCACGCGCTCGCTCTCCCTGGTGGCTGCGCGCCCTGATCGGCCTGGTGGTCACGGTCGTGGGGCTGCTGATCGCCGCCGCGCTGGTTGTGGGGCTGGTGCTGGCGTTCAGCTGGCCGCGACTGCCCGACATCTCTGAATTGCAGAACTATCAACCCCAGTTGCCGCTGCGGGTGTATTCGGCGGACAACGTGCTGCTGGGCGAGTTCGGCGAGGAGCGCCGGGTGTTCACGCCCATTGGGCAGATTCCCGATCTGATGAAAAAGGCGGTGCTGGCCACCGAAGACGACCGCTTCTATCGGCACGGCGGCATCGATTGGCCCGGAGTGGCTCGCGCGCTGCTGGCGAATCTGGAGCGGTCGCGCAGTCAGGGCGCCTCGACCATCACCATGCAGGTGGCGCGCAATTTTTATCTGTCGCGCGAAAAGACCTTCACCCGCAAGTTGTTCGAGGTGCTGCTGGCGCTGAAGATCGAGCAACAGATGAGCAAGGACCAGATTCTGCAGCTTTACATGAATCAGATTTTCCTCGGCCGCAAGGCCTACGGTTTTGCTGCGGCCGCGCAGGCTTATTTCGCCAAACCGCTCGACCAGCTCTCCCTGGCGCAGATGGCGATGCTGGCAGGCCTGCCCAAAGCGCCCTCGGCTTACAACCCCATCAGCAACCCGCAGCGTGCGCGACAGCGCCAGTTGCATGTGATCGCGCGCTTGCAGCAACTGCGCTGGATCACCCCGACGCAGGCGCAACAAGCGCGGGACGAGCCGTTGGCGCTGCGCACCGCGCAGACGGAGAACAACGTGCATGCGGGCTACATCACGGAGACGGTGCGCCAGATGGTGTTCGACCGCTACCACGAAGCCGCCTACACGCGGGGATTGAACGTTTACACGACCATACGCTTGCGCGATCAGCTGGCGGCGTGGCGCTCGGTGCAGAGCGGAGTGCTGTCTTACGAGTTGCGCCAGCCGTATCGCGGGCCCGACGCCTTCATCGATCTACCCAATGCGGTGGACGCGATCCCCGGTGCGATCGAACAGGCCTGCGCCGACCGACTCGCAGCCGACGGCATGGTGTGCAGCGTGGTGCTCAGCGCAAAACCCGCCGAAGTGAAAGTGATGACCGAGGCGGGACAGATCGTGGCCGTCTCAGGCGCCGGGTTGCGGCAGGTACGCGCGCTCGGGCTGTCGGACAAGGCGCAGCCCGCCATCAAGCTGCGCGCCGGGGCGGTGGTGTGGCTGGCGGAGGATGGGCCGGGGCAATGGGTCATCACCCAACTGCCGCAGGTGCAGTCGGCCTTCGTGTCGATGAACCCGAACAATGGCGCCATCGTTTCGATGGTGGGCGGCCTGGACTTCGCGCGCAACAAGTTCAATCACGCCACCCAGGCCTGGCGGCAACCGGGATCGAGTTTCAAACCCTTCATCTACTCGGCCGCGCTGGAAAAAGGCATCACCCCGCTCACCGTGGTCAACGACGCGCCGATGTTTTTCTCCGCGGCACAGACAGGCGGCGAATCGTGGGAGCCGAAAAATTATGACGGCAAATACGAAGGGCCGATCAGCCTGCGGCGTGCCGTGGCGCAGTCGAAGAATATGGTGGCCATCCGGGTGCTCGACGACATCGGCCCGAAGTTCGCGCAAAGCTGGAGCACCCGCTTCGGTTTCGACCCCAGCCGCCAGCCGCCCTACCTCACCCTGGCACTGGGCGCGGGCACGGTCACGCCCTTGCAGATGGCGCGTGCGTACAGCGTGTTTGCCAACGGCGGCTATCTGCTCAAACCCTTTTTGATCAGCAAGATCACCGATTCCCAAGGGCAGGTGCTGTTTCAGGATCAGCCGCAGCAAGCAGGCGACGAAAAACTGCGGGTGATTTCGCCGCGCAATGCCTACGTCATGGACAGTCTGCTGCAGGAGGTCACGCGCTCGGGCACCGCGGCACGGGCGCAGGCGACGCTCAAGCGCCCCGATCTTTACGGCAAGACGGGCACGACCAACGACTTTCTCGACGCCTGGTTCTGCGGCTTCCAGCCCAGCTTGGTGGGGGTGGCTTGGGTGGGCTACGACACGCCGAAGAAACTGGGCAATAAGGAAACCGGCGGCGCGCTCGCCCTGCCGATCTGGATTCGCTACATGCAGACGGCTTTGCAGAATGTGCCGGTTGCCAGCTATGCGCAACCGCCGGGCATCGTGGTGGAGAACGGCGAGCCGGTGTACAGCAACTTCGCCAATGGCAGCGGGGCCCCCAGCCTCGGGCTGGACGCCCCCCTGCCGCCGCCCGAGGTCACGCCGCGAGAGCGCGACTCCATCCTCGATCTGTTCAAAGGCAATTGATGGCGGACGGATTTACAGCGTGGGCAAGTCGAGAGGCGGCGCGTCCAGCGTCTGCATGACGCGATGCAGCGCCGCGCCCAACGTTTCACCGGTACGGGTGTCGCACCAATGGCGGCCGCTCCACACGTAGTGATGCGCTCCGGCGCGCGAGGCGAGCCAGACCTGATGCGTGGGCTGCTGCAGGTTGATGATGACCTGATCTCCGCTGTCGAGTTCCAGCCGCAGCACGGAGCCGTCGCGTTTGGAGTCGAGGTCGGCGGCATCGGCGGCCGCTTCGATGGCGGCCATGGCCTGTTCGGCAATCTGCAGATAACGGGTGTCGTCGAGCGTGTCGGACATGGGGCGGCTGATACACTGATTTTCGATGGATAGACAGCTTAATCGACCGCGTAACCTGCGCCCCCTGCTACGCCTGATGGCCGCGCTGGGGGTGGTTGTTTTGCTGGGCGGCTGCGGACAGACCGGCCCCTTGTACCTGCCCACGCCGGCCCCGGCGCATTCAGCCTCTGCCGCGCCGCGCTGAGGGTTGGCCGCCTCGGTTTACTGCATTTGTTTGCCGCATTTGTTTGCCGCCCTTTTTCGGACGCCCTATGAAGACCTTGCTCCTCCCTGCCCTGCCTGGGCATCCCCACATCGCCTATGTCGGCTCGACCTTGAAGATCGAGCACGTCACCGCCTCAGCCGTGGCGGCTGAATTTGGCACCCCGACCTATGTCTATTCGCGCGCCTCGATCGAAGATGCGGCGCAACGCTATAGCCAAGCGGCGCAGGCCAGCCCGGTGCACGTCGCCCTGCGTTACGCGGTGAAGGCGAACTCCAACCTGGCGGTGCTGCAGCTGCTCGCGCGCCTGGGCTGGGGCTTCGACATCGTTTCGGTCGGCGAACTCAAACGTGTATTGGCTGCGGGGGGCGACGCGGGCAAGGTGGTGTTTTCAGGCGTGGGCAAGTCGGCAGACGATATGCGGTTTGCGCTCGATGTCGGCGTGGAATGCTTCAACGTCGAGTCGCCCAGCGAGTTGGCCGCGCTCAACCGGGTTGCACTGGCCGCAGGCAAGATCGCGCATGTGGCGCTGCGCGTCAACCCGGACGTCGACGCCGGCACGCATCCCTATATTTCCACGGGCCTGAAAACCAACAAATTCGGCATCTCGCAAGATCAGGCTGTGCAACTTGCGCTGCAGACTGCACAGTTCGAGCAGGTGCAACTGGTGGGCATCGCCTGCCACATCGGCTCGCAGATCACGACCGTCGAACCCTACCTGGACGCGCTGGACAAGGTGCTCGATCTGGTGGAGCACATGGAGCGCAAGGGCGCGAAAATCGAGCACATCGATCTCGGCGGCGGTCTGGGCATACGCTATACCGACGAAACCCCGCCGACGCCGCAGGAATGGCTGAGCCCGCTGCTGGCGCGCATCTCCGCGCGCGGTTTCGGCCATCGCACCGTCGTGATCGAGCCCGGTCGTTCCATCGTCGGCAATGCCGGCGTGCTGCTCACGCGCACCCTGTTTCTCAAATCCACCCCGGTCAAGCACTTTGCCGTGGTCGATGCCGGCATGAACGATCTGATCCGCCCCGCGCTTTACTCGGCCGAGCAGGCCGTCGTCCCCGCCGAGCAACGGGAAGGCAGCGCATTGAAGTACGACATCGTCGGCCCGGTATGCGAATCGGCCGACTGGCTGGCCCGCGACCGCGCGCTGGTGCTGGCGGAAGGCGATCTGCTGGCCATTTTGTCGAGCGGCGCCTACGGCATGGTGATGGCGTCCAACTACAACAGCCGCGGCCGCCCCGCCGAAGTCATGGTCGACGGCGCCGCCGCTACGCTGATTCGCCCGCGCGAAACGCCCGAACAACTCTACGCCAGCGAACGGCTCTTGCCCTGATTGCCGACCTGTCGAGCGACCTGTTTACCGGCCTGATTGTTGCTCTGATCGTCGATGGCTCTTGCGCGGTGCAGTTGTTGAGCGTGGCGAGCCTGCGCCGCCCGCCAGGCCCACCACAGTCGCAGCCCCAGCAGTAGCGCGAGAATCAACGCATAGACCGTGGGACTGGCGGTATTGTTCTTCGCCAGCTTGCCCCACCAGAAGTGGAACACCGCCACCACGCCGACCACGTAGACGAGGCGGTGCAAGGCCTGCCAGCGGCGGGCGCCGAGGCGGCGGGTCATGCCGTTGGTGGAGGTCAGCGCCAGCGGGGTCATCAGCAGCAAGGCGGTCATTCCGGCGAGCACAAAGGGATGTTTGACCACATCGCGCAAGGCCATGTCAACGCTGAAACCGTTGACCAGCCCAAGCCACGCGGTGAAGTGCAGCAGCGCGTAGAAAAACACAAACAAACCGAACATCCGCCGAAAGCGCGCCAGTTCGGCCCAGCCGGTGAGCTTGCGCAAGGGCGTGACCGACAGAGTGATCAGCAACAGTCGCAGCGCCCATAGACCGGTGGTCCAGATCACGGTCTGTTCCGGGTTGGGCCCCAGATCGTTGGTCCAGCCGCGCCAGAACAGCCCGGCGAAAGGCAGCAGGCACAGTACGAACAACAGCGGTTTGACCGCCCGGCTGCGCAAGACCCGGCGCGGCAGAGATAACGACGACGTGGTAGTCATGGCGCTCAGAAAAACTTTTTCAGATTCATGCCCTGATACAGGCTGGCGACCTGCGCGCCATAGCCGTTGAACAGTTGCGTGGGAATGCGCGGCGCGAACAGACCGCCGAAAGCGCCGCCCTGTCCGATCGTGCGTTCATTGGCCTGGCTCCAGTTCTGCGGGCTCACGTCGGGGTTGACGTTGGAGTAGAACCCGTACCACTGCGGCACGGCTCGCATCCACGAAGTGACGGGCTGTTTTTCCACCAGCCGGATCTTGACGATGGACTTGCCGCCCTTGAACCCGTACTTCCAGGGAATGACCATGCGCATCGGCGCACCGTCCTGATTGGGCAGCACCTCGCCATACAAGCCAAATGTGAGCAGAGTGAGCGGGTGCATGGCCTCGTCCATGCGCAGCCCTTCGAGATACGGCCATTGCAGAATGGGGTCGTTTTGCCCCGGCATCTCCGCCGGGTCGAGCAAGGTGATGTATTCCACATACTTGGCGTTGCCCGTCGGCTCGACGGCTTTGAGCAGGTTGGAGAGCGAATAGCCCAGCCAGGGCACCACCATCGCCCAACCCTCGACGCAACGATGGCGGTAGATGCGCTCTTCCATCGGAGCGAGCTTGAGCAGATCGTCGATGCCGAAGGTGCGCGGCTTGTGCACCTCGCCCTCCACCACCACGGTCCACGGCCGGGTCTTCAGACTCCCGGCATTCTGGGACGGATCGCTCTTGCTCGTGCCGAATTCGTAGAAATTGTTGTAGGTCGTGACGTCCTTGTAAGGCGTCGTCGCCTGCGTGGTGGACAGGGTGGTGTTCTTTTGCGCGGCCAGCGCGGCTAACTTGCCCGGTGCGGGCAGGCCGCCGTGCGCAGGTGTTGCTGTGGCCTGCGCACGATGCGCAGTGAGTGCCGCCACGCCTGCCGCGGCTCCGACTCCGGCCGCCGCGAGAAAATGCCGACGATCTTTATAGACTTCCTTCGGCGTGATTTCCGAAGAATCCGGGTGCTCGAAACCTTGGTCTTGACGCTTGCTCATGGTGTGCTCCTGTGCTGCGGGCTGGAATGCCGTTCGATAGACGGCAGATCGGGCGACGTTATTCCATCGCTACAGCTTGTAGTCGCTGCAACACGCCAAACCTTACAGTGCAACGCCATCCCCGCCTGCGCTGAGGGGATTCGGGCGTGAAGTAGGTCTTTCTTCATGGGCCACTTTCAATAAAAAAAGGCCCCGAAGGGCCTTTTTTCGTCACAGAATCATCTCAAAGCTTGCCGTAGGAATGCAGGCCCGAGAGGAACATGTTTACGCCAAGGAAGGCAAAGGTGGTGACCAGCAGGCCGGTCAGCGCCCACCACGCGGCAACCTGACCGCGCAGACCCTTGATGAGACGCATGTGCAGCCATGCGGCGTAGTTCAACCAGACAATCAGCGCCCAGGTTTCCTTCGGGTCCCAGCTCCAGTAGCCGCCCCAGGCCTCGGCGGCCCACAGCGCGCCCAGAATGGTGGCGATGGTGAAGAAGGTGAAGCCGATGGCGATGGACTTGTACATCACATCATCCATCACTTCCAGCGAGGGCAGATGCGACGCGATGCGACGGCGACCATACAGAATACCGGCCACGATCAGCGCCGAGACGCCGGCGAACACGCCCCAGTACTCGGAGATGCCGCCCTGACGGAACACCAGCGGCTCGAAGAACATCACAAAGCCGATCAGCCACAGCGGCGTGAGCTTCCACAAGGAGGTCTCGTTGGCATGGGTCTTGATGAGGTAGGCGAAGCCGACCATGGCCGCGATGGCGAAGGTGCCGTAGCCGATGAAGTTCGCCGGTACGTGCAACTTCATCCACCAGCTTTGCAGCGCAGGCACCAGCGGCTGGATTTCGTAGGCGTTCTGCACCATGCTGTACCACAGCAGGAAGCCCACCGCCGCGCTGACCACCAGCATGGCGAAGGCACCCATGCTGCGGGTCTTGTATTTCTGCTCGAAATACAGATACAGAATGGTGGTCAGCCAGGAGAACAGCACGAACACTTCGTACAGATTCGACAGCGGAATGTGGCCGATGTCCGGCCCGATCTGATAGCTCTCATACCAGCGCATCATGGTGCCGACCAGCGCCATGGTGATACCCACCCAGGCCAGCCGCGAACCGAAGTACTGCGAGAAATTGGACTGCCAGCCCTTGGCGTCGCGCACCATGCCGTCGCCGCCACCGCCCGCCATCGCACCACCCCCGCCGGCCAGCGCCATGCTGGCTGCGGTGTTCTGCGCCGGGCCGGTGAACATGCCGAACCAGTAGGCCGCCGTACTCAGGAACAGCAGGAAAGCCATCCAGAGAATGGCTGACTGGCTGGCCAGGAAGTATTTGAGGAAGAACACCTGCTCACTGCGCGCCAGCACGGCGTGCCCGTCCGGACCCTGATATAACCAGATGCCGAAGACCGACAGAACAGCGACCACGATCGCCAGATTCTTCAGCGCCGTCCAGCCCCAGCCGAAAAACATCAGACTCGTCGTCGCCCCGAGGAAAATGAGCTTGACGTAATAGTTCATGTTCTGGCCGTACTGGCTCAGAATATAAGCATCGCCGCCGACGATGAGCAGCAGAAAAATCCAGTCGTACACGGTACGTCGGCGCAGGTACGCACCGATGCCGTTCTGGCGCGGAGGTTCCGAACTTTTGGAGTTCAGTGGCAAGCTATGGGCTTTGCTGGCAAGTTCCATGGCGGGTCCCTATTCAGGTCGAGGCATTGTCCGGCGCGGGGTCGTGCGTCGGGTCGGGTGATGCTACGCCCAGACTGGCTGCGCGCAGTGTTTCAAATTCCTTCTTGTACTCCAGGGTGCGACGATTGGTGCTCATGGCCATGAGCGTGTCGCTGCCTCCATCGGCGCGATCCTTCACCAAAAACCACACCCGGCGTTCGCGGATGTAGAGCATGGCAAACACGCCCAGAATGAGCAAGACCGCACCTGTATAGACCACAACCTTGCCAGGGGCACGGGCCACCTGGAAGATGCTGGCCTGAATCTGCTTGTAATTGGTCATCTGCAGATACAGGGGCGACGGATAGAAGAAGGTGTCGGACAGGGCCAGTACGGCCGAGTCGAAGAATTTTTCACGCGCCGGGTCTTGAGTGACCGGCTTTTCGCCATGATTTTCGCGGCTGATCTGCCAGAGCTGCCACAGCGTGCCATTCAGAATGCGCACGAACACGTCAGACGCCTGCTGCTGCTTATCTTGCGGCACGGCGGCTTCGAGATATTGCGCCAGCGCGGGCAGGCCGCCGGGCGCATGAACCACCGGCTTGCCGGTCTTGGGATCGTTGGGAATTTCGCCTGCAAAAATATCCAGCGTGCGCGACGCGGTCACCAGGAGTTGACTTTTCAGCTCGGCAGTGGCGTCTGGCGGCAAAGAAGCAGCAACGTACTGGGCTGCGGCCTGCTGACGATCTTTCGCGTTGAACAAGGCCGAACGGAACCGCATCCAGCCGTCGATGGAGTCGTTGCTGTCCGCCGGAATGCGCAGGTATTTATAACCCGCGTCAAGCGAACCGCGCTCCCCGGCGAGGAACACCTTTTCGCCATTGAGCTCGACCGGCAGCATGTAGTTGAAATATTCATGCGCCTGACCCGAAGCATCGCGAATCTTGTAGATCACGGCAGGGCCGATGTTCTGCAGATGCCGCTCACCCGGCGCGGCCACGGGGGCGCCCAGGTGCCGGTCGAAGCCAGAAGCCAGCGATTGCTCCTTCGGCTTGATACCCGTGGTCTGCGCCGGGCTCATGTCCTGCACGTTGAAAATCCGCAGCTCGGTGAACTCGACCTGCATGCTCTGCGCCCCATTGCTGAGCTGGCGATCCGAGCCCACAGTGCCGGTCAGATCAAAGGTCTTGTCGCTGGGGCCGTGCATCGGCCAGGCCTTGAGGAACAGATCAGACCCGCCATCGGCAAAACCCGACTGGAAGATGGTGACGCCGTCATAAGTCAACGGATGGTTGACCTCAATCTTCGCCGGAAAGCTCTTGCCGGTTTTGGGATCGGTAATGACCACATCGCTGGCGAACAGCCTCGGCATGCCGGTGGAATAAAAATCGATATTGAATTTTTTCAGGTGGATGTTGAACGGCAGCGGCTGCAGCAGCACGCCATCGCCCAGACTCAGCACCGCCATATTCGATTCGCCGCCATCGGGAATCTGCAGGTTGCCGCGGAAGGTCGGGTTGTGCACCGACAGCTTGTTGATCTCGGGCACCTGCGACACCAGCATATTGGCCTTGAGCGGCTCTTTGCCGAACATCCACATCTGCGCCTTGATCATCATGTCGCCATCGAACAGCGCACCCAGGCAAATCAGCACGAATGCGGCGTGAGCCAGCACATAACCGATGCGGTTGATGCCCCCGGTCTTCGCAGCGATCATGGTGGCGCCCGCACCGCCCTCCTGCGCCGCAGGACGCTCCTGCACCTTGAACTTGTAGCCGTGACTCTTCATGACGCCGGTCACATGCGCCACGGTGGCCGCGCGGCCATCGGTGAAGGTGGTTTCGCCGCGCTCGTGGAAGTGACGCATGCTTTGCTCGCGCACCCCCTCTTTGTAGGTCTTCAGATCGGTGATGATCTTGGGCGTATTGCGAATCAGACACAGGCTGGTGGACACCACCAGAAAGGTCAGGATCAGCAAAAACCACCAGGAGGAATAGACGTTGTACAGCTCGAACTTGCGGAACACCTCCGCCCAGAACGGCCCGAACTGGTTGATGTAATTGTTGTACGGCTGCCCCTGCGTGAGCACGGTGCCGATGATGCTGGCAACGGCCACGATCACCAGCAGCGCAATGGCGAAGCGCATCGACGACAGCAGTTCGACAAAGGCGCGCCAGGCGCGTGAACCGTGCTGCAACTCCCAGCCGGAGGTACTCAGAGTGGTGTTGGGAACTGGCGAAGGGGTGGCAGACATACGGTGGGAAACTTGGCGCAGCGAACGAGGAGCGAACGATGGGAAATCGGTAGGCCAGACTTTGATGAATCAGACCGCCCTGCGGCACGCCGCAAAAGAGTAGGTGGACATCATCAAATGCAGGTGTGAAAGATGCAATAGCTTGAAAAGATTAACGAACCAATATAACAAAACCGAAAAACCTCAAATTTGATATCCCACAGGCCAGAGGTGTCATGCGCCGGGCCGGAGGCAGTGTGGTTTTCCGCCGAGCAAGCAGCTGTTCGTGCCAAGCCATCCCTAACCCAAGTCATCAGCCCCCGACTCTCACCTTTGGTCTCGCCGTAGGACAGAGCATGCCCGGCGGGCGAAAGTTCCGGTAACAGAGCGTATCGGTCGCGTTTCGGGCTGTGGCGCGACCCGATTCAGCGCGGCAACTCGGACGGAGCGCGCAAGTCGGCCGCATACTCGGCCACGGCGGTGATCTGCTTGTCGGTCATGCGCGAGGCGATATCGTCCATTTCCGGGCTGTTGGTGCGGCGGACGTTGCGGAACATCTGCAGTTCGGTTTCCAGATAACCCAGCCACTGCCCGCCGATGCGCGGATAGCGCGAGGGCATGCCCGCACCGCCCGGGCCGTGGCACGACACACACGCCGGTACGGCCCGGTCGGGAATGCCCGCCATCCAGATCGCCCGGCCGAGTTTCAGATCCTTCTTGTCGGCAAAGGCTACCCCGGGCTTGAAGGTCTGGCGGCTGTAATACAGCGCGACATCTCGGATTTGCGCGTCGGTCAGCGTCGCCGCCATGCCATTCATGATGGCGTTGACCCGCGCCGGGTGTTTGGCACCCTTGGCGATGCGATAGTCGTGCAACTGCTTGACCAGATAGTCGGCATGCTGGCCGGCCAGTTTGGGAAATTCGGTCGAAGTGGCGTTGCCGTCGATGCCGTGGCAGGCGGCACAGGTCTGCGCCACCTTGGCGCCCGCCTGAAGCTGCGCCGGCGTGGGCGCGGGGAAAGACGTTTCGCTGACGCTGGACGCCGCAGCCGCCGGGGCGTCGGCGCCCCACGATGGAGCAGACACCAGCGACAGGCCGGCAAGAATCAAAGCAACGCGCATTGCAACCGAAGGGGTGGGCATGAAAGCGATCCATCAGAAATTCGCGCGCGCCGGACAAACAATGACAAACAGCGACAATGCACTGCGCCGCGCGGCTCGGACACCGGCGAGAGCGCAGCCCTTTGCTGCACCCGGCCAGCCTGTTTGCACAAGATGGCGCATCCTACCGATACATAAGTCATGGCGAATATAGGGAATTCCAGCAGGTCAACCCCCCCGCAGGTGCGTTTCAGCCCCCTGCTCCACAGCGCGCGTTTTATGGTGACGAGTTCTTCGATGGAGAACCTGCCCGTTATCGGGCTGCCGGAAATCGCTTTTGTCGGCCGCTCCAACGCCGGTAAATCCACGGCGATCAACACCCTGTGTCAGCAGCGGCAACTGGCGTTCGCCTCCAAAACGCCCGGCCGTACCCAGCACATCAATTTTTTCGCCGTCGGCCCAAAAGACTCACCCAGCGGATTGCTGGTCGATCTGCCCGGTTACGGCTATGCGGCAGTGGCCAAAACCGACAAAAAGCGCTGGCAGTTGTTTCTCGCCCAGTATCTGGCCGAGCGCGGGCCGCTGGTCGGGCTGATTCTGTTGGCCGACTCGCGTCTGGGGCTGACTGAAACCGATCTGAGCCTGCTGGCTTTCATGGCCCCGGCCAGCGTGCCGCTGCATGTGCTGCTGACCAAGGCCGACAAGCTCAACCGCCAGGAGGGGCAGCGCGCCGCGCAGGCCGCTCGCGATCAACTCGCGCAGCACGCGCAGGCGGTGGGCATGACGGCGCCGATTTCGCTGCAACTGTTTTCGGCCACCAAGCTGTCGGGCATTGAATCGGCGTCGCAACTCGTCGAAAGCTGGCTGGAGGATGCCGCGCAGCCAGTTGAGGGTTCCGAATCCGATCTGGAGTCTGGCTCGGCAAGCGACCTCACGGCCGCCCCAGAGTGAGATAGAAGTTGACTTTCTGCCCTGGCGCCTTGCCGAGGCCGAAATACACCGGGCCCAGCGGCGTATCGGTGCCGAGATACACGCTAGTGCTCGAGCGCAGATCGCTCAGACTGACCTGCGAGCGCTGCGCCCAGGTGTTGCCGCGCTCGTAGGCCAAGCCAAGATAGGCGGCGCCGCCAAACAGTCCGGGCGTGACCAGTTCGTAGCGATAGCCGATGCGGCCATAGATCAGGTAGTTGCCGATGAGCTGGCCCTCACGATAGCCGCCCAGCGCGTCGAAGCCGCCGAGCGAGAGGTAGTCGAGATTCAGCCGCCCGGCACGGTCGCGGAAGCTGGCCACCCTGGCCGCCACCTCGACGGTGTGCCGCCCGAAGCTGGCGACGTCTTGCCCGGAGAGGTCGATGCGGTCGTAATTGGCATCGCTGCCCAGCGCGGTGCGGGCAAAAAACAGCTCGCCCCGCCCGCTCCAGCCTTTGCGCGGAAAGTAGGCATGATCGAGCCGGTCGGCCAGCACCAGCAGCCGTATGCCGCCTTCGCGCAACAGGGCGCTGTTGGTGTTCAGCGGCGGCACCCCGAGCAGGTAGGCACCGTAGATGTTCGCCCGGCTCAGACCGGCGCGCAATTCGCCGTAGTCGCCCAGGGGCACGCCTAGATCGAGGCCGACGCGCTCGGTGGTGAGGCGGTAGCGCAGCACCGGGTTGTTGCCGGAATACACATCGACGGGCCGCGCGTCCAGATCGAGATAGGGCGAGACGAACAGCCAGCCGCTGCGCGTGACGGGCTGGTACAGCTCGGACATCCAGCGGTTGCGCCAGCCGATCTGCAGATCGTTGCGCCACTCGCCGCCCAGACTGTTGAGCCAAGGCCGCCGCTGCGAGAGCTGCAGCGAAAATCGCGACTGGTTGCGCAGATCGGTGTAGAGCCCGAGCCCGAAGCGCAGATAGTTGGGCCCCCAAGGCTTGTTCTGCAGGCGATATTTGAGCACCTGTCCACGCCGACCGGAGACCAGGCGGTAATCCACCCGCGAAAAATCGCCGCTGCCAAAAAGGCGATCGACATCGGTGCGCACTTTGTCGAACTGCAGCGGCTCGCCGGGCTTTTGCTCCAGCCGGTCTTTCAAGGTCTGATCGACACCCGCAGACAGCCCGCGCACTTCCACCCCGGCCAGCGGCTCGTTGAACTGCAGCTGCGCCACCAGCGCCTGCGCCCGGCGGGCGAAGGCATCGCGCCACTGCGCGTATTGCGCGGGCGGCAAGGCCAGCGGTTCGAGCTGCGCGCGGGCGGCCATCACCGCGTCATAGCCGATTTTGATGGCGCGGTCGCCCGCCTGAAAATCGAGCGCGGACAGGTCGCCGAGGTCGGGCGAGATGAGCACGTCGCCCGGCTTGAGCGTGGCGATCTGTGCGCGGATGTTCTGCTCGATCAGAATATTGATCATCTGCGAGGTCAGCCCGACGATGTTGTCGAGCGACTCGCGCGACGCCAGCGGCGTGCCGATATTGATCACCACCACATGCTGCGCCCCCATGTCGCGCGCTACATCCACCGGCAGGTTGTCCACCAGTCCGCCATCGCCCAGCAAGGCGCCGCCGAACTCGGTGGGCGGAAACACCCCCGGTACGGACATGCTCGCACGCAGCGCCGTGGCCAGCACGCCCTGCTGCAGGATGACCTTCTTGCCCGTCACCATATTGGTCGCCACGGCGCGGAAGGGGATCGGCAGATCGTTGAAATCGCGCACGGTAAGGGCGGGCAGGGTGAGATTGGTCAGCATCTGCTCAAGCTGGGTGGTGTTGACCGCCGCGTTGGGAAACTGCACCTGGCCGCGGTCGCTCAACCCGAACTCGATGCCGCCGGGCATTTGCTCGTCGGCCCGTTTGCGGCGGAAGGCCAGCCCTTCGCGCGCCGGACGGCTGGAGAGCACGCTGGCCCAGTCCATGCCCGAAACCTGGCTGCGCAGCACGTTCACCGACACGCCCTCGGCATATAACCCGCCGATGATGGCGCCCATGCTGGTGCCAGCGATGCAGTCGATCGGCACGCGCAGTTGCTGCAAAGCCTCCAGCGCGCCGATGTGCGCCAGCCCCCGCGCCCCGCCGCCCGAGAGCACGAGACAGGTCTTGCCGGGCGCGACGGTGGGTGCGGTTGCGGGTGCAAGCGCGGGCGCGGAAGGCGTTTGAGCGGCGGCAGGCAGCAGCGACAAGCCGCCGGCGACCAGCGCGCCGATCAGGCACGCAGCCGCCGCAACCCGAATCCGCCTGTAGCCCGGAAATTGCAGCATGCGAACTTTCTCTCGGCCCTTACCTGGCACTCAGGCCAAAGCGTTTCCGCAAGAGCCGCAAAACCGATCTTCCGGAGCCGTCTGTGTGCCACATTTCGAACAGAACCTTCCTTTCAGAGAAGGCGTCGTCGAGACAGATTCGGCGGCCTGCGCGGCGGGCATCAGCCCCAGAGCCTGGGCGGTCGCCGCGGGCAGCGCCGCGGCCGAGCCGGCGCCGCCGCCAAGCAATTGATTGAACTTCCCGATATGCGCCGCGCGCTCCGCATCGAGGCTGGACTGCGGCGCGATCAAGGTGGGACGCTCCTGGCCAAAGCCGCGCAACTCGCCCGCCATGCTCTGCGCCACATCGGGCAGCCCGCGCATGGCCAGCACCTGTCGCGGGCCGGTACGCTCGAACAGCACGGTGTCGATCTCGGACGCCCAGACCCGCAAGGTCATGGCCTCGATGTTGATGACGTCTTTTTCCGTCTTGAGCCGATCGGCCAGCACATTGCCCATTTCCATGCGCGCCGATTCATAGCTGCCCTGAATATCGACCCAGATCACGGTGGAACGAAAGTCGTAGCGTCCCCACAAGGCATGCGCACTGCGCAGCGCATACACCGCCGCCACGCTCAGCCCCAGGGTCAACATGATCCAGAAAGACAGATCGCCGCCCTGCAGCAAGGCATGGGCCAGGCCATAAGCGCCAACCGCAACAATCACCATCAGCAGAGCAAACCAGGCGGAGAGCAACACCAGCCAGCGGAACTGCGGCAGCGCCATGGCATGGCTCAGACCCGAGGGCGTGGCACGCTCGCGCGGCATCGGCTGGGTTTCTTCCACCAACTCCAGCCGGAACTGGCCCTGACGTCCCTTGACCTCGGGCGACTGCCGCAGATAGCGCCGGTTGGGAATGGCCTCTTTCCAGCGTTCCATCAGCATGCGGTCGACCTGTTCCATCAGCTTCGCCGGGTGCGAGTTCATGGTGCACACCTCGGTGGTCTGCGCCGACCCGACGGACTGCGGCGGCGGCCCCATCTGCTCCTTCAAGGTCGCCAGCCCCAGCGCCGTCGCCACGAAAGCGGCGATGGCGCTAAAAAACAGGGCGTTGTTGATCTGCAGCTCCGGCAAGGCGGGCAACTGCGCGCTGAACAAGGCCAGCAGCACCGGGCCGATCACCGCCGCCACCACCAGCAACACCAGCAAGCCGATACTCAGCTTCGCGTTCTGCACCGTGTTGGACTGCGCGGTGAGATTGCCGCGGATCATGGGCTGGAAGATCACCAGATAACCGAGCGCCAGATAAAACAGCCCGAGCCAGCTTGCGGTCTGCGCATTGGAAAACACCAGCAGCGCCAGCGCCATGCTGACGATATAGGCCGCCAGCGCCACCCCGTTCTGAGCCAGCCGGTGGGCTGCGGCGCGCACCGCATAGGGCGCGAAAATCAGGTTGGGCATGAAGCGATACAGCGGGTTGCTGCCCGGGTCTTCAAAAAACACCGCCCCGTTGCGCAGCAACTCGCGCACCTCCTGCCCGGCAGGGCTGGAGCCGTCCTGACCTTCCGGAATTTCGGGGGCCAGGCCGCGCGGCAAACCGCGCCCGACAAAATAATTGAGCTGGCTGAACGCCCGCCACATCCAGGCTATGCCGCCCGACAACAACAGCACGGCGAGCACCAGCGCCGAAGCGCCGCGCGCATCGATTCCCGCCTGCAAATGACCGCGCACCTGAAACAGCACCACCAGCCCCGCCACCAACAGCGCCGCCGCGGCAAAGTAGAGAAACAGGTTTTCGATACGGTAGGGATTGGGCAGATTCAGCGCCTGACTTCGATCGGAGAATTCGTAGCTCATAGCGATAGGTTGGGTGGGTGTTGGCAGGCGATTGTCCGGCTTTTCCGGCTTCAGGGAGAGTGTTTACTTGAGCTGATGACCGCAGCTACCGCAAAACGCATCACCCGGCTGCACGTCGGCGCCGCAGGCCGGGCAATGCGTGGTATCGGCGGCCTGGGGGGCGGAAGTCGGCTCCGGTGACGGTGCGGGAGGTTCGGCCGGAGGAGCCGCGGGCGGCGGAGGTGGCGTGACGGGTGCGGGGCGTGGCTTGTAGTCGTCGAGCTTCTGTTTGAACTGGGCCAGCTTCTGCCCAATCTGCTCAGACCCTGCCGACTCCACGCCTTCACTCACAGCCCGGTACACGAAGATGATGCCCAGCACATAAATCAGGCTCACCACCGACCAGGCGAGAAACCACACCAAGCCGATCGACAGGCCCGCGCCGCCCATGCCCGCACCGCCCAGCGCCACACCTTCCATGCCGCGCATGCCACCGAAGCCACCGAAGCCACCCATACCGCCGAAGCCCCCCATGCCCATGCCGCCGAAACTGCCCGCGGCAAAAAAACCGCCGACGAACATGCTGCCCACGAACACCACGGCAAAGATGAACGCCACAGCCGGGAACACCAGCAGCCCCAGCACCAGAAAGTGCATAAACACTTCCAGCGGCCGCTGGGTGACGATGCCCACGGCGCGCGACAGACTGGCGATGAAGCCCTCGCCATGCCACACTGCCGCAATCATCAGCGGCCCGGCGAGCAGCAGCACGGCGTAAGCCAGCGCCACCACCACGACCAAAGGCCCGCCGAGGAGAAAGCCGAGAAACCCGCCAACGCCCGGAATGCGGCCGAACAGTGACAGCAGATAAGCCGCCAGCAGAATCACGGCAAACCCCAGGCCGAGCAGAATCAGCAGCCCGATGACATAGAGCGCCGCCTGCACCCCGCCCAGAAACGCCGGGGCGAAGCCGCGGATCGGCTGGTCATACGCCTGATCGACCAGCATCAGCCCGCTGGCATTCATACCCACGACGATGATGATCGAGCCCAGCAGCCCCATCAGCATCGATACTGCGGCACTGCCCGAGCTCATGCCCGCTGCCGCGCCGCCGCTAATCGCCAGCCCCCCGAGCACGAAGCTGCCCGCCAGCATGGCCAGAGCGCGCCAGTTGTACAGCGCCTCGTAGCTGCGCAGCAGCACGCCGAGGTTGTTGGTGGTTTTCACGGTCATGATGTTCTCCCTGGACGGTTGAGAGGTGTGGTCGAGTCAAGCTCGGGGCAAACCTTTACGGATTTTTTTGTTCCGACGAGTTGGGACACTCCGGAATCTTGCCCCACAGCGGATCGGGCGACAGCGGCGCGCCGCAGTACTTCCAGCGCGTTTCCTGAATGCAGAGTTGCTGGGTGAAAAAATTGCCCTTGGTCTGACAGGCCGCAAGCGCGGCGCGCAGGGCTTCGACCCGTCCCATCGGCTTGGGTGGCGCAGCGTGAGGTACGGGCTCAGCCACGGGCGCGGGGGCCTGCGTCGGCTGAGGCGCCGGCGCCGCAGGCCGCGGCGCGACAGGGCGCGCAGGCGCAGCACCGGGCGCAAAGGTCTCCGGCTGGGCCTGACGCTGCGGTGCCGCCGGAGCAGGCACTGCCGGGCTGGGCTTGCGCATGACAGGTTCGGGCTTGGGTGCGACCGCAGCGGGCACAGACGCCACCGTCGGTGTGACTGGCACGGTCTGCGGCGTGGGGGGCGTAGGCAGCGGCGCCGGGGCAGGCTCTGCCGCCGCGGCGCGGGCAGCACTGGCCGCCGTTGGCTGAACCGGGGCCGACGCCGCAAACGCCGCCTCGCTCGCGCCTACGGAAGCGCCCGTCTTGTCTTGCTGCGGATGTTGCATCGACCACCACAGCCCGCCCCCGCCTATGAGCAGCAGCGCAATCACGCCCGTGGCGATACCGCCGATGAGAAACGCGTTGCTGCCCTTCACCGGCTGCTGGGCGCCTTGGCTGTACCCGGAACGGGGCGATTGCTCGGGCGAGGCACTGCGGGGCGGCGGGGCAGCGCTGGCCGCCTGCGCACGCTCGCGTATTTCCGCTTCCAACCGGGCCGTGGCGGCAAGGCGCTCAGTCTCACGCTGCATGCGCTCCTGCTGCGCCGCCTTTTCGGCTACTTGCTCAGC
>DZDA01000024.1:23152-25070 GCA_022730375.1 Thiomonas intermedia
TTCTTTCTCCGCCTGCTGCTGTTTCGCGCGCTGCAGTTGGGCCTGGGCCTGCGCCTCCCGATCAGCGGCCTCCTGCGCCTTTCGCTCGGCTTGCCGCCGGGCTTGCTCGGCCTCGGCTTCGGCCCGTCTCGCCTCTTCAGCCCGGCGCACCTCCTCGTCCCTCAGGGCCTGCGCATCGCGCTGCGCCTGCAGTTGCGCCGCCTGCTCGGCTTGCTGGCTCGCCTCATTCTGGGGATTGGGGGCAGCGGCCTCTGGAGGCTGCGTCGGCTTGGCCTGAGTCGGCAACAACGCGCCGCACTGTCGGCAAAACTTGGCGTCGTCTTGGTTCTGCGCGCCGCATTGGGTACAAAAACGTGGCATGGTGGCCCCCAGATCGAAATGGCACCGATCTTAGCGAGGTCGCTCGCAACTTCATGCGTTTTCCATGACAACAAGCCCGCCATCCTTGCGGATGGCGGGCTTGTGTTGCAGCAGGCTGCTGGAGGGGCTGAAATTACATGCCCATGTCGCCCATGCCGCCCATGCCGCCGCCGGGCATGGCGGGTGCGCTATCGTCCTTCGGCGCCTCGGCCACCATGCACTCGGTGGTCAGCATCAGGCCGGCCACGGAGGCGGCGTTTTGCAGCGCGGTGCGGGTGACCTTGGTCGGGTCGAGAATGCCCATCTCCAGCATGTCGCCATAGGTGTCGTTGGCGGCGTTGAAACCAAAATTGCCCTTGCCTTCGAGCACCTTGTTGATCACCACGCTGGGCTCGCCACCGGCGTTGGCAACGATTTCGCGCAGCGGCTGTTCAATGGCACGCAGCACAATCTTGATGCCAGCTTCCTGATCGTGGTTGTCGCCCTTGATCTCGCCCACGGCCTGCTTGGCGCGCAGCAGCGCAACGCCGCCGCCAGCCACAATGCCTTCTTCCACCGCAGCGCGGGTGGCGTGCAGGGCGTCTTCCACGCGGGCCTTCTTCTCCTTCATTTCCATCTCGGTGGCAGCGCCGACCTTGATGACGGCCACGCCGCCAGCCAGCTTGGCCACGCGCTCTTGCAGCTTTTCGCGGTCGTAGTCGGAGGTGGCTTCTTCGATCTGGATGCGGATCTGCTTGACGCGGGCTTCAATGTCGGCGGCCACACCAGCGCCGTCGATGAGGATGGTGTTTTCCTTGCCCACTTCGATGCGCTTGGCCTGGCCCAGATCGGCCAGCGTGACCTTCTCCAGCGTCAGGCCGACTTCTTCGGCGATGACCTTGCCGCCGGTCAGGATGGCGATGTCTTCCAGCATGGCCTTGCGACGGTCGCCGAAGCCCGGCGCCTTGACGGCCACGGTCTTGAGAATGCCGCGGATGCTGTTGACCACCAGGGTGGCCAGCGCTTCGCCGTCCACGTCTTCCGCAATGATCAGCAGCGGACGGCTGGACTTGGCCACTTGCTCCAGCGCGGGCAGCAGGTCGCGGATGTTGGAGATTTTCTTGTCATGCAGCAGCACGAACGGGTTGTCGAGCACGGCAACCTGTTTGTCCTGGTTGTTGATGAAGTAGGGCGACAGGTAGCCACGGTCGAACTGCATGCCTTCGACGATGTCGAGTTCGTTTTCCAGGCTCTTGCCGTCTTCCACGGTGATCACGCCTTCTTTGCCCACCTTGTCCATCGCTTCAGCGATGATCTGGCCGACATGCGCGTCGCTGTTGGCCGAGATCGAGCCGACCTGCGCGATTTCCTTGGTGTTGGAGCAAGGCTTGGAGGCCTTCTTCAGCTCTTCGACCAGCGCGGTGACCGACTTGTCGATGCCGCGCTTGAGGTCCATCGGGTTCATGCCGGCGGCCACATACTTCATGCCTTCGCGCACGATGGCCTGGGCCAGCACGGTGGCGGTGGTGGTGCCGTCACCAGCGTTGTCGGAGGTCTTGGAAGCGACTTCCTTGACCAT
>DZDA01000025.1:0-5987 GCA_022730375.1 Thiomonas intermedia
CAGAACAGAAGGCCGGCGAGCCATAGGCCGGCGACGGGTGAAACAGGACGCGAAACTGAACCCAAAACAGAACGTGATGACATGGTTTTCCTCGCAGACAAAGATCGGACGCGACAGACAGAGTCCCTTAAGCCGAGTCTAAGGCAAGGCAGCGAACATTCCACCATCGCAACTCGTTTGACTCGTTTCGGAGGCAGTCATGCAAAGCAAAAAGTCGAAGGCTTCGTCAAAACTCTGGGCCGCACTGGCGGCAGCAGGCATCATCGCCGGGGCGGGCACCATGGCCTATCAGTTCAGCTATGCCGAAACGGCGCCGCAGGTTGAGATGAACCACAAGGTCGTGCCCTTGTTCAACAACCCGCCAGCGGCGCCCGCGGCCAGCACCGTGGTCAACGCGCCGAACTTCGCCTCCATCGTCAAGGCCTACGGCTCGGCGGTGGTGCACATCAATGTGAAAGGCGAAACCAAGGAAACGGTGCAGCAGCAGCAGATTCCCAAGCAGTTCCAGAACGATCCGTTCTTCCGCTTCTTCCAGCAATTCAATAACGGCCAGCAGCAGGAAGTGCCGACCGAAGGGCTGGGCTCGGGCTTCATCATCAGTTCGGACGGGCTGATTCTGACCAACGCGCACGTCGTCAAGGGCGCCAGCTCGGTACGTGTCACGCTGACCGACCATCGCACCTACAAGGCCAAGGTGCTGGGCTACGACACCAAGACCGACATCGCGGTGATCAAGATTCCGGCGACCAATCTGCCCACGGTGCGGCTGGGCAACCCGTCCAATCTGGAGCCGGGTGACTGGGTGCTGGCCATCGGTTCGCCCTACGGTTTCTACAACACGGTGACCGCCGGGATTGTGAGTGCCAAGAGCCGCTCGTTGCCCGACGACAGCATGGTGCCCTTCATCCAGACCGACGTGGCGGTGAACCCGGGCAACTCGGGCGGGCCGCTGTTCAACACCAAGGGTGAAGTGGTCGGCATCAACTCGCAGATCTTCACGCAGACTGGCGCGTTTGAGGGGCTGTCGTTCGCCATCCCGATCAATGTGGCCGAGCGCGTGGCCAAGCAGATCATCGAGCATGGCAAGGTGCAGCACGCACGGCTGGGCATTGCGGTGCAGACCGTGTCGCAAAGTCTGGCCACCTCCTTCGGCCTGCAGACCCCTCGCGGCGCGCTGGTCGCGCAGGTCGAGAAAGACAGTCCGGCATCCAAGGCCGGTCTCCAGCCGGGCGACATCATTCTCAGCGTGAATGGCCAGCCGGTGAACGATTCGGCCGATCTGCCGATGATGATCGGTCTGTCCGAACCCGGCAGCAAAGTGACGCTGGGCGTATGGCACGATCACAAGCAGCAGACCATCACCGCGGTTCTGGGCAACTTCAGCGACAACGTGACGCTCGCTTCGGCCAGCCCGGGCGCACAGGGCGATCACGGCGGGCTGGGGCTGGTGGTGCGCCCGCTCAACGCCAATGAAGAGCAGCAGGCCGGCGTGTCGCATGGGCTGTTGGTCGAGGGCGTCAGCGGCCCGGCAGAACAGGCCGGCATTCAGCCCGGCGACATTCTGATTGCGGTCGACGGCAAATCGGTCAACAGCATCGATCAGGTGCGCGGAATCCTGAAGAGCGCGGGAAAATCGGTGGCCTTGCTGATTCAGCGTGGCAGCAACCGCATCTTCGTGCCGGTACAGGTCGGCTGAAAACTTTCCTCAACTTCCTTACCTCCAAGCAGTGTTTCGCGGGGCCGCTGGCCCCGCTTTTTTATGCGCGGTCGTGTCGCGAGCTGGTTCTACACTGAGCTTTTTGGATTGGAGAATTTCATGTCGATTGCACAAACCCTCAAAGAACTGGGCATCAGCCTGCCCCCCGTTTCCACCCCCGCCGCTGCCTATGTGCCGTTTGTGCAGACCGGCAATCTGGTGTTTCTCTCCGGGCATATCGCCAGGAAAGACGGCAAGCCCTGGGTCGGTCAACTGGGTGCCGACATGGACACGGCAACGGCCAAGGAAGCGGCGCGGGCCATCGCCATCGATCTGCTGGGCACGCTGCAGGCCGCAGTGGGTGATCTGGAGCGGGTCAAGCGCGTGGTGAAACTGCTGGGTCTGGTGAACTCGGCGCCCGGCTACACCGAACATCATCTGGTGATCAACGGCGCGTCGGAGCTCATCGCACAGGTGTTCGGCGAGCGTGGCGCGCATGCCCGCAGCGCTTTTGGCGTAGCGCAGCTGCCGATGGGCGCCGCAGTGGAAATCGAATTGATCGCCGAGGTGTGAGAGGGTGTGAACAAATCCGCCATGTCCGCTCCTCGCGCCCAAAAGCCCCCGCTCGGCGTTGCACTCAGTGTCGTCAGTACGCGCCGTGCCGATGGGCACGGCTGTGCTTTGCGCCTTGACCGGAGGCGTTTGGACGCGCTGCTCGGCCACGCCGGATTCATTCACACCCTCTGAGATGATTCGCAAAGCCGAGCTGGGCGACGCCGAGGCGCTCGCCGCACTGTCGGGTCAACTGGGCTATCCCGCCACCACAGCCGCCATGCGGGAGCGGCTTGCACTCATCTTGCCATCAGCCGATCACGCGGTGTTTGTGGCCGAAGTGCAGGGGCGAGTGGTGGCCTGGACGCATGTGCTCAAAGTGCTGCATCTGGAGTCCGGGCTTTGCGCCGAAATTGCCGGGCTGGTCGTGGATGAGGCGCACCGCGGCGACGGCCTGGGGGCTGCGCTGGTGCGCTGCGCCATCGACTGGACGCGCTCGCAGGAGTTTGCTGTGCTGAATGTGCGCAGCCGCGCCGAGCGCCTGCGCACCCATCAGTTTTATTTGCGCCTGGGCTTTGTCCAGACCAAGGTGCAGCACCTGTTCGAGCTGCGCATGCCGGACTGAGCGCCAAGGAAATTAGAATGCTGCCGGTTTGCCGTACCGGGTTGCGGCACTTTCACGGTTCAGGGAGGAATCGGCATGTTTTTTCAGGATGATGACAACTACGTTCCCATTGTCGGCGTGGTTCTGGCCACCGTGCTCGCGACGGTGGCGGTGATTGTCGGCGTGGCCATCAAGGATGGCGGCGGGGCGCAAGGGCAGGCCGCGGCCGCACCGGCTGCAGCCTCCGCGCCGTCCACCCCCATGCTGGCGACCTCGATGCCGCAACTGATGAATGCAGAGGCCGATGGCGCTCGCGTGGTGGTGGAAAACGGGGTGGTCAAGTTCTACTTTGCCAGTGGCAAGGCCGATCTGGCGGCGGGCGCTGATGCCGCGCTCAAGCAAGTTGCCGAGGCCGTGGCGCAAGGGCACTCGGTGGTGATCAGCGGCTATCACGACGCGACGGGTTCTGCGGCGCTGAATGCCGAGCTGGCGAAGAAGCGCGCTTTCGCGGTGCGCGATGCGCTGGTGGCGCAAGGCGTGCCGGCTGATCGCATCACCCTCGAAAAACCAGCGGAAACGACGGGCGGCGCGAGCGGCGCCGAAGCTCGCCGGGTGGAGGTGGTGGTGAAGTAAAACCGCCGCACGACAACACAAAAACGCCCTGCCTCTGTGCAGGGCGTTTTTGTGGGTGCTCTGTTTGTTCTGTTTTACGCGCGGCTCAAGCGGTCCGGCTTGAACGTCACCTCGAGCTTGCGTCCGCGCCGCGCGCGTTTGCCCACATAAGCGGTTTGCTGTGCGGCGCTGAGCGTGGCGCTGCGTTCCGCTCCGCCGCGACCTTTGCCGCTCACGAGCAGGGCGTCGCGCTCGGCGGCCAACTGCGCCACACTTTGCAGGGCTTCCTTGGCGTCGAGCGCCATCAGGGTGATGCCCCTTCCGCCGCGGGCCAGGGTTTTGACTTCTGCGGCCGGGTAGAGCAGCAGTCGGCCGTCCGCGCTGAGAGTGGCCAGGCGCCCGAAAGGGCTGCCATCGGCGTTGGTGTCGAGCACCAGCGGGCGCTGCAGGGTGTCGCCGTCTTCGAGGGTGACAAAGGTCTTGCCCGCGCGCTGGCGGCTCAAGGCATCGCCCAGACGGGTGACAAAGCCAAACCCCTGCGCCGTCCACAGCAGCAGCGCCGTGGTGCGGGCGCCCGCGAGGTAATGCAGGGCCTGCGTGCCCGGTGCGAGTTCGATGAAGGTGGTGACGGGCTGGCCGTCGCCGCGCCCGCCGGGCAGGTCGGCCACATCCATCGAATACGCCCGGCCGTCGCTGCCGAGCACGACGAGCGGATCGACGCTGCGGCATTCGAACGTGGCGTAGAGCGCATCGCCCGGCTTGAAGGTGAGCGCGGACAGCACAAGGCCGTGGCCTTTCTGCGCGCGCAGCCAGCCCTTTTGCGACACGATGACCGTGACGGGTTCATCGACCACCTTGACCTCGGCCACGGCGCGTTGTTCGGCCTGGATGAGCGTGCGGCGGTCGTCGCCGAACTGCTTGGCGTCGGTCTCGATCTCGCCGATGATGCGCCGCGTCATGGCTTTTTCGTCGGCGAGCAGTTTTTGCAGCTCGGCTGCTTCAGTGCGTTGCGCGGCGAGTTCCTTGTCGATGCGGATGGCCTCCAGCCGCGCGAGCTGGCGCAGCCGCATGTCGAGAATGTCGTCGGCCTGCAACTCGGTGAGATCGAAGCGCGCCATCAGCGCCGGCTTGGGGTCGTCGCTGTTGCGGATGGTGTCGATCACCTCGTCGAGGTTGAGCAGCACCTGCTGCCGACCTTCGAGGATGTGGATGCGGGCGTCCACCTGTTCCAGGCGATGTTTTGAACGACGCTGCACCGTGTCGCGGCGATAGGCGACCCACTCGCGCAGAATGTCCATCAGCCCCTTCTGGCGCGGCTTGCCGTCGGCGCCGATCATCACCAGATTGATCGGCACGCTGGTCTCCAGGCTGGTGCGGGCGAGCAGGGTGTTGATGAACTCGGCCTGATCGATGCGCGCGCTGCGCGGCTCGAACACCAGCCGCACCGCGGCCTCGCGGCCCGATTCGTCGCGCACGGTGTCGAGCAGACCCAGCAGACTGGCCTTCAGCGCAATCTGATCGGGCAACAGCGCCTTCTTGCCAGGGCGGATCTTGGGGTTGCTGAGCTCCTCGATTTCTTCGAGCACCATCTGGGTGCTGGTGCCGTGCGGCAATTCGTTGATGACCAGTTGCCATTGGCCGCGCGCGAGTTCTTCCACCGTCCAGCGCGCCCGCACCTTCAGGCTGCCGCGGCCGACGGCGTAGGCTGCGGCGATGTCTTGCGGGCTGGAGATCAGCTGGCCCCCGGTGGCGAAGTCGGGTCCGGGCATCAGCGCCAGGGCGCCGGCGAGTTCAAGCCCGGGATTCTTGAGCAGGGCGACGCAGGCGCTGGCCACCTCGCGCAGGTTGTGGGCCGGAATCTCGGTGGCCATGCCCACGGCGATGCCGCTGGCCCCGTTGAGCAGCAAAAAAGGCAGGCGCGCGGGCAGCAGCCGGGGCTCGGTGGTCGAGCCGTCATAGTTGGGAATGAAGTCGGCGGTGCCCGCGTCGATCTCGCTGAGCAGCAGCCGGGCGATGGGCGAGAGCCGCGCCTCGGTGTAGCGCATGGCGGCGGCGCCGTCGCCGTCGCGCGAGCCGAAGTTGCCCTGGCCGTCGATCAGGGGATAGCGCTGCGCGAAGTTCTGCGACAGCCGCACCAAGGCGTCGTAGGCGGCCTGGTCGCCATGCGGGTGAAAGCGGCCGAGCACGTCGCCCACCACGCGCGCCGACTTGACCGGCTTGGCATCGAACGCCAGCCCCATGCGCCACATGGCGTAGAGGATGCGCCGCTGCACTGGCTTCAGACCGTCGCACACATCGGGCAGGGCGCGGCCCTTGACCACGGAAATGGCGTAGTCGAGATAGGCGCGGCGGGCATAGTCGCCCAGCGCCAGCGAGTCGGCGTCGTCCTCAGGCCGGTTGTCGAATTCGAGGGTGGCTTGTTCGCTCATATCAGATGTCCACTTCGATCTGGTCGCCGTATTCCTCCATCAGCCCGCGGCGCGCCTGGGCTTCGCCCTTGCCCATGAGCTGGGAGAAAAGCAG
>DZDA01000025.1:6087-25016 GCA_022730375.1 Thiomonas intermedia
GCGGTACAGACGGCGGGTGTCGGGGTTGAGGGTGGTGTCCCAGAGTTGCTCGGCGCTCATTTCGCCCAGGCCCTTGAAGCGCGAAATCTGCCAGGCGCCGTCCTTCAGGCCGTCCTTGCGCAGCTTGTCCTGCGCGGCCTGCAGTTCGGCGTCGTCGAGCACGTAGATCTTCTGCGCGGGTTTCTTGCCGCGCGCGGGCGCGTCGAGGCGGTAGAGCGGGGGGCGGGCCACGCAGACATGACCGCGCTCGATGAGTTTGGGAAAGTGGCGGAAGAACAGGGTGAGCAGCAAGACCTGGATGTGCGAGCCGTCCACGTCGGCATCGCTCAGAATGCAGATCTTGCCGTAACGCAGGTTGCTTAGGTCGGGCACGTCGTCCTTGCCGTGCGGGTCGACGCCGATGGCCACGGCGATGTCGTGGATCTCGGTGTTGGCGAACAGCCGGTCGCGTTCGACTTCCCAGGAATTGAGCACCTTCCCGCGCAGCGGCAGCACGGCCTGGAATTCCTTGTCGCGGCCCATCTTGGCCGAGCCTCCGGCGGAATCGCCTTCCACCAGAAAGAGTTCGGTGCGATCGGTATCGCGGCTTTCGCAGTCGGTCAGCTTGCCCGGCAGCACGGCCACGCCCGAGCCTTTTTTCTTCTCCACCTTCTGCGCCGCGCGCAGGCGGCTCTGCGCCTGGCGGATGACCAGTTCAGCGAGCTTCTTGCCCTGATCCACCCGCTCGTGCAGCCAGAGTTCGAGCGTGGGCCGCACGGCCTGGCCGACCAGACGCAGGGCATCGCGGCTGTTGAGCTTTTCCTTGATCTGGCCCTGGAACTGCGGATCGAGCACCCGCGCGGAGAGCACGAAGGACGCCCGCGCGAAGAGGTCTTCGGGCAACAGCTTCACGCCCTTGGGCTGCAGATTGTGCAGTTCGATGAAGCCCTTCACCGCCTGGAACAGACCCTCGCGCAAGCCGGCTTCGTGCGTGCCGCCGGCCGGCGTGGGAATGAGGTTGACGTAAGACTCGCGCAGCACAGCGCCCTCTTCGGTGAAGGCCACGCACCAGGCCGCACCTTCGCCTTCGGCGAAGCTCTCCTGCTCTGAAGCGCCGGCGTAGTGCTCGCCCTCGAACAGGTCGATGAAGGGCTCGGCGGGCAGGCTGCTGAGCAGATAGTCGCGCAGCCCGCGGGCATATTCCCAGTGCGTGGTGTCGCCGGTTTTCTCCTGGATCAGATCGACCTTCACCCCGGGCAGCAGCACCGCCTTGCTGCGCAGCAGATGGGTGAGTTCGGCCAGGGGGAGATGGGGGCTGTCGAAGTATTTGGCATCGGGCCAGACCCGCACGCGGGTGCCGCTTCTGCGCTCATCGCGTGCGGCTTTGCGCACCGCCAGGGGTTCGATGACGTCGCCGCCTGCAAACACCAGATGCGCCACCTGGCCGTCGCGCCAGACCGTCACTTCAAGCCGTGCCGCCAGTGCATTCGTGACCGAAACGCCCACACCATGCAAGCCGCCGGAAAAACTGTAGGCGCCGCCCTGCAGCTTGTCGAACTTGCCGCCAGCATGCAGCCGGGTGAACACCAGCTCGACCACCGGCGCGTTCTCCTCCGGGTGCAGGCCGAAGGGGATGCCGCGGCCGTCATCTTCCACGCTGATGCTGCCGTCGGCGTGCAGGGTGACGGCGATGTGCTGGCAGTAGCCGCCCAGGGCTTCGTCAGCGCTGTTGTCGATGACTTCCTGCACGATGTGCAGCGGGTTGTCGGTGCGGGTGTACATGCCCGGCCGCTGACGCACGGGCTCCAGGCCCTTGAGCACGCGGATGGAAGATTCGGAATAGGCGGGAGGTCGGCGACTGGCCATGGAGGGTCAGAAAATTATCCACAGGGGCGCCACCGGTGCCCAGTTATCCCCAGCGGCTGGGGAAAATGTCACACCGGATGGGCGGAAAGCCCTGATTTCATGCGGGCTGATCGGGCTGCCCAAAAAAAAGGCAGGCCGTTGTGTCGGTCAGTCCTGCGCAGCGCGAGGTTGCGCAGAACTGACTGAGGATTGTAGGCAGGGACGCGCAGGCCCTTACTGCATTTCCAGATCGGGCAAGACCGCGTCGAGTCCGGCCTGGGCGCATTCTTCGTCGACCTTGCCGTCCGGCGCTCCGCTCACGCCCACGGCGCCGTACATCCGGCCCCCGGCTTCGATCGGCACGGAGCCCGCGGTGAAGGCCAGGCCGTCACCCAGCAGCGCCAGGGGCGAGGCGGCTTGCGGCCCCATGGCGGTGCCTTTGATGCCGAACATGGCGGCGGTGTAGGCCTTTTGTCGGCTGATGGCCAGCGAGACCGGCGGGGCCAGGGTGTCGCGCAGCGTGGCCTGCACGATGCCGTTGCGATCAACCACGGTCACGCTGACCTGCAAGCCCTTGGCGCGGCAGGTCTTGATGGCGCCCTGCGCGATGCGCTCGGCGGTCTCAAGGGTGAGTCGGTGGACCGTGACGGTGAGCGGCTCAGCCGCGAAGGCGGGCGCCCACAGCACGGCGCACAGACCGAGCGCCGCGGGCAAACGAAGGGAAGCTTTCATATTGTCTCCTGCAGAATTTTTTTGGGGATGGGCAGGCAGTGTGCATGACGCAGTATTCCACAGCGAAAGCCACTTTGCCTGCGGGCAGGAAGGCCGATTCAGCGAGCCATCAGCCCACCCCGAAAACCTTCGCTTCGCTCGGTTCTCCCCTCAAGGGGCAAGAAACTCTTGGGGCGGCCCGGCGTGTTTCTTGAAAGCGCCCCCAGACCTGCCGCTGCGCGTCAGGCCCCCCGAGGGGGTGAGAATCACTTGGGGCGGCCCGGCGTGTTTCTCAGGAGTTTGTCCAGCGTGGGGGCGATCGCCTGGGCGATGCGCTCCATGCCTTGCGCGTCTGGGTGGAGCAGCACGGTTTGATGCGCCTCGTGCCCTTCGAGATAGAGGGCGGGATCGGGCTGGCCTTGGGCATCGAGCAGCACATGGCCGACATTCAGGAAGGTGACGCGGGTGCTGTGGGCGTAACGCTGCGCCAGCGCGGCGTTGATCTTGAGGGTTTCGGCGCTGATCCAGGCCGAGCGCTTGCTGGGCAGCACGCCGAGCAGCAGCACCGCGGTGTGAGGCAGCAACTGGTGCACCTTGTCCGCCACCGCTTCGATGCCCGGCACGGTCAGGTGTGCGCCCCAGTGCGGCCGCCCCAGATTGTTGGCGCCGATCAGCAGGATGCAGACCTTCGGAGACAGCCCCTGCACCTGCCCGTGATCGAGCCGCCACAGCACGCTGGAGGTGGTGTCGCCGATGAAGCCGAGATTGAGCGGTCGATAGCGTCCGTATTCGCGTTGCCAGATGGGCTGATAGTCGGCCCAGGGCTGCGGGCCGCTGCGCTCCCAGTTCTGAGTGATGGAGTCGCCCAGCCAGACGAGTTCTGGGCGGCTGCGACGCACCTGTTGCAGCGACGCTTCAAAGCGCTTGCGCCACCACGGCAGATCCATGCGGCCGATGGGGGTCGCGGCCAGATTGACAGCGGCTCGCGCCTGGGCGGCTTTCAGCCACGGGCTCAACAAAAGCGCACCTGTAGCGGCCCTCAGCAGCAAACGACGCTGCATCGAAGGCGAAGAACAGGACGGTTCGGGGTCGGGCAGTGGGGGCATGGGAGAGGGTTCAGTAAGAGAAACGGACGGAGAAACGCCGCGCTTACGGTGCTGACTTCGTGAAGCAGTGCGCAATTTTCAACAATTCTCGTCGCTGCGTAAGAGGCTACGGGCCGACAACGTGACGGATTTCACGGACGGGGCGACGCAACTTCGGGAGAATCCGGTCAAACCCGAAAAGCCTGCGAATCTGGTGCAGGAATAATGCTTATCTTTCGTTGATTTCTCCAGTTTGTCTAGATTGTCAACAAGTTTGGTTCTTTGCTGACAATCTTCATCCGGTTTTTTCGGATGTTTTTCCCTCGACGAAATGTCGTTTTCTGCCCTGAAACTTTGACTCGCTGACCCTGCTGCAACGCCCCATGCGCTCTGTGTCCACCCGCTCCGTGATTCGCTGGCTGCTCTGGTCAGTGGGCATCGCTGCGTGTTACATCCTGGCGGCCTGGCTGGTGCTCGGGGTGCGGTCGAGCGAGCTCATTCTGTGGCCTTCGGCGGCCGTGGCGGCCTTCGGCCTGATTGCGCGCGGGCCGTCGATGGTGCCGGCCATCGCGCTCGCGTCCTGGGTGAGTGACCACTTTCTGATGGGCTGGGGACTGCAGGCCAGCGCCTTGATCGCGGCAGGCGACGTCCTCGGGCCGCTGCTCGGTTTGTGGTTGCTGCGGCGACGTGCGCGCTGGCAGGGTTTCGAGACGACGGCCGACGGACTCTGGTTCATCGGCGCCATGGGCGTACTGGGCGCTGGGGTCTCGGCGGCCGTGGGGGCCACCGCTGCGGCCACCTTCGGTTTTGGCCAGACCCCCGTTTCGCCTGATCTGGGCGTGCAATGGTGGGTGACCGATATGGCCAGCATCGTGGTGCTCACCCCCGCCGCCGAACTGCTGCGCCGGGTGTCGCTGCAGACCTTGCGGGCGGCGTTCAACTGGGAGATGGTGGGGCTGCCAGCGCTCGCGGTGATCGGCACCCTGCTGGTCTATCTCATGCCAAACGGCCAGAGCGCGCTGCCCATCGGGTTGGCGAGCTTGATCATGCTGCCGATGCTGAGGTCGGCGATGCGCCTGCCGCTGGCGGTTTCCGCCGCCTTGAGCGCGGTCATCAGCCTGCTGATCGTGACGGCGACCGTGCTGCAGCAAGGCCCGATGTACAGCATGCTGGGCAGCGACCGCTTCATGTCCATGCAGATCATTCTGCTGGCGTTCGCCAGCGCCATGCTGCTCGCCGGGTTGCTGGCCAACGAGCGCACCGCAGCGATCAAGCAGGTGCGCGACATCAATGCCACGCTGGAAAAAAAGGTCAACCGCCGCACCGCCGCACTGCAGATCAGCCAGGCCACCACGCAGGCGCAGTTGCGGTTTCAGGAGTCGCTGCTCAACGCCCTGCCCAACCCGGTGGCGTTCAGCGATCCGCAGGGGCGGTTCACCCGGGTGAACGTGGCCTTCAACCTGCTCGTCGGGCTCAGCGGCCCGGAAATTCACGGACGCACCGGGACGCAGATTCTCGGCGCCACCCTGGGCCGCATCTGGGAAGACATGGACAGCGAATTGCTCTCCGGCAGCCTGCAGGTCACGCGCGAGGCGCCTTATCTGCATCCCGATCATGAGCCCACGGTGTGGATTTTGAACAAGGCGCTGGTGCGCGACGCGGTCAGCCGCCAGATCGTGGGCGTGGTCACCAGCATGCAGGACATCACCGCCATCAAGCAGTTGCAGCAGCAACTCAGCGAAGATGAGCAGCGCTTTCGCTTCCTCTCGGAAGAATCGCCGGTGCCGCTGGTCATCACTCGCACCAGCGACGCGGCGCTGTTGTTTTCCAACAAGGCCGCCGACAGTCTGTTCCGCGGCTCGTATGCGCAGCACGCCGGGCAGTCGATGCGGCCTCTTTGGGGCGACTCGGTCGATCGCGATCAACTGCTGGCCCGGCTGCAGCGCGAAGGCGGCGTGGTGCGCGGCGTGGAGGCCCAATTCCGCCGGTTCGACGGCACCGAGGTCTGGCTGCTGCTGTCGGTCACCCGGGGGCGCTACCGCGACGACGACGCACTGATTTTCGCCTTCAAGGACATCACCGAGGCCAAGGCGCGCGAAAGCGAATTGCGCAATCTGGCTTACACCGACACGCTCACCGGCATTCCGAACCGCCGCTACTTTCTGGCCCGCGCCGCACTGGAACTGCGCCGCGCGCAGCGTGAGGGCAGCCCGTTCGTGGTGCTGGCGCTGGACATCGACCGTTTCAAGCAGATCAACGACCGCCTCGGCCATCAGGTGGGCGATGCCGTCATTCGCTGTTTTGCGCAAACCTGCATGCAGCAGTTGCGCGGGCCCGATCTTTGTGGACGGCTGGGGGGCGATGAGTTCGCCATTCTGCTGCCGCAGACCACGCGGCAGGTCGCGTTAGATGTGGCGCAGCGCCTACGGCTGTCCATCCAGGAAGCCAGCTGCCTGCCCTCAAGCCCGCACGACGGCATGACGCTGACCACCAGCATCGGCATTGCCGAGTTCCTGCCCACTTCCACTCTGGTGGACGCCGACGAATTGCTCGACCGCGCCGACCAGGCTCTTTACCGCGCCAAACAAGCCGGACGCAACCGGGTGGAAATCTGGACGGGTGAAGCTCCGGCGCCGGTGTAAGGCGGGGCCGCTCAGCGCGCGGCGCTGACGTCCGAATCCGGCTTGTGATCGAGTAACCAGCGGTAGAGCGCATCGCGCTTCAGCCCGGTGAGGTCGGCCGCCACCGCTGCCGCGCGTGAGGCGGGCAACTCCTGCGCCAGCCGCTGCAGCAGGGCGATGGCTCGGGTGTCGAGTTCCGCCACCGCCGCGTGCGGCTGCAGCAGCAGCACGAATTCGCCCTGCGCCCGCCGGGGATCGGCATCAAGCCAGTCGAGCGCGGTTTGCGGCGTGCAGGGCAGCAGGGCCTCGAACTGCTTGCTCAACTCCTTGGCGAGGACGAGCTGCGCCTGCGCGTCCAGCTCCAGCAAGGTGAGCAGGCAGTCGCGCAGCCGGTGCGGGGCTTCGAAAAACACGGTTACCCGCGAAGCCTGTAGCGCGGCCTGCAGAAAGGCGCGCAGCGCCACGGCCTTTTCGGGCGCGAAGCCCGCGAAGCAATAACCCGAGTGCAGATCGAGGCCGCTGGCGCTGAGCGCCGTCGTCACCGCGCTGGCGCCCGGCAGGGGCATCACCCGCAGCCCGGCGGCATGAGCGGCCGCAGCGATGCGGCTGCCCGGATCGCTGATGCCCGGCGTGCCGGCGTCGCTAAGAAAAGCCACGCGCTCGCCCGCGGCCACCGCGGCGACGATGTGCTGCGCGGCCTGCGCCTCGCGGTGCCGGTCGCAGCGCAGCGTGGGTTTGCGCAGACCGTAGGCTTCGAGCAGACGCTGCGCCACCCGGGTGTCTTCGGCCGCGATGCGGTCGGCATGGTGCAGTACGGCCAGGGCGCGCAGGCTGATGTCGGCCAGGTTGCCGATGGGCGCGGCCACCATGTAGAGCGCGGGCGGAAAATCCTGCTGGGCGCAGAATTCCAGTGCGGTTTGGAGGGGAGTGGACATGGCGGGCATGATGCAAATGTGGAAGCAGCGCGCGGCGCGCCGTCTGGGGCAGTCGGCAGAAGCGCAGGCCTGTGGCGAGCTGCAGGCCCGCGGCTTGCGGCTGGTCGAGCGCAATTATCGGGTGCGTGGCGGCGAGATCGACCTGATCATGCGCGCGGGCGACGGCACGCTGGTCTTTGTCGAGGTACGCGCCCGCAGCAATGCGGCGGCGTATGGCGGGGCGGCGGGCAGTGTCGATGCGCGCAAACGCCGCCGTATTGTGCTGGCCGCGCGTCACTATCTGGCGCGTCTGGCCGAGGAGCCGACGTGCCGTTTTGATGTGGTTGCGCTGGAAGCGGGCAAGCTGGAGTGGCTTCCCGGTGCGTTTTCGGCAGAAGAGTGACGACGCGGGCATGACAACACGCAGGCCGCACAGGCACTCGACCCCGACTAACATCGCCCTTTTGTCTCTCAGTCACATCATGCTAGAGCAGCGTATCCAGCAGCATTTTTTCGACAGCGCCGATCTGAAGTATCAGGCGGCCGAGGCGCTGACCGGGCCGATCGCGCGCGCCGTCGATGTGCTGGCGACGGCGGTGTCGAATGGGCACAAGATCCTGATCTGCGGCAACGGCGGATCGGCCGCCGACAGTCAGCATCTGGCGGCGGAACTGGTCGGCCGCTTCGAGCGCGAGCGCCCCGAACTGGCCGCCATCGCCCTCACCACCGACACCTCCACCCTCACCGCCGTGGCGAACGATTACGGTTTCGACCATGTGTTTTCCAAGCAGGTGCGGGCGCTGGGTCTGCCCGGCGATGTGCTGGTGGCGTTCAGCACCAGCGGCAATTCGTCGAGCATCGTCGAAGCCGTGCGGGCCGCGCAGGCGCGCGAGATGAGCGTGCTGGCGCTGACCGGGCGCACCGGCGGCCGGGTGGCCGGCCTGCTGCGCGATGTCGATGTGCATATCGCCGTGCCCAACGACCGTACCGCCCGCATCCAGGAGGTGCATCTGCTGTCGTTGCATTGCCTTTGCGATGGCTTAGACTGGGTGCTGATGGGTGAACCGGAGTCTTTGGCATGACACAGATGAACGTGGATATTTGTTCTAAATCGGCTCCTGCCGCGAGCGGCGTGCGTCGTTCGCGCGGTTTGTGGCGTGCGGCCAGTCTGCTGACCGTCGTGCTCGCGGCCACGCAGTTGCAGGGCTGCTTCGTGCTGGGCCTGGGCGCGGTGGGCGCAACCGCGTATGTGGCAACCGACCGACGCACGGCGGGCTCCATCCTCGAAGACAACACCATTCAGCTCAAGGCTGACAACCGCATTTCTTCCGCCCTGGGCCCGGATGCCAATGTGCGCGCCGTGAGCTACAACCAGCAGGTGCTGCTGGTCGGCCAGGCGCCCAACGAGGCCGACAAACAGAAGGCCGAACAAGTCGTCAAGGGCGTGCCCAATGTCAAGGCCGTGCTCAACGAAATCGACATCGGGCCCGTGGCCGACCTCAACCGCAGCGCCACCGACACCCTCATCACTACCAAGGTGCGCGCCCGCCTGATCGACGCCCGCGATATTTTCGGCAATGCTTTCAAGGTGACCACGTCCAATAGCGTGGTCTATCTCATGGGCATCGTCACCCAGCGCGAGGCCGACCGCGCCGTGCAGATCGCACGCGACACCACGGGCGTGTCGAAGGTCGTGACCATGTTCAACATCATCAGCGAACAGCAGTTGCAGGACATGCGCAACCCGCAAAAGGAAAACGCACCGCCGCCCGAGCCACGCGGCAACAATCCTGCCTAAAATTTTTTCTACCTCTCTCTTAACCCAAGGACTGATTATGAGTTTGCGCGACGTGCCTGCGGGCAAAAGCCTGCCTGACGACTTCAACGTAGTGATCGAGATTCCCGCGCACGCGCCGCCGGTGAAGTACGAGGTGGACAAGGCCAGCGGTACGCTGTTCGTTGATCGCTTCATGTCCACCGCCATGCATTACCCGTGCAACTATGGCTACATTCCGCAGACCCTTTCGGAAGACGGCGACCCGGTGGACGTGCTCGTGGTCACCACCATTCCGCTGGTGCATGGCTGCGTGGTGCGTTGCCGCCCCATCGGCATGCTGAAAATGACCGACGAAGCCGGGGTGGACGCCAAGCTCATCGCCGTGCCGGTGGAAAAACTGCTGCCGCAGTACCGCCACATCCAGAAGCCCGAAGACCTGCCGCCCGAACTGCTCAAGCAGATCGAGCATTTTTTCAACCACTACAAAGACCTCGAAGCGGGCAAGTGGGTGAAGACCGAGGGTTGGGCCGGGATTGATGCCGCGCGGGCCGAAATCACCGCCAGCGCCGCGCGCTACACCGCCAAATAATCGTCGCGGTTTCAGTCGTTCTTGTCGCGCAGCCGCTTGAGCAGCGACGAGGTGTCGAGCCGCCCGCCGCCCGTCGCCTGCACATCGGCATAGAACTGATCGACCAGGGCAAGTACCGGTAGCCGCGCGCCGTTGTGGCGGGCCTCTTGCAGGCACAGACTGAAGTCTTTGCGCATCAGGTCAACGGCAAAGCCGAAGTCGTAACGGCCTTCGATCATGGTCGGACCGCGGTTATCCATCTGCCAGCTCTGCGCCGCGCCCTTGCCGATCACCTGCAGCACCGTGGACAGATCCAGCCCGGCGCGCTCGCCGAAGGCGATGGCCTCGGCCAGGCTTTGCACCAGCCCGGCGATGGCGATCTGGTTCACCATCTTGCAAAGCTGCCCGGCGCCGTTGTCGCCCAGCCGGGTCACCGCGCGGGCGAACGCGGCGATCACCGGCTGCGCCCGCTCGAACGCCTGGGCCTCGCCACCGCACATTACGGTGAGCGTGCCGTTCTGCGCACCGGCCTGTCCGCCCGAGACGGGGGCGTCGAGAAAAAACAAGCCGCGTTCGCGCGCCGCAAGGCCCAGCTCGCGCGCGACATCGGCCGAGGTCGTGGTGTGATCGATGAACACGGCACCGGGCTGCATGCCGACGAAAGCGCCGTCCGGGCCGAGGGTCACGGCGCGCAGGTCGTCATCGTTGCCGACGCAGGAGAACACGAAGCCGGCCCCCGCTGCGGCCTCGCGCGGCGACGCCGCTGAATGCCCCCCGTTGCGGCGCACCCAGTCGTGCGCCTTGCTCGCGGTGCGGTTGTAAACGGTCACGCGGCGCCCGGCGCGGGCCAGGTGCCCGGCCATCGGGTCGCCCATGATGCCCAGGCCGAGGAAGGCGACGGCTTGAGTTGCAGAATCAGGGATCGTGGGAGTGCTCATTGCGTAGAAAGGCGTTTGGAAAAGTGAATCACAGCAGCCAGAAGCAGCTCATCGCCACCACGGTGGGCAGCAGGGCGGCGCCCAGCAGGCCGAGCGGGTGCACCGCTCCTTCGTCAAAACTGCTGCGCAGCAGGGCGATGCCGGCCGGATTGGGGGCATTGGCAATGACCGTGAGGCCGCCGCCGCTGACGGCCCCGGCCACCAGTGCGTATTTGAATTCGGGGCTCAGGCCCTGCACCAGCGAGCCGAGGTAGGTCAGCGCGGCGTTGTCGGTGATGGCCGTCAGCGCCGTGGCGCCGAAAAACACCGCCGTGGCATCCATGCGGGTGAGCAGCGGTTGCAGCCACCATTGCTGCAGGCCGCCCAGCACCACCAGCCCGCCCAGAAAGAAGCCCACCAGCATGCCTTCCTTGAGCATCAGGGTGTCTTGGTAGCGGGCGTAGGCGGTGGCAAAACCGACGAAAAACAGCAGCAGGGGAATGAACACCGCCGGGTGATGGGCAAACACCACGACGGCCACCAGAAACAACAGGTGGATGCCGATGACGCTCAGCGGCGCGCGTTGCTGTGTCGGGTCTGGCGTATCAACCGCAGCCGGTCGCGCCAGCCCGGCCAGTTCGCGGCGGAACAGCAGGGTGGCCCCCACGGCGTTGATCACTACCGCGATGGCGGCTTTCCAGCCGAAATGGGTGAGCATGAAGCCCAGATCCCACTGCCAGGTCGAGGCCACCATGAGCACCGGCGGCGCGGCGAAATGGGTGAGCGTACCGCCGATGGACACGTTGACGAACAGCACCCCCAGGGTGATGTATTTGAGGCGCAGCGACACTTCGGCGCGAAAAATGCGGTCGCGCAGCAAAAGGGCGGCCAGGGTCATGGCTGCGGGTTCGGTGATGAACGAACCCAGCAGCGGCACGACCACGAGCAGCAGCAGGTAAAACATGATCGAGCCCGGCAGGGGAACGGCGCGAGCCAGCCCGTTGACGACGTCGCCCGCGGCCTGGAGGATGGGCCGGGTGCCTGCTACCACCATGATGGCGAATACGAACAGCGGCTCGGTGAAATTGCGCGAGTCGATGTAGGCCACCGCTTCATGCTTCCCTAGCGTGACGAACAGAAACACCATGAGCACCATGGCCCAGAAACCAAACACCACCTCGACCTCGCCGAGCAGATGCCACAGCCCGGCGTGCGCGGGCTGGCGGTGCGCCAGGCCCTCGAAGAATTTGGTGGAAAAGGTATGGATCACCGCAATGGCAAACAGGGCGGCGCCCACGTACTGAACATAAGCAGGTATCGAGTCGGTCATGGGTTCGGGTGGATTGACGGTAGCGCAACAGACCATGATGGTATCGGCCGAAGCGCCGGCGCGTCGCGGGATGGAGCCATAATGCAGCGCATCCGATTGTTCGCGAGGTTTTGATGTCTGCCACTGCTTCGACCGTCTGGAGGCGAGTGCGCCGCGTGCTGCTCAGCCTGCCGGTGCTCATTGCGGCGGGCCTGTTCGTGTTTTACGTGGCTTTTGGCTACCTTGCGGTCGGGCCGCTGGCCGAGCATTACATCCCCAAGCTGGCGCAGTCGCAGCTCGACAGCCGGGCCACGGTGGGCAAGGTGGCGTTCGACCCCCTGCACCTGGATCTCACGGTAGACAAGCTGCAACTGAGCACGCCGCAAGGGGCGCCGCTGGCGGGGTTTGGCAAGCTGTTCGTCGATTTCGCCCCGGCTAGCCTGTTTCGCTGGGCGTGGACGTTTCATCAAATCCGCATCGATCAGCCGCAGGTGAATGTGGCCATTGCGCAAGGCGGCGCGATGAATTGGGACGCTCTGGTGCGCGCCCTGCAGCGCGGCCCCAAACCGGCCAAGCCCTCCGACACCCTCCCGCGCGTGGTGATCGAGCAGTTGCAGATCGTCGGCGGCACGCTGCGCTACGCCGATGCCAACCGCACCCATCCCTATGCCACTCAGTTGACGCCTTTGAACGTGCAGGTCAACGATCTTTCCACTCTGCCCAAGGCGCGCGGGCAATACGCCATCAGTCTCGCGCTGCCCGAGCAGAAGGCCACGCTGCGCTGGAAGGGCTATGTGGGCATCAATCCGCTGGTGTCCGGCGGGCAGGCGGAACTCACCGGGCTCGACCTGGCGGCGGCGGCGCGGGCCGCGCCGAATCTATCGAGCACCTTGCAGATCACCTCGGGCACGGCGTCGATTCATGCGGCCTACAGCGTGGTGCAGGGGGAGCAAGGCTGGCTGTGGGCGATCAATGACCTCGGCGCTCAAATTCAGACCTTGGCCGCGCGGACGGGCGGCGCCGCCGTGCAGTGGCAAAGCCTGAAACTGGATCAGGCAAAAATCGACGGCTCCGAACGCACCGCGTCGATGCAGTCCTTGTCGCTGGACGGACTGAGCGCCACTTCGGGCAACGATCAGCTGCAGTTCCGCACCGCGCAACTGCAAGGCGCACAGCTCGACTGGGGCCGACGACACTCAGGTTTCGGGCCGCTGCGCGTGCAAGACATCAGCGGGCAGATCGGCCAAGCCGCACTACGGGCGGGCAGCCTGCAGACACAACCGGGCACGGTCGACCTGGCCCAGCGCACCCTGCAACTGCCGCAAATCACCCTGCAGGACAGCCAGCTGCAGGCAGAGGCTGCGCAGGCGACTCCCTGGTTGTCGCTGCCCTTGCTTCAGGTCGATGCGGTGCAGGCCGATCTGGCGCAGCACCGCGTGCAACTCGGCGCTGTTCAGCTCGATGCGGCGCGTGTTCAACTCAAGCGTCTGGCGAACGGGCAGATCGATCTGTTGCAGGCCATGAGCGCCTCCAAGGCGCCGAAGCCGGTCCGCCTGCCCGCCTCTGCGCCTGACTCTGCGCCTGCATCAGCAGCTCAGGCCGCTGCTCAGGCCGCGCCCGCCTGGAGCTTGGAAGTGCAGCGCGTCGCTACCCGGGTGCAGGCGCTGGACTACACCGACCAGAGCTTCAAGGCGCCGCTGAAACTGCAGCTCAGCGACCTCAAGATGAACACTGCGGCCAAGGTGGTGCTGCCTGCGGACAGCCCGGCGCAGGTTCAGGCGAAAGACCTGCAACTGCAACTCGGCGCGATGCGGCTCGACAGCGCCCGTCAAGCGCTGGCAAGGTGGAAAAGCCTGCAACTCGGCTCCAGCGAAATCAGTCTGCCCGCGTCCGGCGTGGCCCATATTCGCGCCGGGCCCCTGCAAGTGGACGGCCTGAATACCGAGGTGACTCTGGCGCAGGACGGCCTGAACTGGGCGCAGGCCTTTGCGCCCGCATCTGCTATACCCGCCTCCGCAGCGCCTCCACCCGCCAAGCCTGCCGCACGAAACCCGGCAGCCAAGCCGCCCGATCTGCAACTCAAAAGCCTTGCCCTGCGCGACTTCTCGGCGCAGGTCGAAGATCGCCAGACTTCCGCTCCCATCCGTCTGGATGTGATGCAGGGCCAAGCCAGCGCCCGCAATCTCAGTCTGGATTTGCGCAAACCGGTTGCGCTGCAGGTGCGCTTCGCGCTCAAGCAGGGCGGGCAGTTCAGCGCCCGCGGCCAGGTCGCCCCGCAACCGCTGGGCGGTTCGCTGCAGGTGCAACTTCAACAGCTTGCGCTCACACCCTTCGGCAGTCTGCTGGCGCCCTATGTGCGGTTGCTGCTCACCAGCGGAACGGCCTCGGCCGACGGCACGGTGAAGCTGGGCAAGGGCCAGGGCAGTGTGCCGAAAGTGAGCTATGTCGGCAGAGCGCAGATCGACAACCTCGCGCTGGTCGAGCCCGAAGGACGCACGCCGTTTCTGGGTTGGCGCAAGCTGGCGGCCACAGGGCTGAGCGTCGATAGCGCGCCGCTTTCGGTCAGCATGACGGCGCTGCAGGCGGTGGAGCCCTATGGCCGCATCGTCATCAGCCCCGACCGTACGCTCAATGTGCAGGCCATCCTGCTCACGCGCACCCCCCCCCAGAGCCCGCAGCCCGCCGCTGCGGACCACAGTGCAAACAAGCCCTTGCCGCTGGCGCTGCGCATCGATCGCACCGCCATCGAAAACGCCGATGTGGACTTCACCGATCAGTCCATAAAGCCCGACTTCCGGGTGCGCATGCAAAAGCTCTCCGGGGTGATCAACGGGCTGTCAGACGCGCCCGACAGCAGCGCCCAGATCGAACTCGACGGCCAGGTCAACGACTACGGCTCGGCCAAGGTGCGAGGGCAGTTGCAGCCCTTCCGCGCCACCCAGAACACCGACGTCACGCTGGATTTCCGCAACCTGAATATGGCCTCGGTTTCGCCCTACTCGGGCAAGTTTGCCGGGCGCACCATCGAATCGGGGCGGCTCGATGCCAAGTTGCAGTACAAGATCGCCAAGGCGCAGATGAAGGGCGACAACCAGTTCACCATCACCCGCCTCAAGCTGGGCCCACATGTCGACAGCCCAGGCGCGATGAATCTGCCGCTCGATCTGGCCATCGCCGTGCTGGAAAACAGTGACGGTGTGATCGATATCGACCTGCCGGTGCATGGCGACCTGAACAACCCCAAGTTCAGCTACGGCGGCATCATCTGGCAGGCCATCGTCAACGTGCTGACCAAGATCGTCACCGCGCCGTTCCGCGCGCTGGGCGCACTGTTCGGCGGCGGGGGCGAGCAAACGCCGCAGAACGTGGCTTTCGCCCCCGGCAGCGCGGTGCTGGCGCCGCCCGAGCGTGAAAAACTGCTGCAGATCAGCGAGGTGCTGCTCAAGCGGCCGCGGCTGGAATTGCAAGTGCCGCTTACGCTTGACGCCCCACGCGATACCGCCGCGCTGCAGGAGGCTGCCGTGCGTCGTCAGGTGCTGCTCAAACTGGGGGTGACCGTGCCGCCCGCAGTCAGCCCAGGCCCGCTCGATCTGGGCAATGCCCGCACCCGCAACGCCATCAACGCGCTCTACCTCGACCAGCATCCGACCAGCGCGCTCGATGCGCTGAAAAAATCGTTGCCCAAAGCCGATCAGCCGGAGCACGCTTTGCTGCGCGCCATGCTGGCGCAGTTGGCCAAGGCGGTGGAGATTCCCCAGTCGGCTCTCGACGCGCTGGCTCAGGCGCGGGCCAAGGCCGTGGTCACGGCGCTGACTACCGGCCCCAAGGCCTTGCCTGCGGCGCGGGTGCAGAGGGGAACTGCGATCAAGGCCGCAGAAAAGACGGCGGGCAAAACAGCAGACAAGGGCAGCGAGAAAGACCTGGAAAAGGACGTGGTGCTCACGCTTGGTTTGGGGGCAGGCCATGCTGCTGCAAGCGCACCAGCCACTGCGCCGACAACTGCGCCGCTAGCGCCTGCTGCTTCCGCCGCCGCTCAGGGCAGGTAAGTCACCGGCCGCATGGCGAGAAAACGCTCCAGCGCGGGGGGGCGGTAGTCGGGCAGGGTGGAGTGTCGGCTGAGGGTGGAGGTGTGCACCCCCTCGTGACCGGCGGGGTTGGCCTGTCCCGGTTGGCGTTCGCGCTGGCCCAGCAGGCGGTAGAACAGCGTCATGGTGTCGCCCATTTGCGCGGCGGGGTCGCCACGCGGGGGGAGCAGGGCAGGGTCGAGCGCCAGACCGCAGCGTTGCACCCGGTCGGCCATCCACAGCAGCGCCCCATCAGAAAGGCCGGTGAGCGTTTGCCCCCCGCCCACGTCGCCATGCACGCCCGGAAACCAGGCCTGCTCCACCACCTGATCGGTGGAGTGGCTTTGCGTCTGCCACAGCGTCGGCACGAAAGGCTTGCGGCGCTCGTCCAGCGCCAGTGCTTGATAGCCATAACGCACATGGCTGCTCAGCGCCACGTCGTGAAACTCGTAGAGAGGTTTGGTCCAGAAGCGCAGCGGAGTGACCGGTATGCCCAAGGCGCCCACCGTATCCCAGACGCCGATGAGTTCGATGGGCGTGTCCGGCCAGGCGTAGGCCTCGCGAAAGGCGATGGATTGCGGCGAGTTGGGGTGGCTGTCGGGCGAACGGTCGCGGTAGAGCGCGTAGGCCTCGCCGACGCGGCCGACATGCTGCGGACGCAGAATGCCGCAATTGCGAATCAGCCCGCCCACGCTGCGCACCGTGTAGGCGCCGCGGCTGTAACCGAACAGAAAGATCTGGTCGCCCGGGTGGTAGTTCTGCACCAGAAACAGGTAGAGCTCGCGGATATTGGCCGAGATCCCCATGCCAAACGCGCCTCCGGTGATCTTGTCCCACAGCCCGCCCTGTTCGCCCAGACCTTTTTGGTAGAACACCACCTGATCGGTGCCATGACTGTCTTGCGCCGCGACGGCGACCGAGAGCTTGACCACATTGGTCGGCGTGGGCGCGTTGCCGTCGTTCTGGTCGGGCTTGCTCCAGGTGCCGTCGGCGAAGAGGGCGATGCGTTTCATCGGGGGAATCCGCAGAGGCGTTACGTTTTTTCACGATTGGACATTGCGCATGATGGGACGGCCCACGCCGCTTGCCCACCCCCAAACCCGGTGTCGCGCAGGGCTTCGATTGGGGGGGATAGACTGCCCCTGAATGACCGCTCTCGCTTCAACTATGACCCATCGCCTTCCTATCGCCTCGGCAGAAGAAACGCCACCCGCGCCAGAGACACAGGCCGCAGTGGATGCCGCGATCATTTCGCGCCGTTCCATCCGCCGCTTTTTGCCCACGCCGGTGCCGCGCGAAACCATTGAGGCCATCCTGCAAGTGGCCGCGCGCGCGCCCTCGGGCACCAACACCCAGCCCTGGCAGGTGCATGTGCTCATGGGTGCGGCGCTGGCACGGCTGTCGTCGCGCATTCTGGCGGCCTATGACGATCCGGCACAGGCCGCGCAGCACACCGAGGAATATGCCTACTACCCCCGCGAATGGCGTTCGCCCTACATCGACCGCCGCCGCAAGGTCGGTTGGGATCTGTACGGTCTGCTGGGTATCGCCAAGGGCGACAAGCCCGCGATGCACGCCCAGCATGGCCGCAACTACCGGTTTTTCGACGCGCCGGCCGGGCTGATTTTCACTATCGACCGGGTGATGGAGCAGGGCAGTTGGCTCGACTACGGCATGTTTCTGCAGAACATCATGGTGGCGGCGCGCGGACGCGGTCTCGACACCTGCCCGCAGGCCGCGTTCACCCAGTTTCACCGCCTCATCGAAGACGAATTGAAGCTCGACGCCACGACCCAGCAAGTCGTCTGCGGCATGTCGCTGGGCTGGGCCGACCCTGTGGCCATCGAAAACTCCCTGGTCACCGAGCGCGCGCAGGTGGTCGAATTCACCCAGTTCCACGACGCATGAACGCACTGGCCTTCATCGGCGAAACCCGCATTGCCCAAGCCGTGCAGGAGGGCAAGCTCGACAACCTGCCCGGCGCCGGATGCCCGCTCGATCTCACCGTGCGCGATGGCGCGCTCGAAGCCCCGGCGCGTCCGAGCGCCCCCAGGGCCGGGCTACGCCCAGCCCGCCCCCCGTGGGGGTCAAGGAAACTTGGGGCGGCCCTGCGTTTCCTTGAGCGCCTGGAACTGCTTGACCGCGCCCGCCGGGCGCAGGCCGATACCGATCAAGACCGCGACCAAGACCGTCGCGAGCGCGCCGCGCTGCGCCTGCTTTGGGCCAAGGCGCTGTCACGTCAGCGCCAATAGCGTGAACAGGCCCTAACCCATGATCATCGAATCCCTGCTCGACACCGACCTCTACAAGTTCACCATGATGCAGGTGGTGCTGCATCACTTTCCCGGTGCGCAAGTGGAGTACCGCTTCAAATGCCGCACGCCCGGGGTCGATCTGGTGTCGCGGCTGGGCGAGATCAACGCCGAACTCGACGCCCTCTGCACCCTGCAATTCAAGCCCGACGAACTCGACTACCTGCGCAGTCTGCGTTTCATCAAGAGCGATTTTGTCGATTTCCTCGCGCTGTTCCGCCTCAACCGACAGCGCATCCGCGCCACACCCGCTGCCGACCCGGCGGCGCGCGAACGCGGCGAGATCGACATCGCCATTCAAGGCCCCTGGCTGCACACCATTCTGTTCGAAGTGCCGGTGCTCGCCATCGTCAGCGAGGTGTACGCCCGCCACGCCCATGCCGATGCTGACCAGCACGCGGGCCTGGCGCGTCTTGCCGACAAGGTCGGGCTGCTCCATACGCCGGAGCTGCAAGACTGCCGCATCGCCGACTACGGCACCCGCCGCCGCTACTCCCGCCGCTGGCAGGCCCAGGTGCTCGGGCGGCTGCATAGCGGTCTCGGCCCCCAGCTTGCAGGAACCAGCAATGTGCAGCTCGCCAAAAACATGGGACTCACCCCGCTGGGCACCATGGCGCACGAATATCTTCAGGCCTGCCAGGCGCTGGGCCCACGCCTGCGCGACACCCAGGTGTTCGCCTTCGAGATGTGGGCCAAGGAATACCGCGGCGATCTGGGCATCGCCCTAGCCGATGTGTATGGCCTGCAAGCCTTCCTGCGCGACTTCGACCTGTATTTCTGCAAGCTGTTCGACGGCGCCCGCCACGACTCGGGCGACCCCTTCTCGT
>DZDA01000133.1 GCA_022730375.1 Thiomonas intermedia
GAGCGGTGTCAAAAACGGGATAGCGCGGCGCGCCAGGCTGCTTCGTCAAACCCGACCAGAAGTTGCCCGCCGACCTCGACCACCGGCCGTTTGATGGCGCTGGGATGCTGCGCCAGAATCGCCGCCGCGCTGGGTGCATCGACCACGCGGGCCTGCGTGGCCGCATCGAGCTTGCGCCAGGTGGTGCCGCGCTTGTTCAGCAGCGCCTCCCAGCCGACGGCCTCGGCCCAGGCTGAAATCTGCCCGGCACTGGGCGGGGTTTTCTTGAAATCGACAAACTGAAAATCCGCGCCCTGCGCCTGCAGCCACTGCCGCGCCCGCTTGACGGTGTCACACTGGCTCAAACCGTAAACCGTCAAAACCGGCGATGCATTCATGCGGAAACCTTGTCGCGGCGAAAAACCCACCGGTCGGCCCTGGATGCCTCGGGCACGAAGCGGTAGCCGTCGCTGTCGAACGCCTTGAGCGCATCCACCTGAGCCAAGCGATGCTCAATGACGTAGCGGGCCATCAGCCCACGCGCGCGCTTGGCGTAAAAGCTCACGATTTTGTAGCCGGTTTGCGGCGTGCCGTCCTGAAACACCGGCTGCACCACGCGCACCTTGAGCGCTTTGCGATCCACGCTGCGGAAGTATTCATCGGAAGCCAGATTCACCAGCACCGGCTCGCCCTTGCGGCCGGTCAATTCGGCGTTGAGGTTTTCGGCGATCTGCGTCCCCCAATAAGCGTACAAATCCTTGCCCTTGGCGTTGGGCCAGGCTGTGCCCATCTCCAGACGGTAGGGCCGCATGAGATCGAGCGGGCGCAGCACGCCGTAAAGCCCGCTGAGCACGCGCAGATGCTGCTGCGCCCATTGCAGATCGGCTTTGCTCAGGCTGCTGGCGTCTAGCCCTTCGTACACATCGCCATTGAATGCCAACACCGCCTGCTTGCTGTCCTCAGGGGTAAAGCTGGGCTGCCAGTCGGCAAAGCGCGCCGCATTGAGCGCGGCGAGTTTGTCGGAAATGCCCATGAGCGCACTGAGCTGCTGCGGGCTTTGTTTGCGCAGCCCGTCCACCAATACCTTGGCCTGTTCGATGAACTGCGGCTGGGTGGCGAGGGACGTAGTAGGCGGGGTGGTGTAGTCGAGCGATTTGGCGGGGGACAGGACCATCAACAGCATGTCGGTTCTCACGAAGTCAGAGTGCTGCGCAAGTGTATCGACGGCCTGCCCCGCGCAGTTATCCCATCAGGCCGCTACGGCTTCGGCCATCTGCGGCACCGGGGTGCGGATGAGATAGTCAAAGGCGCTGAGCGCGGCCTTTGCGCCGTCACCCGCGGCGATGACGATCTGCTTGTAGGGCACGGTCGTCACGTCGCCCGCAGCCATGACGCCAGGCGCCGAGGTCTGGCCTTTGGCATCCACCACGATTTCGCCGAATCGGCTCAGTTCGACCACGCCCTTGAGCCATTCGGTGTTGGGCGCCAGGCCGATCTGCACGAACACGCCCTCCAACTCCAGATGATGGCTGGCACCACTTGCGCGGTCGGTGTAGGTGAGGCCATTCACCTTGCTGCCGTCGCCGGTGATTTCGGTGGTTTGCGCATTGGTGTGAATGGTGACATTGGGCAGGCTGCGCAGCTTGCTCACCAGCACCGCATCGGCGCGCAGTTCGGGCGCGAATTCCAGCAGAGTGACATGCGCCACCAGACCCGCCAGATCGATGGCGGCTTCCACGCCCGAGTTGCCCCCGCCGATCACGCTCACCCGCTTGCCCTTGAACAGCGGGCCGTCGCAATGCGGGCAGTACGCCACGCCCTTGTTGCGGTACTCGGCTTCGCCCGGCACGTTCACATGGCGCCAGCGTGCGCCAGTGGAGAGGATGACGCTACGCGCCTGCAGGCGGCCGCCATGGGCAAACTGCACACCGATCAACCCACCTTCCTGCTCAGCGGGAATGAGCTTATCGGCGCGCTGTTGATTGAGAATCTCCACGCCGTACTGCCGCACGTGCGCTTGCAGCGCCATGCCAAACTTCGGGCCATCGGTTTCCAGCACCGAGATGTAATTCTCGATGGCCAGCGTGTCGTTGATCTGCCCGCCAAAACGCTCGGCCGCCAGCCCCACGCGAATGCCCTTGCGTGCGGCGTAAACCGCGGCAGCCGCGCCAGCGGGGCCGCCGCCCACAATCAGCACGTCGTAAGGCTCTTTGGCGTTGAGCTTGGCCGCGTCGCGCTGTGCAGAGCCGCTGTCGAGCTTGGCGACGATCTCGGCCACATGCATGCGCCCGCTGCCGAACAGCTCGCCGTTGAGATACACCGTGGGCACCGCCATGATCTGCCGTGACTCGACCTCGCCCTGATACAGCCCGCCGTCGATCACCACGGTCTGTACCCGGGGGTTGAGCACGGCCATCAGCGAGAGCGCCTGCACCACGTCCGGACAGTTATGGCAGCTCAGCGACATATACACCTCGAAGCGATAGTCGCCGTCGAGTTGGCGAATCGCCTCAAGGGTCTCAGCCTCGACCTTGGGCGGATGTCCGCCGGTCCACAACAGCGCCAGCACCAGCGAGGTGAACTCATGGCCCAGCGGAATCGCGGCAAACCGCAGATGCTGCGCCGGGCCCGAGACACGCTCCAGAGCGAAGGACGGGCGCCGCGCGTCGGTGCCGTCGAACCGCACAGCAATTTTGTCGGACAGGCCCGCGATCTGCTCCAACAGCGTGCGCATCTGTGCCGCGTTGTCGCTGGCATCGAGTGAAGCCACCAGCTCGAACGGCTGCGTCACGCGCTCCAGATAAGCCTTGAGTTGGGATTGCAGGGTGTCGTCGAGCATGGCGGGCTCCTTCAAAATGGGGAGTGAATACGCAGCCGACTTCCGCCGCAAGGCGGCGTCGGGCAGACATACTTCAAAGACAGCAAAGTCAGTGTCGGCCCGGCGCACTGCCGGGCCGCATCGTCGCGCCGCGAGATGGATCAGATCTTGCCGACCAGATCCAGCGAAGGCTTCAGCGTGGCCGCGCCTTCCTTCCACTTGGCCGGGCAGACTTCGCCGGGGTGTGCAGCCACATACTGCGCGGCCTGAACCTTGCGCAGCAACTCCTTGGCGTCACGGCCGATGCCGTTGTCATGAATTTCGCACAGCTTGATCACGCCTTCCGGGTTGATCAGGAAGGTGCCGCGCAGCGCCAGACCTTCTTCTTCGATCATCACATCGAAATTGCGGGTCAGCGCACCGGTCGGGTCGCCGATCAGCGGGTACTTCACTTTCTTGATCGCCTCGGAGGTGTCGTGCCAGGCCTTGTGGGCGAAATGCGTGTCGGTGGACGCGCCATACACTTCCACCCCGAGGGATTTGAAGGTGTCGTAGTTGTCGGCCAGGTCTTCAAGTTCGGTCGGGCAGACAAAGGTGAAGTCGGCGGGGTAGAACACCACGACCGACCATTTGCCCTTCAGGCTGGCCTCGGTCACTTCGAAAAACTTGCCGTTCTGGAAAGCGGTGGCCTTGAAAGGCTTGACTTCAGTGTTGATCAAAGACATGTGAAACTCCTTGAGGTTGCTGTTGACGTTCGGCTGTCGCCGAGCTTGTAGAGAAGGTTTTACCTTCATTTATGTTGCAGTGCACACTGTAGAGAACGCGTCCCTGAACGTCCAATGGACACTTTCAATTCAGGCCATAGAAGGCCCCTATTCCGCCGTTATACCGCCCGCCCTGTCGTCCACCTTTACCGATATTTTGAAGCGGTGCAGCAAAAACAGATGAAACTCTAACTTGCCCGCCATGACGACTTCAATTGCTTTCATCGGCCTGGGCGCCATGGGTGCGCCCATGCTGGGCCATTTGCTGCAACTGGGCTGCAGCGCCAAAGCCTATGCCCGCAGCGACAGCAGCCGCGCTGCCGCGGCCGAGCTGGGCGTTCAGCTCTGCGCCAGCCCTGCAGAGGCCGCGCGCGGCGCCGAGTTCATTTTCACCAACGTCACCTCGACCGAAGACGTGCGCAACGTGCTTTGCGGCCCGCAGGGCGCGATGCACGGCGCACGGCCCGGCGCGGTGTGCATCGACCACAGCACCATCTCACCGGAAGGGGCGCGTGAAATCGGGCAGGCCCTGCAGGCCGCCGGGCTGCATTTTCTCGACGCCCCCGTGTCGGGCGGCGTGAACGGCGCGAAGCAAGCCAGCCTGAGCATCATGGTCGGCGGCGACGCCGAGGTTTTCGAGCGTGCCCTGCCCTTGCTGCGCGCCCTGGGCCAAAACGTGCGCCACGTCGGGCCCAGCGGCAGCGGCCAGGTGGCCAAGGCCTGCAATCAACTCATTCAGGTCGTCACCATCGAAGCCATCGCCGAGGCTTTGCTTTATGCCACGCGGCAAGGCGTGGACGCACACGCGGTGCTTGGCGCCATTTCCACAGGTTTTGCCGGCAGCCGCATGCTTGATCTGATGGGCCCGAAAATGGCCGAACGCGATTTCGCCGCGGGCATCGAAGCCCGGCTGCACGCCAAGGACTTCGGCCTGATCGCCGCATCGGCCCAGGCCGCCGGGCTGCGTCTGCCCGCACTGGAACAGGTGCAGCGCCAGCTCGAAGCGCTGATGCAATCGGGCTGGGGACGGGACGACACCTCCAGCCTGCTGCGGGTGCTGGAGTCGCAGCAGGACGGGCTCAATCGGCCGGAGTGAGATCTTGCGCGGTATCGGCGGTGTTGGCAGCGTGGGCGGTTTCGCGCTCGCGCTCTCGCGTGCCGATCAGATCCCACAGACGGCTGTGCAACACAGACCCCGGCTGCGCCAGCGCTTCCAGCGCCGAAAAGTGATGCGCGCCCGGAACGACCAGCGTCTTGCCCGATCCGGGCCAGTGGCGGTGCATCAACCGGGCCTGCGTGTGAAAAGCCTCAGACTCGTCAGCGCCCACCGCCAAAGCCAGCGCAGCCGGCCCGGCGGGAGGTAACCACGCCGGCGACATCGCCCGCGCCGAATGTTGCGTGAGCTTCAGGTCGCGCTGCAAAAACGCCGTCTTGCGCACCGCCTCCAGGTCGTACACCCCCGACAGCGCGAGAGCACCCGCCGGAATCTGGGCCGGCAGATCGTCGCCGTACCAATCGAAGCGGCAGGCCAGCATCATGGCCGCCAGATGCGCGCCCGCAGAATGCCCCGCCAGCACGATGCGCGAACGATCCACGCCAAAGTCTTCCGCCCGGCGCCAGACCCACGCCAGCGCCTGCACCCCATCGCCCACGATCTGCTGCAACGTCGCCCCGGGGGCAAGCGCGTAATTCACCACCACCACATGCACCCCGCGCGCCACGAACGGCGGCGCGATGAAACTGTGATCAGCCTTGTCCCGCGAACGCCACCAGCCGCCGTGGATGAACACCAGGCAGGGCGCCAGCCCCGTCGCGGCCGGGGCGAACCAGTCCAGCGTCTGCGCAATCGAATCGCCATACGGCAGATCGAGCAGGCAGGGCCAGTTCAACCGCGCCTCCTGCGAGTCGCGCTTCCAGCGCGCGAGATAGTCGGCCCAGTCGGGCACCAGCTCACGATTGTTGAATTGGCGGTCGAGCACCGCAGCGTCGTAACGCATCATCCCACCCCACCGGGTTCAAATACGGATTTATGACGGCTTGATGGTAGGCCGGGAAGTCGCACCTCACCACCTGAGATACCGTTCGTTACCAATCGCCCCGCCCCCGGCCATCAATCCCGCTTCCCGGCGTCGGTTATGATTTTGCTTTCGGGCCGATAGCTCAGCTGGGAGAGCGCTGCGTTCGCAATGCAGAGGTCGGGAGTTCGATCCTCCTTCGGTCCACCA
>DZDA01000134.1 GCA_022730375.1 Thiomonas intermedia
GCTGACGCAGGAATTGCGATCGGGCAATTCCTCGGGAATCGCTCGGTCGCATTTGCGTCGTAGGGGATTTTTCGGGACATAGCATTTCGCGCATCTATCTCGATCCATCGGAGTTTCGCGCATGTTCAAGTCCCCGCTTCATCATCTCAGCGTCATGGCGCTGGTCGAAGGCTCGTCGCTTATCGCCCTGGTGCTGCTGGCCGTGCCGCTGAAGTACGCGGCCGATTGGCCTGCGGGCGTGAAGATCATCGGGCCGATTCACGGCGCGCTGTTCATCTGGGCCACGATTGCGCTGTTTGTCACCCTCTCGCGCGGGCAGCTCTCGCCCTTGCGCAGCTTGGGCGTGTTTCTCGCCTCGCTCATTCCGTTTGGCGGGCTCTGGTCGCACCGCATGATGCGGCGCCAGCTCGACAAAGCGCCTGCGGCAGCAGTCTGAACGTCTGCACTACTGCAGGGCCAGTTGCACCGTCCCGCTGTGGGTGAAGGGAATCTGCAGCATCGTCTGGCCGATCTCGGCTGTCCCCTGAATCACGTAGCGCACCGTGCCGTCCGACGGCAGGGTGGCGATGAGGCCGAGCAGCGTCGTGCTGTTGACCTCGACCTGCACCGGAACCTGCGCCTGCTGTTGCGCTGCGATGGTGACCGGCGCGGTGCTCACGCCCTGCGCCACATCCAGACCGTTGAATTGGAGCTGAAACCGCAGTTTTTGCAGCGGCAGGGGCAGGCCCCCGGTGTTGCGGATATTGAGGGTGAGGTCGAGGATGGCGGTTGTGCCCTGCAGGGCGATGCTGTCCACACTGCGTATCGACACCTCAGGCGCCACGGCGGCTTGCTGGGCCTGCGCAGGCGGCGAGGCGAACAGGGTCGCCGCACACATCAGGGCGGGCAGCAAACCTCGCCAGTTACCGATCAGCCGCGACACGGTCAATGTCCCGCGAAATCCACCAGGGTGAACAGCGGCAGGCCTGCGTCGCGCAACAGCTTCGAACCGCCGAGTTCGGGCAGATCGACGATGGCCGCGCCTTCGATCACGCTGGCCCCGAGCTTTTCGAGCAGACGCTTGCCGGCCATCATGGTGCCGCCGGTGGCGATGAGGTCGTCGATGAGCAGCACGCAATCGCCCGGCCGCACGGCGTCAGTGTGAATCTCCACCGCAGCGCTGCCGTATTCCAGCTCGTACTCCTCGGACACGGTGTCGAAAGGCAGCTTGCCCTTCTTGCGGATGGGCACGAAGCCGATGTTGAGTTCGTAAGCGATGACAGCGCCGAGAATGAAGCCGCGCGCGTCGATGCCCGCCACCACGTCGGGCTGCAGATCGGGGGCCATGTAGCGGTGCACGAACTGATCGATGAGCACGCGGAACACCCGCGGGTTCTGCAGCAGCGGCGTGATATCGCGGAACTGCACGCCGGGCGACGGCCAGTCGGGCACGGTGCGGATGTGTTGGCGCAAATAGTCGATGACATTCATGGTGAGCCCATTCAACAAAGAAAATTCAGGTCGCCGCCTCGTCGCCAAACACGTCGTGGTACGACGCAAACGACGCGCCCGACAGCACGGGAAACAACACCAGCAGGCCGAGGCCGAACGGCAACATGGCCACGATGGAAATCGGCAGCAGCAACACGGTGAACAACGTGATGGGCGCCAGATTGGTGAACCCGGCCCGGACCGAAAGCTTGACCGCGGTCCACGGACTGACGCCCCCGAGCGCCACCAGCGTATTGACGAACCAGAACGCCACGCTGAACAGATAGAGCGCCAGCAGAACCAACAGTAGCAAGGTCATGAGCGAACCCGCCAAGGCGCCCAGACCTGCGGCCATGCCTACGCCGGGGGTCATGACTTTGGCAAACGCGCCAAAGCTGGCCAGCCCCAGGCCGAACATCGCGCCCAGACCCATCACGATCACCGCGCCGATCACCCCGCCCAGCGCCAGCACCAGCAGGGAGACCAGCAACAGCGGACCGATGCGGCCGGTCCATCTCTGCGTGGTCGACGACAGCGTGCCTTCATTTTGGGGTTCGACAGGCATGCCTTGTGGCGTAAGCGTTCGCGCCTGCGCCGCCCGCTTGCGCAGCAGCGCCGCAAAAATCACGCCGAAAGCAAGCAGCGGCAGGCTCAGCCATTGCGAAAGCAGCCCGCCCATCGGCAACTCGCCCAACAGCCACAGCAGCACGAGCAGCGCCACGGCCAAGCCCAGCCAGGGCAGCGGCGCCTGCATGAAACTGCGCCAGCCTTCGGCCCACCAGCGCAGGCCGAATCCGGCGGGAACGCGGCGAAACGCGGGGTCTGGAACGATGAGTTCGGTCGAGGTCATGGCGGGCCATCCGGAATGTAGACGGCCCATTATCCGACGCCGATCTGAAGGACTACCGGGCAATATCCTCCAGCCGCCGTTGCGTCACCCGCGGGCCCATGATGACGATGACCAGCGCCACGCCAACCATCGCGGCGGCGATGAAGGTGAACACGCCGACGTCGCCCGAGGTCTTGAGCAGATCGGCGATGACGAAGCCGGTGAACACCGCGCTGATGCGGCTGAACGAATAGACAAAGCCCACTGCCCGCGCCCGGATGCGAGTGGGGTAGAGCTCGCTCTGGTAAGCGTGGAAGGCGTAACTCATGATGTTGTTGAAAAACGCCACCGCAATGCCGAACACAATGATCGCGGCCACCCCATGCGCATGGGCGAACAGCAGGCCAAACAACGCCACGGCCAGGGCGGGCACGGCGATCAGCCATTTGCGCTCGAAACGGTCGCCGAATGAGGCGCCGATGAGGGACGAGATCGGATAGGCAAAGGCAATGATGAAGGTGTAGAGCAGCGACTTCGGAATGTCGAAGCCCTTGGCGATGAGATAGGTCGGCGCCCAACTGGCAAAGCCGTAGTACCCCACCGTCTGCAGAATATTGAACAAGATGAGCATCACCGTGCGCTTGCGATAAACGCCTTCCCACATCTCGCCCCAGCGCGCCTTGACGTGCTCGACGTCGCCCACAAAGCCCTTCGGCTCGGGCAGGGGTTGCCCGGTTTCGCGTTCCACCTGCTTTTCGATGCGGCTGAGAATCGCGTCAGCCGCGTGATGACGACCCTTGTCTTCCAGCCAGCGCGGCGACTCGGGCAGGCGCAGCCGGATGAACCAGATGACGATGGCGCCCAGCGCGCCGATGATGGCCACCCAGCGCCAGCCATCGAGCCCCGCGATCTGATGCGGCACCAGCAGCCATCCCAGGAATGCGACCACCGGCACCGCGCTGAAGGTGATGAACTGGTTCATCGCGAAATACGTGCCCCGCTTGGCCTGCGGCGCCAGTTCCGAGACATAGGTGTCGATGTTGACCATCTCCAGGCCGATCCCGATGGAGGCGATGAAGCGCCAGATGTCGATATTCATCGCGGTCTGCTGAAACGCCATGATGAGGGTGGCGATGCAATACCAGAGCAAGGCCCAGGTATAGACCGCACGCCGCCCATACCGGTCGGACAGCCAGCTCACGAACAGCGTGCCCACCCACAAACCAAGAAACAGGGCCGCAACGAAACTGGCGATACCCTGAAAGCCGAACAGTCCCTTGGTGGTCGCGGTGAACACCCCGCTTTTGAACAAGCCGGGCGCGATATAAGCGGTCAGAAACAGGTCGTAAAACTCGAACAGCCCGCCCAGCGAGAGCAGGACGACCATATTGCGCACGGTCTTCGAGGGAGGGAGGCGGTCGATGCGCGCCGCGATGGTGGGCGCGCCTTGGTGGCCGGGACGGGGGCCTTCAGACGCGTCTGCGCCGACTGGCGCCGGGATGGTGCTCATGTTTGTCTCCTGTATTTATCGTTTCTCCATGATGGATGGAAAAAACAGGAGACGGGGTGTCGAAATGTGACTTGGTGTGAAGCGTTGCTTCAGGACCTATTCACGCTATTTATCCCCCGTGCTGGGCTGCAACACGCTGGCACCGGGCTGCTTGAGCAGTTGCGCCCATTCCTCGAGCTCGCGCGGCTCGCCGAACAGATAGCCCTGCATGCTTTGCAGGCCCATGCCGTGCAGCGCCTGGGCGCATTCGCGCGTCTCTACCCCCTCGGCGACCACGTTGATCGACAGGCGTCGGGAGATATCGACGAGTCCGCGCACGATTTCTGCGTTGCGCACGTCCTTGGTCACATCCGCCGTGAAGCTGGCCGGAATCTTGATGTCGCTCGGATCGAGGATTTTGAGGTATTCGAACGAGGCGTAGCCCTCGCCGAAATCGTCCATCGCCACCCGCACGCCCGACTTGCGCAACGACTGCACGTTGCGCGCCACGCTGGGAAAGGCAGGAATGGCGCGGCGCTCGGTCACCTCGATCATCAGGCGCTCGGGCACCCAGGCGTAGCGCTGCAGGGTGCTGCTGATGTGTTCGATCAGTGCCGGATCGCCGATCTGATCGGCCTCGATATTGACCGAGATATAGCCGTTCCAGCCCGTCCAGTTGGACAGCACCCGCGCCTCGGAGATGGCTTCTTCCAACACCCAGAAAAACAGCTCGCTGGTCTGTGCAGGGGTCAGTTGCGGCAGGAACATCAGCGGGGAATGCCGCTTCGGTGCATCTTCCGCACGCCAGCGGAACAGCACTTCCAACCCGATGACCTTACCCGCCGGGAAACTCACCTGCGGTTGATAAACCAGCGCCGGAGCCCCCGCTCCCGCATGTGCGGCAATCTCAGAAAAAACGTCGCGTTCCACGATGAAGGTGCCGCTTAGTCGTTGTTGAAGAGCGTTGTTGAAAGTACCAAGCCTGAATATTTCCCGCAGGTTAGCATGGGTTTTGAAACGTTCAAATCTGGATTTACACATTCTGTGTTTCCCGGCAACAACGCGTGCAATCGATGCCAGCGCACGACACCATGACCTCCTCTTCCTCGCCACGCCCCCGTACCGCCGCCCTTGCCCAAGCCCTTCCCGACAGTTCGCAGACCGGCCCGAGCTACCGGGTATCGATTGCCGATGCACTCGCGCATCAGTTTCTGGTCGAACTCGATCTGCCCCACCCTGAACCAGCGGCGCAGGAGTTCTGGCTTCCGGTCTGGATTCCCGGCAGCTATCTGGTGCGCGAATTCGCCCGCCATATCTTGCAGGTGCAGGCCTGGTGCGCCGACAAGCCCATTGCGCTGAACAAAATCGCCAAGAACCGCTGGCGCGCCGCTCCTTGCGACGGGCCGCTGCGGCTGCGCTACTCGGTGTATGCCTTCGATCTCTCGGTGCGCACCGCCTACCTCGATACCCAGCGCGGCTTTTTCAATGCCAGCAGCCTGCTGCTCGCAGCCGCTGGACGCGAGCAGCAGCCGCACACCGTCACCCTCGCCTGCCCCGACTTCGCGCCGCACTGGACATTGGCCACCACCTTGCCCGCGGTTCAATGCGACGCCAATGGCTTCGGCAGCCGACGCGCGGCAAACTACGACGCGCTGATCGACCATCCCGTTGAAATGGGCGAACTGCTGCGGCTGGAGTTCAGTGCGGGCGGGGCTCCGCATGCCATGGTCATCGCCCAAGGCAATCGGCCGCACGACGCCGTGGATACCCGGCGGCTGGCGCGCGACCTCAAGCGCATCTGCAATGCGCAGATCGCCCTGTTCGAGCCCCGCCGCAAGCGCGCACCGTTTGCCGAGTATCTGTTCATGGTCGCACCGACCGCCGAGGGCTACGGCGGGCTGGAACATGCCGACAGCACCGCCCTGATGTGCGCCCGCCGCAGCCTGCCGCACCCGCGCCTGCAAG
>DZDA01000003.1:0-2096 GCA_022730375.1 Thiomonas intermedia
CGCGCGGAGCGGCGGGCAGAGAGGACAGACGTTGCCATCGGGAATATTGAGGTGTGGAGTGTTGCGGCTGATGCTACGCCCCACGGCACAGGCATGATTGATGTAAATCATGGCCGCGCGGCAAGCTGGCGCGACAATGAAAAAGCAGTCCGCTCGCCCGTATCAACCCAGTCATTCGCACTCCCATGAAAAACAAAAAGCGGCCTTTGATCATCGTTGTGTTGCTCATCGTCGTGCTCATCGCCGGTGGCGCTTACTGGTGGACCCAGCGGGCGAAACCGGTCTCGAATACGCTCACCCTCTACGGCAACATCGACATTCGGCAGGTGCAGCTCGCGTTCAACGATGCCGGGCGGGTCTCTGAACTTCTGGTGCAGGAAGGCGATGCCGTGCGCAAGGGGCAGGTGGTGGCCCGCATCGACGCGGTGCGCTACCAAGACGCGGTGAACCGTGCGCAGGCGGCATTGCTCGCGCAGCAGAGTTTGCTGGCCAAGCTCAAGGCGGGCAGCCGTCCGCAGGAAATCAAGGAAGCGCGCGCCGGGGTGGACGCGGCGCTGGCTGCGCAAGCCAACGCCAAGGCCACTTTTGCGCGGCAAAAGACGCTGGTGGAATCAGGCTTCCTGCCTCGGCAAAGTCTGGACAACGTCACCCAGCAGCTCGACACGGCGGCCGCCGGTGTGCAGCGGGCGCGCCAGGCGCTGAGCCTGTCGCTGCAAGGCCCGCGCAAGGAAGACATCGCCGCGGCTGAGGCGATGGTCAAGGCCGACGAATCTGCGCTCGCACTGGCCCAGCGCCAACTGACCGATGCGGTGTTGTATTCGCCCGAGAATGGCGTGGTGGAAAACCGCATTCTGGAGGTGGGCGACATGGCCGCACCGCAAACTCCGGTGATGACCATCGCGGTGAACAACCCGGTCTGGGTGCGCGCCTATGTGCCGGAAACCGAGCTGGGCAAAATCGCGCCGGGCATGCGCGCCGACATTCTGACCGACAGCTTTCCCGGTCAGCCGTTCAAGGGCTGGATCGGCAATATCTCTCCCACGGCGGAGTTCACGCCCAAGTCGGTTCAGACCACCGAGTTGCGCGCGCAACTGGTGTATCGGGTGCGGGTGTATGCCTGCAATCCCGATCAGAAACTGCGCCTGGGCATGCCGGTTACCGTGCAGGTGCCTTTGTTGAACAACGCGCCGCAATCGGTACCCGAGCATGTCTGTCAACACTGAGACAACGCCCCGGGTGGAGCCGGGGGAATCGTCAGTCGAGGTGCCGCCCGCTGGCGTGGCGCTCGAATTTGCTGCGGTGCATAAGCAGTTCAGGCAGGGCCGCACCGTGATCGATGCCCTCAAAGGCGTCGATGTGCGCATTCAGCAGGGGCGCATCACCGGCCTGCTCGGGCCAGACGGCGCGGGCAAGACCACGCTGATCCGCCTTGCCGCAGCCTTGCTGCTGCCCAGTGCGGGCGAGGTGCGGGTGCTGGGCTTGGACGTGCGGCAGGCGGCCTCGGCCATTCAGCAGATGATCGGCTACATGCCGCAGCGCTTCGGTCTTTATGAAGACCTCACCGTCCAGGAGAATCTCGACCTCTATGCCGATCTGCAGGGCTTGAAAGCCACAGAGCGGCAACAGCGCTTCGACGAGTTGCTCAAGCTCACTGCGCTCGGCCCGTTTTCGCATCGGCGGGCGGGGGCGCTTTCCGGCGGCATGAAGCAAAAGCTGGGGCTGGCCTGCACCCTGCTGCGCGCGCCGCGGCTACTACTGCTCGATGAGCCTACTGTCGGGGTCGATCCCATTTCGCGGCGTGAGCTCTGGAGCATCATCAAACTGTTGCGCAGCCAGAATGTCGCCGTGCTGGTGAGTACCGCCTATCTCGATGAAGCCGAGCAGTGCGATGACATCGTGCTGCTGCACGAGGGCAATGTGCTGGTGCATCAGCCGCCCCTGGCTTTTCGGGCGCCCTTGAAAGGCCATGTGTTTCTGGTGCGGCATGCGCAATGGCATCGCCGCACTTTGCAGGAATCGCTGCATGCGCGCGCCGGGGTGGTCGATGCGCTGGTGCAGGCCGAAGGAGTGCGGGTGGTGTTGCAGGGCGCCCAGCC
>DZDA01000003.1:2196-59607 GCA_022730375.1 Thiomonas intermedia
TCGATGCGCTGGTGCAGGCCGAAGGAGTGCGGGTGGTGTTGCAGGGCGCCCAGCCTCCTGAGAAACACGCCGGGCCGCCCCAAGTGTTTCTCACCCCCTCGGGGGGGCTGACGCGCAGCGGCAGGTCTGGGGGCTCTCTGCAGCAAGCCGGCGAAGACTGGCAGGCCGTCGAGCCGCGTTTCGAGGATGCCTTCGTCAGTTTGTTGTACACAGGCCTGCCTTCACCGCAGACGCAGGCAGCGCCCAAGGTTGAGGCGGCTGTCGCTACTGCCGCCATTGCTGCCAAGCCCGATGAAGCGGCGTCAACCGTGATTGAAGTGAAAGAGTTGCGCCGCTTTTTTGGGGCGTTTCAGGCGGTTAAAGGCATCAGCTTCAACGTGGGAAAGGGCGAGATTTTCGGCTTGCTCGGCGCCAATGGCGCGGGCAAGAGCACGACTTTTCGCATGCTCTGCGGCCTGCTGCCGGCGTCTTCAGGCACGCTGCGCGTTGCAGGGGCCGACCTGCGCACGGCTCGCGCAGACGCGCGCGAGCGCATCGGCTATGTGTCGCAGAAGTTTGCGCTCTACGGCAATCTCAGTGCGCGGCAGAACCTGAATTTCTTCGCCTCGGCCTATGGCCTCGGCGGCGCACGGCGCAAACAGCGGCTGGCCTGGGCCTTTGATGAGTTCGACCTGAGCGAGTATGCCGATGCCGAGGCCATGGACCTGCCGCTGGGCTACAAGCAGCGGCTGGCGCTGGCTTGCGCGCTGATGCATGAGCCGTCCATTCTGTTTCTCGATGAGCCGACCTCCGGTGTCGATCCGCTGGCCCGGCGCGAGTTCTGGCAGCGCATCAACCACCTGGCCGAATCGGGGGTGACCGTCATGATCACCACCCACTTCATGGACGAGGCCGAGTATTGCGATCATCTGGTGCTGATGTCGCTGGGCGAGATCCTGGCTTTCGGTACACCCCGCGAGATTCGCGGGCGCGTTCGCACCGACGCGCTGCCCGATCCGACGATGGAAGACGCCTTCATCGCCCTGATTCAGTCGCACGAGGCGCAGATCCGCCGCGCCGCATGAGGAGACCCGGCCGATGAACCGACAACGCCTGCGCGGCCTGGTCCGCAAGGAATCTCTGCAGATCATCCGCGACCCCTCCGCCATCGCCATTGCCTTTGTCTTGCCGGTGCTGCTGCTGTTGTTGTTTGGCTATGGCGTGTCGCTCAATGCCCGCGACGTGCCGTTGGCGGTAGTGGTCGATCAGCCCAGCGCGCAGACCAGCAGTTTTGTCGGCGGGTTGCAGCAGTCGGCATTTTTCGCGCCCAAGGCCTATCCCGACATTGCCGCCGCCCGCCATGCGCTGATGACCCGTCAGGTGGACGGCATTGTCTGGCTGCGGGGCGATTTCACCCGGTTGGCGCTCACTGGACGTTCCGCCCCCGTGGCGGTGTGGATGAATGGCGTCGATGCCAACAACGCCCGCATCATGGAGGGCTATCTGCAAGGCGTCTGGCAAAACTGGTTGCAGCTTGAAGCGGAGCAGCAGGGCAAGCCCTTGCTCATGCCCGTCAGTGTGCAGGCCCGCATCTGGTTCAACCCCGCGGTGCGCAGCCGCGACTTTCTGGTGCCGGGGCTGATTGCCGTCATCATGACCCTGATCGGCGCCTTGCTCACTGCGCTGGTCATCGCGCGCGAACGCGAGCGCGGCACCATGGAAGCGCTCATGGCCAGCCCGGTGACCATGGCGGAAATCCTGCTGGGCAAGCTGATTCCCTATTTCGTGCTCGGCATGGGCGGCATGGCGCTGTCGGTGGCCATGGCGGTGTGGCTGTTCGCCGTGCCGCTGGTTGGCAGCCTGTGGCTGCTGGTGCTGTGTTCGGCGCTGTTCCTGCTGGTGGCGCTGGCGATGGGGCTGCTGATTTCCACTCTGTCGAGCAGTCAGTTCGTCGCCGCGCTGGTGGCGGTCATCGTCACCTTCCTGCCGGCCTTCATTCTGTCGGGGTTCATTTTCGATATCGAGTCCATGCCGACGGTGGTGCAGTTCCTCACGCATCTGGTGGCTGCCCGCTATTTCGTGGCCATCCTGCAGACGGTTTTTCTGGCCGGCAATGTCTGGCCGGTGATTTTGACCAACAGCGCCGCGCTGGCCCTGATGGGCGTGATTTTCATGGGCATCGCCTGGCGCAAATCGCACAAGAGGCTGGACTGAAAACATGTTCGCCAGAGTTGTTGCACTCGTCATCAAGGAACTGCTCATGCTGCTGCGCGACAAGGCCAGCCGCGCGGTTCTGATCGGCCCGCCCCTCATCCAGCTGCTGGTGTTCGGCTATGCCGCCAGCTTCGACCTCAACCACATTCCTTATGCGGTCTACAACGAAGACTCGGGCTACGCCTCGCGGGAACTGATCGCGCGCTTTTCCGGCACGGCCACCTTCCGGCAGGTGGCCACCATCACCCACAATGCGCAGATCGCCCCGCTGATCGACAACAAGGATGCGCTTCTGGTGCTGCACATCGGCCCGCACTTCACCCGCGATCTGCTGCGTCATCAGCCGGCCGCGGTGCAACTGCTGGTCGACGGCCGAGACTCCAACACCGCATCGCTGGCGCTGAACGACGCCAACAGCGTGCTGTTCGCTTTCAATGAGCAATGGGCTGCACAACACGGCTGGCGCGGCCCGCCGGCGAGGCTGGAAATTCGCTCCTGGTTCAACCCCAATCTGTTGTCGCGTTGGTTCATTCTTCCGGGCATCGTCGCCTTGCTTACCCTGGTGGTCACCTTGCTGGTTACGGGTCTGTCGGTGGCGCGCGAACGCGAGATGGGCACCTTCGACCAGCTGCTGGTCACCCCTTTGCGACCGGTGGAAATCCTGCTGGGCAAGGCTTTGCCGGGATTCATCATCGGCGGTCTGGAGGCTGCCTTCATCGCCGTCGTCGCCATTCTCTGGTTCGGAGTGCCGTTTGTGGGCAGCGTGCTGGCATTGGGAGTCGGTCTGTTTTTCTTCCTGCTCGCCGCCACCGGCATCGGGCTGATGATTTCGTCCATCGCCGTGACCCAGCAGCAGGGTTTGCTGGGCGTGTTCATGTTCCTGGTGCCGTCCATCATTCTTTCCGGCTTTGCCACGCCGATTGCCAATATGCCCGAGGCGGTGCAGTTGCTCACCTACATCAACCCCATGCGGTATTTCCTCATCATCACCCGCGGGGTCTATCTCGAAGGCTATGGCGTGGGCGACCTGATGTCGCAGTACTGGCCGCTGGCGCTGATCGGCGTCGTCAGCATGGCGTTTGCCGCCTGGCTGTTCCGTCACCGCATGGACTGATGGGGTAATGCCCACGCATAAGGAGACGTCATCATGTTGCGCGTGCTGATCATCGAGTGCCTGTTGTTTGCCCTATTTGGCGCGGTGGCGTTTCGCCTGCTGTATGCCTTTATCGCCCGAACCTGGGTCGTGTGGGTCATCAGCCTGCTGCTGATTGCACTGATCAGCGCACTGACCTCAGGCGTGGTCGATCCGCATTTGGTGCAGGAGTTCGGAGGCGACACGCTGACTGGGTTTTCTCCGGGCATGCTGCTGGCCGCGCGCGCAGTGGCGTGGATCGTTGGCTGCGTGCTGGCTTGGCTGGCGTTGCGCCGACGCGCCGCATTGGGCCTGGAACAGCCTGAGAACATGCCGCCGGGCAACGATTAACTACGTTGCATTTTGGAGCGTGTCTGACATTCGCAGGTCTGGCGGCCTTGATGCAAATCAAACGCCATGTTGCGCTGCCGCAATCCAATGCTTTGCATTCTGCATGGAATCTGGAGAATGGAATGGCACTCGAATTTCTAACCCCGCTAACCGCCCTGACCAACGACGTGGATGTGCTCGTGCTCGGCGCCGGTGGCGCTGGGTATCCAGGAGCCTTTTATCTCGCTCAGGCCGGGCCGTCGGTGCTGATGGTCGACCCGATAGGCAATCTCGGCGGCGACTGTCTGGCCGAGGGCTGCGTGCCTTCGAAGGCGGTGCGCGAGGCGGCGCTGGTGCGCGGTCTGGCTGACAAATTCGACGGCTTCGGTCTGCGCGGCAGCAAGCCCGCAGTGGACTGGGGCGCGGTGCTGGCGCACAAGGATCGGGTGCAGAACACCCGCTACGCGCAGCATGCGCGCGAGATCGCAGCGGGCGGCGCCGCCTTCGTGCAGGGGCGCGGCGTGATCGTCGCGCCGGATCGCGCGCGCATCGATGCCGGCGATGGCAGCGGTTCGCGCGAAGTACGCTTTCGCCAATTGATACTCGGCACCGGTTCAGCGCCCGCGCGCCTGCCCATACTCGGGGCCGATCTGGCACTGACTTCGCACGATCTGTTTCGCCTCGGCGCTGATCTGCCGCTGCCGCAACACCTCGTCATCATCGGCGGTGGCTACATCGGGGTCGAGACCGCTTCGATGCTGCAGGCCCTCGGCGCCGAGTGCAGCATTCTCGAATATGCGCCTCAGGTGCTGCCCGGGTTCGATGCCGAACTGGCGTTTTTTCTGCACGCCAGTCTGTCGCAGCGCGTGCGCATCGAACGCTCCGCGCAGGTGCTGAGCATCGCGCGCGAGGGTGATGGCTATCACGTGCGATACAAGCAAGACGGCGGCGAGCGCAGCATGCAGGGCGACGCCGTGCTCATGGCCACCGGCCGCGTGGCCGTGCTGCCTGAAGGCGTGGAGCACCTTGGCCTGGCGATGGAGCGCGGACATGTGCGGGTGGACGACGCCTTGCGCACGTCCAACCCGCAGGTGTGGGCGCCGGGAGATGTCAATGGACGCAGCATGTTGTTCCATTCTGCCGTGCGGCAAAGCCTGGTGGCCGCGCATTGCATCGCTGCTGGCGGGCAGGCGGTGGACCGCATGCCGTTCCACGCCGTGCCCATGACGGTGTTCACCGAGCCCGAACTGGCGCATGCAGGACAGACCGCAGCGCAGGCCGAAGCGGCGCTCGGCGCCGACGCCGTGGCCGTGATGCGCTACGACTACGCCGAAGACTCGCGGGCGCAGATCTATGCCGAGACACAAGGCTTCATCAAACTGGTGTTCAATCGCCAGGACGCCCGCCTGCTGGGGGCGCAGATCGCCGGCATGGACGCCGCGCAACTGATCGCACCGCTGGCGCTGGCGCTTGAACAAGGGCTCGGCGCAAAGGCCCTGGCCGACACGGTGTTTCCGCACCCCATGCTCAGCGAAGGCATCAACAAAGCCGCACGCGCTTTCAAGGCTTAGGAGCCCACGATGGCCGCGACGACCCCTGCCCAGGCTGAAGCCGAGCCCGTGCAGTCGGGCGGCTGGCCCGAGACAGATCCAAGCAAGGGGCTGAGCGCGAGCGAAGCCGCCGCACGGCTGGCCCGTGTCGGGCCCAATGCCATCGCCGAGCAGACGGTGGCGCCGTGGCGGCAACTGCTGGCGAAGTTCTGGGCGCCAGTGCCGTGGATGCTTGAAGCCGTCATCGTGCTGCAATGGCTGCTCGGGCGCGGGCTGGAATCGCTGGTCATCGCCGTGCTGCTGGTGTTCAACGCCGTGGTGGCGTTCGTGCAGGAACAGCGCGCCAAGGATGCGCTGACTCTGTTGCGCAAGCAGTTGCACGTCAACGCGCGCGTGCTGCGCGACGCGCAGTGGCAGCAGATTGCCGCCGAGCAGGTGGCGCCGGGCGATGTGGTGCACATCCGCGCCGGCGATATCGTGCCGGCCGATCTGCGGCTGCTCGATGGCGCCGTGTCACTGGATGAGTCGGCGCTCACCGGCGAATCGCTGCCGGTGGACGCGGGCGCCGGCAAACCGGCCTACACCGGCGCCATCGTGCGGCAGGGCGAGGCCACGGGCGTCGTCACCGCTACCGGCGCACGTACCTTCTTCGGCCACACCGCCGAACTGGTGCGTACCTCCAACGCGCCCAGCCACATGCAAAGCACCATCTTCGCCATCGTCAAACGGCTGGTGGTATTCGACCTCGTGCTCGTGGCCATCGTCATCGGCTTCGCGCTGTGGCATCACCTGCCCTTGCTCGACACGGCGGTGTTCGCGCTCATGCTGCTGGTGGCCTCGGTGCCGGTGGCGCTGCCTGCCACCTACACCCTGGCCACGGCCGTGAGCAGCCAGTTGCTGGCGCACCAGGGCGTACTGGTCACGCGGCTGCCCGCTGTTGAGGAGGCTGCGGCGATGGACACGCTGGTGTCCGACAAGACCGGCACGCTCACGCAAAACAGTTTGCGCTATGCGGGCGCCACGGCGCTCGTGCAGGGCGCGGATGAAAACGCGGTGCTGCGCGCCGCCGCGCTGGCCAGCGACGATGCCACGCAAGACCCGCTCGATCTGGCCCTCCTTGCCCCCGCGCGTGAACGCAGGCTGCTGGCCGATGCGCCGGCGCGCAGCGCCTTTCATCCCTTCGACCCCGCGACGCGGCGCAGCGAAGGGCTCTACACCGTGGACGGCCAGCCCTGGCGCGCGATGAAGGGTGCCGCCACGGTCATTGGTCCGCTGTGTCATCTCGACGCTGCGCAGCAGGCTGCGCTGGATGCGGCGGAGAAGCAACTTGCCGCGAGTGGAGCGCGCGTACTGGCCGTGGCGGCGGGTGCGGACGAGGCCTTGCAGTTGCTGGGCGTAGTGGGCTTGTCCGATCCACCCCGACCCGACGCAGCCGAGCTGATTGCCCAGATCAAGCAGCTCGGCGTGCGCGTGTGCATGGCCACCGGAGATGCCGAAGAAACCGCGCGCGCCGTCGGCGGCGAGCTGGGCCTGGGCACGCGCGTCTGCCACATTCAGAAAGACGCGGCGCTCGACCCCTCGCAATGCGACCTCTACGCGCGCGTGCTGCCCGAGGACAAGCACCACATCGTCGCCGCGCTGCAAAAGGCCGGGCATGTCACCGGCATGACCGGCGATGGCGTCAACGACGCGCCGGCGCTGCGCCAGGCCGAGATGGGTATCGCCGTGGCCAGCGCTACCGATGTGGCCAAGGCGGCCGCTGGGGTGGTGCTCACCGACCCGGGGCTGGGCGGTGTGCTCACCGTGGTGCGCGCCGGGCGGCAGGTGCACCGGCGCATGCTCACCTACACCCTCAACAAGGTGCTGCGCACGCTGGAAATCGTGGTGTTCCTCACTTTCGGCCTGCTGCTGACCGGACACTTCGTCATCTCGCCGCTGCTCATCGTGCTGATGCTGTTCGCCAACGATTTCGCCACCATGAGCATCGCCACCGACCGCGTCCACCCCTCGGCCCAGCCGCAGCACTGGCAGGTGCGCCGACTCATGGGCGCGTCCATCGTGCTCGCGGTCTTGAGCCTGCTGTTCGCCTGGGGCGTGTATGTCTGGGCACAGACGCAGGGGCTGAGCCTGGCGCAGTTGCAGACCGTGGTGTTCCTGATTCTGGTGTTCGGCAATCAGGCTGGCATCTATCTGCTGCGCAGCAACGGCCCGCTATGGTCGCTCGCTCCGTCGCGCTGGATGGCGGCGGCCAGCCTCGGCGATGTGGTTATCGTTTGCCTGCTGGCGGCTTTCGGCGTGCTGATGGCCGCTTTGCCCGGGTTCGTCGTGGGCATGGTTTTGCTGGCGACGGTCGTTTTCACCCTATTGCTGGATTTGTTGATCAAGCGGCCCCTGTTCCGCCGCTTTGCCATTGCCTGAAGGAGGTTCCCAATGTCTGACCCCAAGCCCACGCCTACGCCCGCCAAACCCAATCTCAACGTGCCTTTCTTCTGGCCGCTGCAACTCGCGGCTGATATGGCCGAGCAGGGCATGGAGCTGGCGGCGCGTAATGTGAAGTTTCTCGATGAGGAGTTGCTTCTGCACGGGGGCATCAAGCCCGAGCTCGCCACCGAGCACACGGTGCGGCTGAAGCTGCGCACGCTTGATCTGTGCGACTACTCCGCGCCCGGCGCCAAGGGCATCCCCACCCTGGTCAACGCGCCCTACGCCGGCCATACCTCGATGATCGCCGACTATCACGAGGGCCAGAGCCTGATGCAGACGTTGAAAAACAACGCAGTCGGCCCGCTGTTCCTCACCGACTGGCACAGCGCCACGCCGGACATGAAAGACCTCGAAGTCGATCAATACCTCGGCGACTTCCTTGCCTGCGTCGACGACCTCGGCGGCCGCGTCAACCTCGTCGGCCTATGTCAGGGCGGCTGGATGGCTGCGATGCTGGCCGCGCGCTTTCCCGACAAGGTCGCCAGCCTGGTGCTGGCGGGCTCGCCGATCGACACCCACGCCGGCCACGGCCCTTTGCTGAAAATGGTCAAGCAAAGCCCGATGAGTTTCTACGAGGATTTGGTCGCCAGTGGCGGCGGGCTGATGCTGGGCAAATACATGCTGGCCGGCTGGAAGAACATGCACCCCGAGCAGCACTATGTGCAGGAGCACATCGACCTGTACGAACACATCGACGATCCAGTGTGGCTGAGCAAGACCGAAGCCTTCGAGCGCTGGTATGAAAACCCGCTGAACCTGCCCGGCCGCTGGTACCTGCAGGTCATCGACCAGTTGTTCAAGCGCAATCTGCTGGCCAAAGGTCAGTTCATCGGCCAGGGGCGTGCGCTGCACCTCAAAGACATCACCTGCCCGCTGTATCTGCTTGCGGGCGAGAGCGACGACATTACGCCGCACGAGCAGGTCTTCGCCGCTGAAACTCTCTGCGGCACGCCCGCCAGCCAGATCGAAAAGCGCATGGTGCCTGGCGGGCATGTGGGCCTGTTCATGGGCAAGCGCACGCTCGACGAGGCGTGGCCGGAAATCGGCGCGTGGATCAAACGTTCGCTGTGATTACGCGCTGCCGATCAGGATGCCTGTGGCAAAGACCAGCAACCCGCCGACAACCACCTGCAGCACCGCCAGCCCGAAGGGCGTTTCCATGAAGCGCTTGCGTACCCAGGCAATCACGATCAACTCCACGCCGACCACGAGGAAGGCCAGCGTGGTGGCGAGGTGGAAGTTCGGGATCAGGTAGGGCAGGGTGTGGCCCAGGCCGCCCAAAGCGGTCATCAGACCGGTGATGCCGCCGCGCAGCCAAGGGCTGCCGCGTCCGGTGAGCGAGCCATCATCTGACATGGCTTCGGCGAAAGCCATGCTGATGCCGGCGCCCAGCGCCGCCGCGAGGCCCACCAGAAAGGTGGCCCAGGTGTCGTGGGTGGCGAAGGCCGCGGCGAACAGCGGCGCCAGGGTGGAGACCGAACCGTCCATCAGCCCCGCCAGGCCAGGTTGAACGAAGCGCAGCAGAAAGACGCGGCGCTGGGTTTCGCGCTCGGAGCGTATGACCTGTGGGGTGATGAACTGGTTGCCGAGCGCTTCGGCTTTTTCCTCGTGTTTGGCCTCGGCGGCGGCGAGATCGCCGAGCAACTGGCGGATGCCCGCATCGGTCGCGTGGCGCGCGGCCTTGGCGTAGAACATGCGCGACTCGGCCTCCATCACCTCGGCCTGGGCGCGAAACTTGTCCAGATCGATCGGCTGCACCAGCCACAGCGGCTTGCGCTCGATGAAGCCGCGCACGTCCTGGCGGCGAATGAGCGGAATGCCGTCGCCAAACCGTTTGCGGTAGAGGTCGAGCAGGCGATGGCGATGCGTGTTTTCTTCGGCCGCCATGCCGCGGAACAGCGCGGCCGTGTCGGGATAATCGGCGCTCACCGCCTGCGCGTACTGGTTGTAGATGCGCGCGTCGTCTTCTTCGAGTGAAATGGCCAGTGCGAGCAACTGCTGCTCGCTCAAGCTGGAGAAGTCCAGCGTGGCGGTGTTGCCGCGTATGGAGAACAGCGAGCTCAGGTTCATTTTTGGGAGTGTGGAAAACAGTGCGATTGCCCCCATTGTCGGCAGGCGCGTGCGGCCGTGCAATGCGCCCCTAAAATGGACTCATCGCGCCAAAGCCTGGAGAACCGTGTGGAGCAACCTGTGATTGATGTCGACCTGGATACGCGCGGACTGAACTGCCCGCTGCCCATCCTCAAGGCCAAGAAAGCACTCGCCCAGATGCAAAGCGGCCAGGTGCTGCGCATCGTCTCCACCGACATCGGTTCGGTGAAAGACTTTCAGGCCTTCGCCCGTCAGACCGGCAACGCCCTGGTTGATCAGAAGACCGAGGGCGGCGAATACCACCACCTGCTGCGGCGGCGCTGATTCACTCTCGGCGCCGCCCCCGAAACAGCGCCCAGCCCACCAGCGCAGAGGCGACGAGTACCAGCAGCACCATGCTCCAGAACCCGGCCTTGTCGTCGCCGAAGGGAATGCCGCCCACATTCATGCCGAACAGACCGGCAATCACATTCATCGGCAGCGCCACCACGGTGACGGCGGTCAGCATGAACAGGGTGCGGTCGGTGCGCTCGTTGAGCGCCGAGGCGATTTCTTCCTGCAGCAGTTTGATGCGTTCCTGCTGGGTGGCCACTTCCCGCAGAATCAGCGCCAGCTCCTCGGTGGCCTGTTGCAGATCGTCCCAGTCCTGACTTTGCAACTCGGCCGGCGGGCGCTTGAGAAGGCGGAACAGTGCGGCGGGCTCCGGCGCCAACAGCCTTTGCAGGCGCAGCAGGTCGCGGCGCAGGCCGCCGAGCTGCTTGCGCTGATCGCTGATGCGCTCGGCGTGCACCTGATCTTCCACCGTGTCCACCTGCGTGGCGACCTTGCGCAGCACCTCCAGCAGCACATCGCCCTGATCGCGCAGCAGATGCACCGCGAGCGCCAGCGGGGTTTGAAACCGGGCGCGGTTGCGCACGGCCAGTCGTAGGCGGTCGATGCTGCGCAGGGGTTTTGCGCGCACGCTGATCATGCGGGTGGGGGTGATCATCAGCCAGAGCGAGGCAATTTCGATGGCGTCACTCGGGGCGAGGTCAAGCTCCACGTCGTTGAGCACGGCCACCAGCACGTCGTCGATCACCTCCAGACGGCTGGACCGGCGGCCTTGAAAGATGGCGCTCAGACAGCGCTCGACCTGCTCGGGCTCCAGATGCGCGCGCAGCCATTGCTCGGCGCCGACGTGGGCGGCGTTGAAGTGCCACCAGTGAAATTGGTCCGCCGGGTCGGTGGCGCTGTCTTCAATCTGGCCGGGATGCAACTCCAGCGCCTGACCGACGCCGTCGGCATCGAACCGATAGCCGCAGATCAGCGCCGGGTGGTCGAGAATCTGCAGAGCAGCCGCAGCGGTACGCGACATCGCCGGACCGGCTCACACCTGCGGAGAAACCAGCCCTACGGTGCTGATGTCCCCGCGGGTGTCAATGCGCAAGGCCCAGGTGACGACCGCGCCTAGCAGCGAAGTGATCACCAGCAGCCACAGCAGGGTCTGTGTGCCGATGGAGTGCATCAGAATGGGAAAGAAAAACGCCGTCATCACCGCACCGATCTTGGCGAACGAGGCGGCAAACCCTGCGCCGTAGCCCCGGATGGAAACCGGAAAGACTTCACCCGCCAGTAGGTAGGTTTGTGCGTTCGGCCCCAGATTGGTCATGAAGTTGAACAGCATGAAGCCCGCAAACAGCAGCAGGGTCTTGTTCGGTTCGCTCAGGGTCAGGCCGTAGGCAGCCAGCCCGAGGCCGACGGCGCAGCCGATGAAGCCGGCGATTTGCAACGAGATGCGCCCGGCGCGTTCCACCAGCAAAATGGCAAACAGCACACCGACAAGCAGCAGCATGTCGAGCAGAATGGTTCCCTTGGCGGCTAGCGTGGCGTTGTGCAGCACATCGGCAATGCTCTGCGATTTGCTGGCCGCGCCCAATGCGGCAGCCAGAATGACCGGGGTGAAAATGCCAATGCCGTAGGTGCCCAGATCCTGCAGGAACCAGGGCACGGAAGCCAGCAGCGTGGCCCGGAGGTTCTTGGCCTTGAACAGCACGCTGACGTGCAGCTTGTGGTGATCGGCCTCGTGCGTATGGGCCGTCAGGTTGATCTGTTTGGGGTATTGCGGTTCGCGCTTGAGCAGCTTGCGCGCCTCGGTTTCCGCTTCGACAAAACGCCCCTTGGCGGCAAGCCAGTGTGCGCTTTCGCTGATGTAGAGCCGTCCGAAAATCACCAGCAGCGCCGGGGCGATGGCGGCCGCGTACATCCAGCGCCAGGCGTCGGCCTGTGGGTGGGTTTCCATGATGACGATGCCCAGACCCGCTCCGGCAATGGCGCCGACGGCCTGAAACGCAAACGCGCCCAGAACCAGCGGCCCTCGGCCGTTGCTCGGCACGCTCTCGGAGATCACCACATGGGCGGTGGGATAGTCGCAACCCAGCGCCAGGCCGATGCCGAACAGGGCGATGGTCATGACCAGAAAGCCCGGGCTCCAAGTCAGCAGGGCGAGAAAGACGACGAAGATCACCATTTCCGCGATGAACATGCGCTTGCGCCCGAAAACGTCGGATAAGCCGCCGAGCAGCGTGGCGCCGATCAGGATGCCGAACAAGGTGCTGGCCGAGATCACGCTGCTTTGAAACGTGGTCAGGCTGAAGTCGCGGCTGATCAGTGGCAGCGCCACGCCGGTCATGAACACCACCAGGCCTTCGAAGAATTTGCCCGCTGTAGCCAGACTCCAGATGCGCCACTGCATCGCGGTCATGGGAGCGCGTTTGAGCGCTGTGCCGTCGGGCCAGACCGGCGCCTCGTCGATGTATTGCTGCACAGATTTGGTCGGCGGACGTTCTGCGAGTGAGACTGCCATGCGAAATCTCCGGGGAGGTGAAGGGTGGAATAACTCTCTGCCATTCAATCGACACTTGATGAACTATTCGTGAATATGTCGATGAAAATAGCAACAGAGTGTGTCTGACCTCTCTCTTTCAATGCCGGGTATGCAGCGGCGAAGTGGCGTCATCGATTTGTCACGATGATGAAAGACCATGCGCCTTGACCCGCGCCCAGCCCAGACTCGCGGCGCCTCTCGCACCCCACTCTGGAAGGACACCGCATGACCCCGTTTGCCGATCACGCCGACCTGCTCAAGCGCATCGAGCGCGAGCTGACCGATGGCTATGACGAAGAGCTTGAGCTCGAAATCGAGGACCGTACCGATCATCTGGCCGAGGCGGACGGGGTCCCAGTGCGCAGCGACGAGGAGGAGCGGCTGGCGCGGCAGGTCTATTTCAAGGAGCTGTTTCGTCTGCAGGCTGAGCTGGTGAAGCTGCAGGACTGGGTGGCCACCACGCGGCAGAAAGTGGTGGTGCTCTTTGAAGGGCGCGACGCTGCGGGCAAAGGCGGCGTGATCAAGCGCATCACCCAGCGGCTCAACCCCCGTGTCTGCCGCGTGGTGGCACTGCCCGCGCCCAGCGACCGCGAGCGCACGCAGTGGTATTTCCAGCGCTACGCCGCGCATCTGCCGGCGGCGGGCGAAATCGTGCTGTTCGACCGCAGTTGGTACAACCGCGCCGGGGTCGAACGGGTGATGGGGTTTTGCGGCGAGGAGGATGTGGAAGAGTTCTTCCGCTCGGTGCCCGAGTTCGAGCGCATGCTGGTGCGCTCAGGTATCAAGGTGCTGAAGTACTGGTTTTCTATAACTGATGATGAGCAGCATGTGCGCTTTCTCAGCCGCATTCACGACCCGATGAAGCAGTGGAAGCTCAGCCCGATGGACTTGGAAAGCCGCCGCCGCTGGGAGCAATACACCAAGGCCAAGGAAGACATGCTTGAGCGCACGCATATCGACGAAGCGCGCTGGTGGGTGGTGGAGGGCAACGACAAGAAGCTCGCTCGGCTGAACTGCATCCGGCACCTGCTGTCGCAGTTTGACTATGGGGAGGTGGAACATCCTCCCATCAACCTGCCCGAGCGCGAGCGCCATTCGGACTACAGCCGCCAACCCGTGCCGCAAGATTTGATGGTGCCCACGGTGTATCGATAGGCGAAACCGCCGGGCCGCCTTGCACGGGGCGATCCGGCACTGCCGGGAGCGTCAGCCTTCGGTGCGCAGGCTGTTGATATAGGCGCTGAACTCCGGCCCGGTCTCGGGGTGAGACATGCCCAGTTGCACTGTGGCCTCGAGATAGCCGAGCTTGCTGCCGCAGTCGAAACGGCGGCCGCTGTAGCGATAGGCGTACACCGCTTCTTCGTGCAGCAGGGCGGAGATGCCGTCGGTGAGCTGAATTTCGCCCCCTGCGCCGGGCTTGCCGTTGCGCAGGTGATGAAACACGCGGGGGCTGAGGATGTAGCGGCCCACGACCGCCTGGGTGCTGGGCGCGACCTCCGGCGCGGGTTTTTCGACGATGCCCGTGAGCGAGGTCAGCCCCGACATGATCTCCTGGCCGCTGACAATGCCGTAGCGCTTGGTGTGCTCGCGCGGCACTTCTTCGGTGGCGAGGACGCTGCGGCCATGGCGGCTGTGAATATCGACCATCTGCGCCATGACGGGCGGCTCGCCGACGAGCAAGTCATCGGCGAGGATGACAGCAAACGGCTCGTCGCCCACCAGACGCGCGGCGCACAGCACCGCAGCGCCCAGGCCGTTGGCCACAGGCTGGCGCACGAACACACATTGCACGTTGTCGGGTTTGACGCTGCGCACCACGTCGAGCATGGCTTGTTTGCCCGCTTCTTCGAGTTGATGCTCCAGTTCGTAGGCGGTGTCGAAATGGTCTTCGATGGCGCGTTTGTGGCGGCCGGTGACAAAAATCATTTCGGTGATGCCAGCCGCATACGCCTCTTCGACCGCATACTGAATGAGCGGCTTGTCGACCACGGGCATCATCTCTTTCGGAGTGGCTTTGGTCGCGGGCAGAAAGCGCGTGCCGAGACCGGCAACGGGGAAGACGGCTTTGGTGATGGTCGGGGGCATGGGGAGTATCACGGTAGGGTCGGGAATGACACCGATACTAACAAGGGAATGGACAATGCTGCGGCGCAGTAATCCACCGGGAATACGGTGTTTCGCGGTGTTTGTCCGCATTCTGCGCTGGCGAAATTCAATCGCGGCGCCGCGGTACATAGCCCTCGGCCAGAATGCGGGCCCAGACCGCGCGCTTTTCCGCCGGGCTCATCTCCACCCAGCGACCGACCTCCGCCGCGGTGCGCAGGCAGCCGCGGCAAACATCGTCGAACCCGGTGGAGCACACGCCGACGCAGGGGGTGTCGGGCTCGCCTGCGTCGTCGGGTTGATCGGCTGAAGCGACCGAAGCGAGGGTCATACGGCGGCGCCTTGCAGGGCGAGGGTGCCGCTGCGCCCGGCAATGCTGCCCAGACTGACCGCATGGTGCGGCAATGTGGTCAGATTCAGCGAGTCGGCATAGCCGCGCATCGAGGTGCAGTGCAGACCCGCCGCCTTCCAGCCTTGCAGCAGACGGTCGAACACAGGGGTAAGCTGTCCGCCTTCCAGCTCGGCGTGCAGGGTGTAGACGTGGTCGCGCCCGTCGGTGCTCAGGCGCAGGAGGTGATCGGCCACGTTGTGTTCGTTCAGCCCGTCCACGCCGATCAGCTCGTCAAGCGTCGGCAGGGTGGTCGGCAACTGTGGAACGGAAAGCGTGCGCCCCTGCACCACCGGCAGAAAGGGGTGCGTGCCCCGACCGTCCGAAGCCAGGGTGAAACCGAGTTCCTGCTCCAGCAGATAGGCCGCGTCGTTCATCTGCCAGCCGGCTGCGCCGTGCACTTGCGGGGGGCGGCCGAAGATGTCGCCATAGCGGTCAGCAGCGAGCTGAAGCTGACGGCGGGTCCAGTCGGCGTTTTTGCGCACCACGTAGTCTTGCCAGAGGATGTGATCCCAGGTGTGCACGCCAGTTTCATGGCCGGCGTGGTCGGCGTCGCGCATGGGACCTGCGGCGCGTCGGCCGATGTCCGGGCCGGGGAGCAGCGTGCCATACAGCAGGGTTTTCAGGCCGTAGTGGCTGGTCACCGAAGTGCGCTGAACCTTGGCGAGGAAGCCGGGGCGAAACACCCGCTTGAGCGCGCGCCCGGTGTGGTCTGGCCCGAGGCTGAACAGAAAGGTGGCTCGGAGTTGATGTTTGTCGAGCAGACGCAGCAGGGCAGGTACGCCTTCGAGCGTGCCCCGCAGGGTATCGACATCAACTTTGAGGGCAAGAATGGGCATGGAATCAAAAAGAAATGGAGCAGGCCGCCTGGACCGACATCGTAGAGGACTTGACCTGACTCAGCCCTCTGGCAACGGGGCTCTGCTTCAATGTTTGCAGAAATTGAGAATGCATCTGGAGGAATGGACATGCACGCCTTGTTTTCAACCTGTGATCTGTGCGATGCGCACCGCGATGCCCTGCATAGCGCTGCGCTGCGGGTGCTGCCGCCGGTTTTCCGCTCCTTTGGCAAGATCAGCCGCTTTCGCGGCCAGATCGCCACGGTGCAATGTCACGACGACAACGCCTTGGTGCGCGCCACCCTGGAGTCGGCCGGCATGGCCCGGGTGCTGGTGGTGGATGGCGCCGCTTCGATGAAGCGCGCGCTGCTGGGCGGCAACCTCGCTGCGCTGGCCAGCCAGAACGGCTGGGCCGGGGTGCTGGTCAACGGTTGCGTGCGCGATGTGCATGAAATTCTGCAGGTACCTATCGGCGTGCTGGCGCTGGCGTCCATGCCCGCTCCGCCGGAAAAACACGGCAAAGGCATGGTCGATGCGGTGGTGAACATTCAGGACGTGATCGTGCGCCCCGGCGAATGGCTCTACGCCGATGAAGACGGCGTGATCATCAGCCGCGGGCAGCTCGGGTTGGCGCTCTGAAATCAAGGGCGCCGTGGGCCAGATTCAGGTCAGAATGCGGCGGCGGGCCAGGGGCGGATTGGTGTCGAGGTAGGCACGCAAGCCTTCAAAAATGGCGCGCGCGATTTGCTTGCGATAAGCCGGGGTTTGCAGCCGCGCCTCTTCTTCCGGGTTGCTGATGAAGGCGGTTTCCACCAACATCGAAGGAATGCTGGGCGACTTCAGCACGGCGAATCCCGCCTGCTGCACTTGCTTGGAATGCAGATGCACCAGTTCTCCCATCTTGCCCAGAGTGGGTCGGGCCATTTTCAGGCTGGCATTGATCTTGGCGGTGGTGGACATGTCGAGCAGCACCTTCGCCACTTGATAGCTGCGCGAGTTGATGTCGATGCCGCCAATGGCGTCGGCCGCGTTCTCGCGTTGCGCCATCAGCCGCGCCTCCACGCTGGACGCGCCGCCATCGGACAGGCAATACACCGAAGCGCCGCGCGCCTCGGGCGTGAACCAGCCATCGGCATGGATGGAGGTGAACAGGTCGGCGTTGGCCGATTGCGCCTTCTCCACCCGCGTCCACAGCGGCACGAAGTAGTCGCTGTCGCGCGTCATCATCACCCGCATGTGCGGCGTGTTCATGGCCAGATCGCGGAGGTGGCGGGCGATGAGCAGCACCACATCCTTCTCGTGCACCCCGCTGGGGCCCGTGGCGCCGGGGTCTTCGCCGCCATGACCGGGGTCGATGGCCAGCAGTACGCTGCGAAAGTTGCGGCGGTCGCGGCGCACGGGGTCGGGGCGTTGCGCCGGGGGCGGCGTATCGGCGCGGGCGAACTGCTGCGGCTGTCCGGCCTGCTGGCTGTCGAGTTCGCTGCGGTGCTGGCGTATCCAGTCGCCAAGCGAATCCGGCTGTTGCGGCTGGGCCTGGGCGAGGGTTTGCGGCGGCGTATTGGAACCGGCACCGAGCTGGTGTTCGCGGTCGAGCGCCTCTTGCTGTTGCATAAAGGTCATCAACCGGTCGCCTGAATGGGCAGGATAAAGATCGAAGACCAGCCGGTTTTGATAGGCTGCAACCGGCAGCAGGCTGAAGACCTGCGGTTTGACCGCCTGTTTCAAGTCGATGACCAGGCGCACCACGTCCGGCTTGAACTGGCCCACGCGCACGTCTTTGATGAAGGGATCGTCCGCCTTCACTTTGCCTGCCAGATCGCGCAACTGGTTGTCGAGCTGCAGGCCCTGAATGTCCACCACGAGTCGCGGCGGATCGCTCAAGACCTGATGGGTTGCGCTCAGGGCGCCGTCCGACTCCAGCGTCAGCCGGGTGTATTCGGGCGCCGGCCAGACGCGGATGGACATCAATGTGGCGCCCCGCGCAATCATGGGGGCCGTCAGCAGCAGCACGAGGCTGGACGATTGCACGAGAAAACGCCGGCGCGGTGAGGTCATCATGTTCAGGCTCCTGCTCAAAAGCCGGGGGAGCAGCAGCCCACCCACGGCATCAACCGGACTTCAAACCCTCCGGCAAGGCGCGAAACAAACGCTGTCCCAGTTCAGTCCCAGCCTGCAAGGTGCACTGGCGCTGTTCACCCAGCGGTTCGAGGTGCACGCTCAAGTCGGCAGCGGGCAGCAAACCCTGCGCGCGCTGCGGCCACTCGACCAGACTGACCCCCGGCCCGCCCACGACATCGCGCAGTCCAGAATCGTCCCACTCTTGCGGGTCTGAAAAGCGATAAAGATCAATGTGATAGGCCGAGGTCCGAAGAGTTCCCTTGAATTGTAGGTCCGGAATGTCAAGGGTGTACTCTTCCAGCAGGCTGAAACTGGGACTTTTGATGCGTCCCTGCACGCCCAGAGCACGCAAAAAAGCGCGTGCAAAGGTGGTTTTCCCTGCGCCGAGATCGCCGTCGAGGGTGATCAGCAGGCGGGGCGTTGGGTGTTGCGTCCACGCCAAAGCCACGGCTTGCGCCAGCGCCTCGGTGTCGTGTTCGTTGGCAAGCAGCAGGGGCATGGCGGCAGGGGGCATGGATAGATTTCTAGAATGGCGCGGATGGAGCAACTCAGCACATCGCCCGAGCGTCTGCGCGCGCTGGCGCAAGACATCAAACAGCAGGGGCGTGCGCTGGGATTTTCGCAAATCGGCATCACCGGGGTCGATCTACGCTCGGCCGAGGAGCCCCTGCTCGATTGGCTGGCCGCTGGACATCACGGCAGCATGGACTACATGCAGCGACACGGTCTCAAGCGCGCCCGCCCCGCCGAACTGGTGCCCGGCACGCTGCGCGTCATCACCGCCCGCCTGGACTATCTCCCGCGCGCAAGCCCGGCCAACTGGCGCGAGGCGGAATGGCAAAGGCTGGCGCAACCCGAAGCGGCCACGATCTCCGTCTATGCCAGAGGGCGCGACTATCACAAGGTGCTCAGGCGCAAGCTGCAGCAACTGGTCGATCACATTGCTGCCCAGATCGACCCGCGCGTGGTCCGCGTGTTCACCGACTCCGCCCCCGTGCTGGAAGTGGAGCTGGCGGCGCGTGCCGGGCTCGGCTGGCGCGGCAAACACACCCTGCTGCTGCAGCGCGAAAGCGGATCGATGTTCTTTCTGGGAGAAATATTCATCGGCCTGCCCCTCCCGGTAGATGCCCCCGCGAGTGCCCACTGCGGCACCTGCCGCAAATGCATCGACATCTGCCCAACGCAGGCCATTCTTGGCCCGGAACAACTCGATGCACGGCGCTGCATTTCCTACCTGACCATCGAACACGCAGGGCCGATTCCCCTGGAACTGCGTCCGCTGATCGGCAACCGCATCTACGGATGCGACGACTGCCAGCTGATCTGCCCCTGGAATCGTTATGCCCAGCGCAGCCCCTTGCCCGATTTCGATCCCCGCCACGGTTTTGACCAAACCCAGCTGCTCGACCTGTGGAATTGGAACGAAGCCCAGTTCGAGCAACGCACCGAGGGCAGCCCGATTCGCCGCATCGGCTTCGAGCGCTGGCAGCGCAACCTGGCCGTTGCCTTGGGCAACGGCCTACGTGTGAATCGCGAGACAGCCTGGTGCCAGGCTGCCATCCAAGCGCTGCACAGCGCACTCCCGCTTGCCAGCCCGCTGCTGCAAGAGCATGTCCGCTGGGCATTGGCCCAGGCCGAACCCGACCCGGGAGAAATCACCCAGTAGAATGGCGAGCTTCGTCGGGGCGTAGCGCAGTCTGGTAGCGCATCTGCTTTGGGAGCAGAGGGTCGGAGGTTCGAATCCTCTCGCCCCGACCACCCGACAGGGTGGCACCGCCGGAGTTTGGGCGATGCCACTTCAGGAGTTTCGACCCAAGGCATCGGCACCGATCCTGAGCCATCTGCCCGTAGCTCAGCTGGATAGAGCAACGGCCTTCTAAGCCGTAGGCCACTGGTTCGAATCCAGTCGGGCAGGCCACTTTTCAGACCGGATTCTCAACTTGCTCGGGTGCAGCGCACGTGGCTGCGATCAGTTGCTGTGCGTGCGCAGGTAGTCGAGCGAGGCGGCGGTTTCTGGGCTTAGGCCTTGTGCGTTTTGTGACAGTAGGGCGTTTTCGATCTTGGTGGCCAGGGTCTTGCCGAGTTCGACGCCCCATTGGTCGAAGGGGTTGATGCCGTAGAGCCAGCCTTCCACGACGGTGCGGTGTTCATACAGGGCCAGCAGGGCGCCAAGGTGGTAGGCGCTCAAGCGCTCCATCCAGATGAAGGTGGACGGGCGGCCACCGGGGCAGGCGCGGTGATGCGCGGCGCGGGCGGCGGCTTCGGGCGACATGCCTTGGGCCATGAGTTCGGTTTGCCAGCTTGAGGCATCTTTGCCGTTCCACAGTGCGTCGGCCTGGCCCAGCGCGTTGGCCAGCAGTGCCATGTGTTCGCGCAGGTGTTTGTGCCAGGGATGGGCCACGGCGACGATTTCGTGGAATACGGGGACGGCGGCCTGGTGCAGCAGTTGAAAATAGGTGTGCTGCACGGGGGTGCCCACGCCACTGATGACAGCGGGGCCGCTGACGTGGACGGGCTGCACGCCGTCGGCGCTGGTGGATTTGCCCAGCGATTCCATGAGCAGTTGTTGCAGGTACAGCGGCATGCGCGAGAACGCATCGCCATACAGGCCAATGGAGAGCAGGGGCAGGCCAAAGCGCACGCGGTAGGCGTGGGACAGGCCAGCCATCAGCCCCGGGGCGCTGTTTTCCAGCGGGGTGCTGAGGAAGTGCTGATCCATGTCGTGCGCCCCGGCGTGCAGCTGGGTCACGGTTTCACGGCCGAAGGCGAGCAGCAGCACCATGCCGTGGGCGCTCCACAGCGAGAAGCGCCCGCCGATTTCCGGCAGCGACCGGAAGATCTGATCAGCGGGCAAGCCGAAGCGCTGCAGCGCCAGTTCGGCATTGGCGGTGAGCGCAACCATGCGCTCGCGCGCCTTGTCGGCGCCGATGCCGTCGCCCAACCAGCGCAGGGCGATGTCGGCGTTGCGCATGACTTCCTGGGTGCGGAACGACTTGCTGTTGATGATGATCCAACTGCGCTCGGGCTTGGCTGCTGCCAGCGCGGCGTCGATCGTGGCGCCGTCGAGGTTGGCGACCCAGTGCACGCGGCAACGCGGAGTCTGCAGCACCGAGAGGGCGGTGTGCAGCGCGAGCATGGGGGTTTCGGAGCCGCCGGCCCCGAGGTGAATGATGTCGAGCCCTTCCGCTCCGGCTTCTTCCACCCGCTGGTCCACCCAGTCGGCCATGCGGGTGAACTCGGCTTGCAGAAAATCGGCAGCGGCCTGCGAGGGCGCGTCGAGCCCCTTGGCGCCCAGCCGGGACAGCACATGCCAAGCGGGACGGTTTTCGCTGCCGTTGAGTACCGTCTTGCTCACCAGGTCTTCCGCCTTGTTGGGCAGGGCGGCGAGGGTTTTGAGCGCCGTGGCGAGCGCCTGCTCGCCGTGGCGGGTGAACTCCAGCCGCAGGCCGGCGGTGTCGATGGTCTTGGGTGTGGGCATGAGGTTCGGCGGGCAGATTGAGTCGGACGAAAAGCAAACGATGGACACAGAGGTGAGCTGACGGGGCTTAGCTTAGCAAGGGCTTGGCGTGCCAGATCTGCTCGGCGTACTCGGCAATGGTGCGGTCGGAGGAGAACGGGCCCATGCCGGCCACATTGGTCAGCGCCTTTTTCGCCCATTCATCAGGCTTGCGGTAGAGCGCATCGACCTTGCCCTGTGCCGCGATATAGCTGGCGTAGTCGGCCAGCAGCATGTAGTGGTCGCCCCAGTTGACCAGCAGGTCGTAGATGCTCTGATAGCGATGCGGTTCTTCCGGACTGAAGCGGCCGTCGCGCAGGGTTTCGAGCACGCGGGCCAGCTCGGGGTTGGCGCTGGCGATGGCGTTGGGCTGGTAGCCGGTCATGCGCAGATCGGTCACTTCGCCCGCGGTCAGGCCGAAGATGAAAATGTTGTCGGCGCCGACGTTCTCCTGGATTTCGACATTGGCGCCGTCGAGGGTGCCGATGGTCAGCGCGCCGTTGAGCGCCAGCTTCATATTGCCGGTGCCCGAGGCCTCAGTGCCCGCGGTGGAAATTTGCTCAGACAGGTCGGCCGCGGGAATGATGACTTCGGCCGCACTCACGCTGTAGTTGGGCACGAACACGACTTTGAGCAGATCGCCCACACGGTCATCGTTGTTGATGGTTTTGGCGACATCGTTGATGAGCTGGATGATGAGCTTGGCCATGTGATAGGCCGACGCCGCCTTGCCGGCGAAGATGACCACACGCGGCACGGTGACGCTGCCCGGTTGTTCGAGGATCCGCAGGTAGCGGGTGATGACGTGCAGCACATTGAGCAACTGCCGCTTGTACTCGTGGATGCGCTTGACCTGCACGTCGTACAACGCATCGACCGGAATGGTCATGTTGTGATGCGCCTTCAGCCACGCGGCGAAACGCGCCTTGTTGCTGCGTTTGGCGCTCTGGAACTCTTTGACGAGGTCTGAGCTGCCGAGCAGCGGGCGCAGCTTGGACAGATCGGACAGGTCGCGGCGCCAATGCGTGCCGATGGTTTTATCGAGCAGCGCGGCCAGAGGCGGATTGGCCAGCGCCAGCCAGCGGCGCTGGGTGATGCCGTTGGTCTTGTTGTTGAAGCGGGCGGGCCAGATCTTGGCGAAGTCGGCAAAGATAGACTGCTGCATCAGTTCGGAGTGCAGCGCCGACACGCCGTTCACCGAATGGCTGGCGATCACGGCGAGGTAGGCCATGCGGATGGCGCGCGAGCCCGACTCATTCACCAACGACACATGGCGCATGAGGTTGACGTCGTGCCCGTGCTTCTGAGTCAGCCGCGTGAGGAAGTAGGCGTTGATGTCGAGGATGATCTGCAGGTGGCGGGGCAATACGCGCCCCAGCATATCGATCGGCCAGGTTTCAAGCGCTTCCGACATCAGGGTGTGGTTGGTGTAGGAGAACACGCCCTGACAGATGCGCCAGGCATCGTTGAACGGCAGGTGATGCACGTCGAGAAACAGGCGCATCAGTTCTGGAATGGCGAGCACCGGATGGGTGTCGTTGAGGTGGATGGACACCTTGTCGGCGAACTGGTCGAAGGTGGCGTGCGTCTGCAGGTAGCGGCGCATCAAATCTTGCACGCTGGCGCTGCAGAAAAAGTATTCCTGATGCAACCGCAGTTCGCGCCCGGCGTCGGTCGAGTCGTCGGGGTAGAGCACGCGTGAGACGTTTTCGGAATGGTTTTTCTGCTCGACCGCGCCGAAGTAGTCGCCGCGGTTGAAGGCACCCAGATCGATCTCTTTGGTAGCCTTGGCCGACCACAGACGAAGGGTGTTGGTCGTGGTGGTGTCGTAGCCGGGAATGATGGTGTCGTACGCCATGGCCTCGACATCGTGTGTGTCTACCCAGCGGGCGCGGTCGCCCTCTTTGATCACGTGACCGCCGAACTGCACGCGGTACACCACTTCGGGGCGCGGAAACTCCCACGGATTGCCGGCGGTCAGCCAGTAGTCTGGCGTTTCCACCTGGCGGCCATCGACGATGGTCTGGCGGAACATGCCGTAGTCGTAGCGGATGCCGTAGCCGTAGCCGGGAATGCCCAACGTGGCCATGCTGTCGAGAAAACAGGCGGCCAGCCGGCCCAGGCCGCCGTTGCCCAGGGCGGCGTCGGGCTCCAGGTCGGCGATGGCGTCCATATCGACGCCAAGCTCGGCCAGCGCGGCACGCAGCGGCGCGGTGAGTTCGAGGGCGATCAGCGCGTTGCTGAAGGCGCGGCCGATGAGAAATTCCATCGACATGTAATAGACCTGCTTGGCATCTTGCACATTGCGGGCGTGGGTGGTGTCGAACCAGTGCTCCACCATCAGGTCGCGCACGGCGTAAGACGCGGCGTGCAGCCAGTCGATCGGCTGCGCCGAGCGCGGGTCTTTGCCGATCTGGAACATCAGCTTGTTGGAGATCGCGCGCTTGAGCGCCTGCACGTCATGGGGCGGCGTGTCGTGAACGAAGGGGACCGAGGCGGCTTCGGGGAGGGGCGGTTTGGGTTCGGGGGTCATGTGAGAGCGCGAGAAAAATTCGGGAGGGCAACCTGGTAGACCGCTCGGTATTGCCGGGCCGCCTGCGTCCAGCTGAAGTCTTGATGCATGCCGGTTTGCCGCACCCGCGACCATGCGCGCGGCTGGCGATAGAGGGCCAGCGCACGCCGTACCGCGTGGCGGCAATCCGCCTCGGAAAAGCTAGCAAAAACAATGCCCGTGGCCGTGCCGTCGTCGAGCGTGGCGAGGTCGGCGTCGACCACGGTGTCGGCCAGACCGCCTACGGCGCGCACCAGCGGCAGGCTGCCGTAGAGCAGGCCGTACATCTGGGTGAGGCCGCAGGGCTCGAAGCGGGAAGGCACGAGGGTGATGTCGCTGCCGGCAAAAATGCGGTGGGCATAGGCTTCGTCATAGCCGACGCGCAGGGCCACGCTGCCTGCATGACGCTGTGCCGCGTGGCCGAAGGCCGTTTCCAGTTCGTGGTCGCCACTGCCCAAGACCAGCAACTGCCCGCCGCCTTCAACCAGGGTGTCGATGGCGGCGAGTACGAGGTTGAGACCCTTCTGCTCGGTCAGGCGGCTGACCACGGTGAAAAGGGGCGTGTTTTTACTGGGGTTCAGCCCGGCTTCTTCTTGCAATGCGGCCTTGCAGCGTGACTTGCCCGCGAGACTTTCGGCGCTGTAGTGCCGCGGAATGTGGGCGTCGGTCGTGGGATTCCACACGGACGCATCCACCGCGTTGAGTATGCCGCTGAGGTCGTTGCGCCGGGTGCGCAGCAGCCCGTCGAGGCCGAAGCCCTGTTCGGGCGTCTGGATTTCGCGCGCATAGCTGGGGCTGACCGTGGTGATCTTGTCGGCGTAAAACAGACCGGCCTTCATGAACGAGACCTGGCCATGAAATTCCAGACCCTCAACCTGAAACGCGCCAGCGGGCAGGCCGAGATCGCCCATCACGTCCGCCGGAAAAATGCCCTGGTAGGCCAGGTTGTGCACGGTATAGATGCACGGCGTCGGCTTGCCCGCGCTGAATTTCAGGCAGGCTGCTGTCAGGCCGGCATGCCAGTCGTGGCCGTGCACGAGGTGCGGCTCCCAGGCGGCATCGAGGCCGCGCGCCAGTCGTGCTGCCGCCCAGCCCAGCGCGGCGAAACGACGATGATTGTCGGCATAGGGACGGCGCTGCGCGTCTTCGTAGGGGTTGCCCGGGCGGTTGTACAGGCTGGGAGCGTCGAGCACATAGGCGTGTACCGGGCGGCCCGCGGCGCCTGGTACGGCGGCTAGCGTGCCGAGCAGCACGGCGACGGTCTCGCCCCAGGGCAGGGTGAACTGGCCGACGGTTTCGCCGCTCGCCAAACCGGCGCGGATGGCGGGAAAACCGGGCAGCAGCACGCGCGTGTCGCAACCGGCCGTGGCCAGCGCCGCGGGCAGGGCGCCGGCGATGTCGGCCAGGCCGCCGGTCTTGAGCAGGGGGAAGATTTCGGCGCTGACCTGCAGTACGCGCAAGGCCTCAGTCATCGTCTTCCTCGTTCAGCTCGGTCTCGCCGAGGGCGCGCAGCATCTTTTTGGTCACCAGCACCACGCCGTTGCTCGTGCGCTCGAAGCGTTTGGCGTCGAGTATCGGGTCTTCGCCGATCACCATGCCATCGGGCAGCACGCAGCCGCGGTCGAGAATGACCTTGTTCAGGCGGCAGGCGCGGTTGACGAGCACATCGGGCAACAGCACGCACTCGTTGATGGTGCAGAACGAGTGCACCCGCACATTGGAGAACAGCACCGAGTTGCTGACCGAGGAGCCCGAGAGAATGCATCCGCCTGAGACCATCATGTTGATGGTCTTGCCGTGGCTGCCGTTGTGGTCTTGCACGAACTTGGCGGGAGGGAGCTGGCGCTGGCTGGTCCAGATCGGCCATTCGGTGTCGTAGAGGTTGAGCTCGGGGGTGACGGAGGCCAGGTCGAGGTTGGCGGCCCAGAAGGCGTCGAGCGTGCCGACGTCGCGCCAGTAGGGCTGGCTTTGCTGCCCGCCCTGCACGCACGACATCGAGAAGGGGTGCGCGTGCGCCGTGCCTTCGCGCACCGCTTTGGGGATGATGTCTTTGCCGAAGTCGTGCGAGGAGGCTGCGTCGGCCATGTCTTCGCTCAGCATGCGGTAGAGCGCGCTGGCGTTGAAGATGTAGATGCCCATGCTGGCCAGCGACACTTGCTCGTTGCCCGGGATGGCGGGGGGGGCAGCGGGTTTTTCGATGAACTCGACGATCTTGCGGCTGGCGTCGATGGCCATGACGCCGAAGGCGCTGGCCTCGTCGCGCGGCACTTCGATGCAGCCCACAGTGACCTCCGCGCCACTCATCGCATGGTCTTGCAGCATGATGGAGTAGTCCATCTTGTAAACGTGATCGCCGGCCAGAACCACCACATATTCGGGCTTGCTCGACTGGATGATGTCGATGTTCTGGTAGACCGCGTCGCCGGTGCCGCGGTACCAGTGTTCTTCATCCACCCGTTGCTGCGCGGGGAGCAGATCGACCATTTCGTTGAGCTCGGCGCGCAAAAAGCTCCAGCCGCGCTGCAGGTGGCGCAGCAGCGAGTGCGATTTGTATTGGGTGATCACGCCGATGCGCCGAATGCCCGAATTGACGCAGTTCGACAGCGCGAAATCGATGATGCGGAACTTGCCGCCGAAATACACCGCGGGCTTGGCGCGCTTGTCGGTGAGTTGCTTGAGCCGCGAGCCGCGTCCGCCGGCCAGCACCAGGGCGATGGAGCGGCGCACCAGCATGTGGGGTTGGGTCTGACGGTCTTGCGGGGTCATCGGCTGCACCGGACGGTTCTGATTCATGGCAGGTCTCCTGTGTGTTTTAGGGGTGAAGCTCGAAGGCAAACTGAGTGTCAGGTCATCACGCTGGGGGTGTCCATGCCCGTCCAGTGGCGCACCCGGGCGACTTGCTCGGCCAGGGCGATGAGCGGGGCGAGCGCTTCCTGCGCCGGCAGATCGTGGCGTGCCGGGTCGGGCTCGTGGCGCTCGAGGTAGATGCGCAGCGTTGCGCCTTCGGTGCCCGTGCCCGAGAGGCGGAACACCACGCGCGAGCCGCTTTGCAAAATGATGCGCACGCCTTGTTTGCTGCTGACGCTGCCGTCGGTGGGGTCGGTGTAGGCGAAGTCGTCGGCCAGGGCGACGGGCTCGCCCGCGAGAACCTGGCCAGGAAGGCTGGGCAGGGCGGCGCGCAGGTCGTGCATCAGCGCGTCGGCCTGTTCGGTGGGGATGCCCTCGTAATCGTGGCGCGAATACACACAGCGACCATGCTGGGCCCACAGTTCGCGTACCAGTTGTTCCACCGACTTGCCGCTGACCGCGATGAGATTGAGCCAGAACAGCACGGCCCATAGGCCGTCCTTTTCGCGGATGTGGTTCGAGCCGGTGCCGTAGCTTTCTTCACCGCAGAGGGTGACTTTGCCGGCATCGAGCAGATTGCCGAAAAACTTCCAGCCGGTGGGGGTCTCGTAGCAGGCCACGCCCAGCGAGGCGGCAACACGATCGACGGCGGTGGACGTGGGCATGGAGCGAGCCACGCCGGCCAGACCCGCCGCGTAACCCGGAATGCGGGTGGCGTGCGCCGCCAGCACCGCCAGGCTATCGGAAGGCGAGACCACGAAGTGGCGGCCAACGATCATGTTCCGGTCGGCATCGCCGTCGGTTGCGGCGCCCATGTCGGGGGCGTCGGCGGCAGCCATGTGGTCGATCAGATCGGTGGCGTTGACCGGGTTGGGGTCGGGGTGCAGATCGCCGAAGTCTTCGCGTGGTTCGGCGTTGACCACGGTGCCCTTGGGTGCGCCGAGTTCGCCTTCGAGCAGGGCTTGGGCATAGGGGCCGCCCACGGCCCACATGGTGTCGAGTCGCAGGCGGAAGCCGCGGGCGAACAGGGCGCGAATGGCGTCGAAATCGAACAGTTCGCGCTGCACCGCGCAATAGTCGGCTACGGGGTCGATGATCTCGATCTGCGTGCCCAGCAGGGTGTGGGCGCCGAGCGCGTCCAGCGGCAGGTCGGGGCTGTCGACCGTGTGGATTTCATGCACTTCGCGCGAGCGCAGGTAGATGGCTTCGGTGACCGATTCGGGCGCGGGGCCGCCATTGGCGATGTTGTATTTGATGCCGAAGTCGCCCTGCGGCCCGCCGGGGTTGTGGCTGGCCGAGAGCACGATGCCGCCGCTGGCCGCCCGGCGGCGGATGACCGCGCTCATCGCCGGGGTGGAGAGAATGCCGCCTTGCCCCACCAGCACCCGCGCGTAGCCGTGCGCCGCGGCCATGCGCAGAATGGTCTGGATGGCGACGCGGTTGTAGTAGCGCCCGTCACCGCCCACCACCAGGGTCTTGCCGCTGGCGTCACCCAGCACGTTGAACAAGGCCTGCACAAAGTTTTCGAGATAGCCGGGTTGCTGGAACACGCTGACTTTTTTGCGCAGCCCTGAAGTGCCGGGGCGCTGGCCTTCGAAGGGCGTGGCAGGGCGGGTGACGAGTTTCATGCTGAAAGGTCTCCTGGGGTGTGCGGCGCGGCGCCCTCCAGCGTGGCGATCCACAGGCTGGTGGGCGGCAGCGTTTGGTGAGCTTGCAGCCGCTGGGCTTTGTCCTGAGCCTCATTGTCGCCGGGCAAAGCGACAAAACCGTTGTCTGTGGACAGTCTAAGCAGCCACGCCCCCGGCCTGAGGGTGAAAGAGGCTTCTTGTCCCTCAGCATTGATCAGAATCAGAACCTGCTGGGATGCAGAGCTTTCCAGAAAATGCCGCATTGCCCCAGTTTTTCTTGTTTCCCCTGGAGGGAGGGGCGAGTGCAACTCGACTCCGGGGGGGCTCAGCAGAACCATGAGTGCGCCGTGGTCGTCGAGCGTCCAGTCGGCCTGTTCCATCGGATGGCCGTCGGCCCGGTACCACACCGCGCCGGGCTGGGATGCGGTGGCCACCGGCGCCCACCAGGCGTGGCTTTGCAGCAGCGGGAGACTCCGCCGCAACGCCAGCGCGCCGCGCACGAAGTCGCGCAGGGCAGAATCGGCCTGCGCCCAGTCGATCCAGGAGATCGGGTTGTCCTGACAGTAAGCGTTGTTGTTGCCGCGCTGGGTGTGACCGAGTTCGTCGCCCGCCAGCAGCATGGGCGTACCCAGTGCGAGCAGCAGCACCGTCAGCAGGGCGCGGCTTTGCCGGGCGCGGGCGGCGAGGATGTCGGCCGATTGCGTGGGCCCTTCGACGCCGTTGTTGATGCTGAGGTTGTGGCCGTGGCCGTCGCGGTTGCCTTCGCCGTTGGCCTGGTTGTGGCGGTGGGCGTAGCTGACCAGGTCGCGCAGGGTGAAGCCGTCGTGTGCGGTGATGAAGTTCACGCTGCTGTGCGCACCGCGCAGCGCCGGGCGGAACACATCGCTCGACCCCGCCAGCCGGGTGGCGAACTCGCTGGGCGCGTTTTGATGCTGCAGCCAGAAACCGCGCTGGGTGTCGCGGAAGCGGTCGTTCCACTCCAGCCAGCCGGGCGGAAAGCCGCCCAGGCGGTAGCCGCCCAGCCCCAGATCCCAGGGCTCGGCGACGAGCAGGCAGTTGCATAGCACCGGGTCTTGCGAGAGGGCGCTGAGAAAAGCGCCGTCGGGCTGGAAGTCGTATTGCACCCGCGCCGTGCCGCGCGCCAGGGTGCTGGCCAGATCGAAGCGAAAGCCGTCCACGCCAAACTCGTTCACCCAGCGGCGCAGGCTGTCCATGGCCACGCGCAGCACCAGCGGCTCGTTGAGATTGACGCTGTTGCCGCAGCCCGTCCAGTCGAGCGTGCGCTCGGGCTCTTGCGGGTTGCGGTGGTAGTAGAGCGCGTTGTCGATGCCGCGCATCGACAGGGTGGGGCCGGTGTGCGGATCGAGTTCGGCGGTGTGGTTGTAGACCACGTCGAGAATCACCTCCAGCCCGGCGCCGTGCAAAGCTTCGACCAGGGCGCGGAATTCGCTGCGCGGCGTGCTGCCCTCGGCGCCGCTCCACAGCCGGGTTTCGGGCGCGGCCCAGGCAATGGGCGTGTAGCCCCAGTAATTGCTCAGGCCCATCTGCAGCAGCCGGGCTTCGTCGGCGCGGAAGGCGATGGGCAGCAGGCTGACGGTGGTGACGCCCAGCGCCTTGAGGTAGTCGATGCTGGCCGGATGCGCCAGCCCGGCGTAGCTGCCGCGCAGGGCGGGGGGCACGTCTGGGTGCTGGGCGGTGAAACCCTTGACGTGCAATTCGTAGATGACGCGCTGCGCCGGGTCGATGGCGGGGCGGGGCTGGGCCAAAGGGGGCAGGTCGGCGACCACGCGGGCCTTGAGTGCGGTGGCGGCGTTGTCTCGCGGGTCGGGACGGTCGGGGTGGGCCGGATCGTGGCCGATGTGCACGTCGCTGCCGTCGTAGTGGCCGACGACTTCGCGGACGCTGGGGTCGAGCAGCAGCTTGGCCGGGTTGAAGCGGTGGCCTTCTTTGGGCGCCCACGGGCCGTGCACCCGCCAGCCGTAGATCAGCCCTTCGACGCCGCCGGATTCTGCGGCCAGCACGCCTTGCCAGATGCCGTCGCGTTGCGCGTGCAGGGGCAGGCGGGCGACTTCGGTCTGCCCGTCCGGGGCGAACAGACAAAGCTCCACCGCCTGCGCATGCGGCGCAGCCAAGGCAAAGTGCACGCCGTCGGCATGCAGTTGCGCGCCCAGGGTCGCAACCCGTGCGGCTTGCAGCCCGAGGGGGGCGGATTTGACGGGGTGCTTTGCCCGGCGGCGTTGCGTGCTCATGATTCGCTCCTGGTTCAGGGCGCCGGTCGCAGGATGACGCAGGCCAGCGGCGGCAAACTGAGTTGCAGCGAGAACGGGCGGCCGTGTGAGGGCTGGGCCTCGGCCTCGCGCAGGGCCAGCGGCAGGCCGGAGCCGTCGTACACGGCATCGTCGGTATTGATCAGCGACTCCCAGCGCCCGCCTTGCGGCACGCCGATGCGGTAGTCGTGGCGCGGGGTGGGGGTGAAGTTGCACAGCACGACGAAGCGGCTGCCTTCACGTGCGCCGCGCTCGTAGGCCAGCACCGATTGCGTGGCGTCGTCGTAGGTGATCCAGGTGAAGCCGCCCGGGTGATGGTCGAGCTGATGCAGCGCCGGGTGGGCGCGGTAGGTGAGGTTGAGATCGCGCACCAGCCTTTGCACTCCCTGGTTGGGCGCGCTGAGCAAGGCGTCCCAGTCGAGGCTGGTGTCGGACTGCCATTCCGAAGCCTGCGCGAACTCGTCACCCATGAACAGCAGCTTCTTGCCGGGATGGCTGAACATATAGCCGAGATAGGCGCGCAGATTGGCGAACTGCTGCCAGCGGTCGCCCGGCATCTTGGCGAGCAGCGAGCCTTTGCCATGCACCACTTCGTCGTGCGAGAGCGGCAGCACGAAGTTCTCGTCATAGGCGTACATCATGCTGAAGGTCAGCTCGTTGTGGTGGTACTTGCGGTGCACCGGATCGCGGCGGATGTAGCTCAGGCTGTCGTGCATCCAGCCCATATTCCACTTGTAGTGAAAGCCCAGGCCGCCGCCTTGCAGGTCGTCACTCGGCGGGCGGCTGACGCCGGGAAAGGCGGTGGATTCTTCCGCGAGGGTGATGGCGCCCGGCCGCTGCACGCCGACGGTGTGGTTCATGCGGCGCAGGAAGTCGATGGCTTCGAGGTTTTCGCGTCCGCCGAACTTGTTGGGCACCCACTGCCCGGCGGGGCGGCTGTAATCACGGTAGAGCATGGAGGCCACGGCATCCACGCGCAGGCCGTCGATGTTGAAGCGCTCCAGCCAGTAAAGAGCATTGGCCACCAGATAGTTGCGCACCTCGGTGCGGCCGAAGTTGTAGATCAGGGTGTTCCAGTCGTGATGGAAGCCCTCCTTCGGATCGGCGTATTCGTACAGATGCGTGCCGTCGAAATTGGCCAGGCCGTGCGGGTCGGACGGAAAGTGCGCGGGCACCCAGTCGAGAATCACGCCCAGACCGGCGTCGTGCGCGGCATCGACGAAATACTGAAAGTCTTCGGGCGTGCCGAAGCGCGCGGTGGGCGCATACAGGCTGATGGGCTGATAGCCCCAGGAGCCATCGAACGGGTGCTCGGTGATGGGCAGCAATTCGAGATGCGTGAAGCCCAGGTCGCGGGCGTAGGGCACCAGGGTGTCGGCCAGTTCGCGGTAGCTCAGCCAGCGCCAGCCCTCGGCCTTGCGCCACGAGCCCAGATGCACCTCGTAAATGCTGATGGGCGCCTCAAAACCATTGGCCTGCGCCATGCCGGGGCGCTGCGAATGCAGCGGCGGCAGGCCTTGCACGATGCTGGCGGTGTTGGGCCGAAGTTCGGCGCGGAAGGCCAGCGGGTCGGCCTTCTGCAGAGTCTGGCCATGCTGGGTGAGGATCTCGAACTTGTAAAGAGCGCCCTGGCCCACGCCGGGGAGGAACAGCTCCCACACGCCGCATTCGCGCCGCAGCCGCATGGGGTGGCGGCGGCCGTCCCAGCCGTTGAAATCGCCGATCACCGAAACGCGCCGCGCATTCGGCGCCCACACCGCAAAGCGCGTGCCTGCCACGCCCAGCATCTCGCCCGGATGCGCGCCCAGACATTCGTAGGGACGCAGATGCGTGCCTTCGGCCAGCAGCCAGGCGTCGGTCTCGCCCAGCACCTGCGGAAAGTGGTAGGGGTCTTCGAGGTCGGCAATCCAGTTCGGGTCGCCCGGCTGCAAGGGCTGCCAGGTGACCCGCAGCACATAGTCGAAGGGCTTGCGGCGGCGGCCCATGCGGGCGCTGAATACCGCGGTGTCGTCCTGGCGTTCCAGCGCGGCGACCGGCTCGCCGCTGGCGCGCTCGATCACCTCCACGCCCAGCGCGCCGGGCAGTACGGCGTTCACCCACAGCGTGGCGCCGCGCAGATGCATGCCGAGCACGCCAAAAGGGTCGGCGTGGTGGCCTGCGGCGAGGTCGGCGAGGTCGTGTTCGGTCAGCATGGCGAGGTTCCAGTTCAGGCGGGTAGGCGGTTGTAGAGCTGGCCGAAACGCAGCAGGCCAGCCGCATGCCCCGGTTGTACCTGATCCCAGGTGAAGCGCCAGGTCCAGTTGCCTTGCGCCGTGCCCGGCGTGTTCATGCGCTGCGTGCCACCCTGCCGCAGCACGTCCTGCAGGGCGAACAGGGCGATGTCGGCCACGCTGGCGCTGGCGGCGCGGATCAGCGTCCAGGCGATGTCGCCGCCGTCGCAGGAGAGGTAGTCGCGCAGATGGTGGCGCACGACCTCGGGCGCTGTCGCCCACCAGCCCTCCGAGGTGTCGTTGTCGTGCGTGCCGGGATAGACCACGGTGTCGTGGGCGTAGTTGTGCGGCAGGTAGGCGTTGTGGCCGCCATCGTTCTGCCCCCAGGCGAAGTGCAGGATGCGCATGCCGGGAAAGCCGAAGCGCTGCCGCAGGGCGGTGACTTCGGGTGTGATGACGCCCAGATCTTCGGCAATGATGGGCAGCGGGCCGAGGGCTTTGGACACCGCCTCGAACAGCGCGACGCCGGGCGTCTGCACCCAGCGGCCGCCGATGGCCGTGGGCTCGTCGGCGGGAATTTCCCAGCAGCTCTCGAAACCGCGGAAATGATCGACGCGCACCCAATCGACCAGCGCGAAGGTGGCGCGCAGCCGCGCGATCCACCAGGCAAACCCTTCAGCCTCATGCGCCGCCCAGCGGTAATGCGGGTTGCCCCAGCGCTGTCCGGTGGCGGAAAAATAATCGGGCGGCACCCCGGCGACGACCGTGGGATGGCCGTTGGCGTCGAGCTGGAACAGGTCGGGCCGGGCCCACACATCGGCGCTGTTGAGCGCAATGAAAATCGGCATGTCGCCCATCAGCCGCACGCCTTTGCCGTGGGCGTAGGCGCGCAGCGCGGCCCATTGGCGGAAAAAGCACCACTGAGTAAAGGTCCAGAAGGCGATGCGCTCGGCGTGCTGCGCGCGTGCGCGGCGCAGCGCCTCGGGCTGACGCTGCGCCAGCGCGGCGTCCCAGGTATTCCACAGCCGTTCGCCGTAGTGCTCGGACAGCGCCATGAACAGCGCATAGTCGTCGAGCCAGGCGGCGTGCGCGGCCTGGAAGGCAGTCAGGTCGGCGCGCTCCTGCGGCGTGGCGCTTGTCTCGAACCGTGCTGCGGCCCGGCGCAGACGTTCCATGCGAAAGGGGATGACGCGGTCGAACTGCACGCGCTCGTCCGACAGCCCGTCTTGCGCGACGAGATCGTCGGCCTCCAGCCAGCCGCGCCGGTGCAACTCGGTGAGGTCGATCAGCAGCACATTGCCGGCGAAGGCCGAACTGCTCATATAGGGCGAGCCGCCCAGACCGATACCGCCCAGCGGCAGGAATTGCCAGACCGACTGTCCTGCGGAATGCAGCCAGTCGATGAAGTGGTAGGCCGCAGGCCCGAGATCGCCGCTGCCGTGCGGGCTGGGCAGACTGGTGAGGTGCAGCAGCACGCCGCTGGAGCGGGGAAAACGGGGGGTAGGCGTCATGAGTCAGGGTGACAGAATCAAGGTGACGGAATCAGGCAGACGGAATCAGGCAGACGGAATCAGGGTGCCCAATAGGCGTCGAACGGCGTTTTGGACTGCTGGATGAGGTAGCCAATGGGCAGGTGCGGACTGGGCGGCGGTTCACTGGCGCGTGCATAGACGGCGCGTTTGGTCTCCCCCGAAATCGACAGCAGCAGCCGCCCCGCGCCGAGCAGCGCGGCCAGACTGAGGCTGATGCGCGTATGCGCGGCGTGCGGCGGCGTCATGGCCAGATAGGGCAGGGGATAGTCTGGGCTAAGCCCGATGGGCAGTTCGGCCGCGCCGGGAAACAGCGAGGCGGTGTGGCCGTCATCGCCCATGCCCAGCAGCGCAGCGGTGAGGGGTTGCGCGAGAGCGCGGAATTGGGCGTTGGCACGATCCACGCATCCGGCCAGATCGGACGCATCGTCGACCAGGGGAAGTAACCGGGCCTGCGCGGCGGCGCCGGTCAGGAGATGGGTGCGCACCAGGGCGGCATTGCTGTCGGCGTGGTCGGGCGGCACCAGCCGCTCATCGACCAAGGTGAGGATGACGCGCGGCCAGTCGATCGGCGCACGCGCCAGCGCCTGAAACAAGGCAATGGGTGAGCGCCCGCCGGAGACCGCCAGCACGGCCTTCCCCCGCTGGGCGATGTCCTGTGCCAGCGCGTCGGCAAGGGTGCGCACCAATCGGTCGATCTGCTCCTGCGGGGTGGTGCAGAGGTGCAGCATCACTCACAGTTCCTCATGCCATGAGGCGCCATCGCGCGAGAGCAGGGCGCTGGAGGCGGCCGGCCCCCAGGTGCCCGCGGTGTAGTTCTTGGGCGCCTCGCCGTTACGCTCCCAGCAGTCCAGGATGGGCTCCACCCAGCGCCAGGCGGCGGTGAGTTCGTCGCGGCGCATGAACAGCCCCAGCTGGCCGCGGATCACGTCGAGCAGCAGCCGCTCATAGGCATCGGCGCGGCGTTTTTGCGCGGTGGACTCGAAATCCAGATCGAGCTGGGTGGGGTGCAGCCGCATGCCGTCGCCGGGTTCCTTGGCGAGAAAATGCAGGCTGATGCTCTCATCGGGCTGCAGCCGGATGACCAGGCGGTTGGCCCCCTGCAGTCCGACCGGGCCGCCAAACAGCGACAGCGGCACCGCCCGGAAGTTGATGACAATTTCCGCCAGCCGTTCCTGCAGCCGCTTGCCGGTGCGCAGAAAGAAGGGCACCCCGGCCCAGCGCCAGTTGACGACCTCGGCCTTGATCGCCACGAAAGTTTCGGTGCGGCTGGCCGACTCGATGTCGGGCTCTTGCAGATAGCCCACGACGGGTTTGCCGTCGATGGCGCCGGCGCGGTACTGTCCGCGTACCGTCCGGGTGGCCACATCGGCCTCGGCAAAGGGCTTGAGCGCCTGCAACACCTTGAGCTTCTCGTCGCGGATGGCATCGGCCTGCAAACTGGCCGGCGGCTCCATGGCCACCATGCACAGCAGTTGCAGCAGGTGGTTCTGCACCATGTCGCGCAGCGCGCCGGTTTTGTCGTAAAACTCGCCGCGCCCCTCCACGCCCAGGTCTTCGGCGATGGTGATCTGCACGTTGTCCACCCACTCGCGGCGCCACAGCGGCTCGAACAGCACGTTGCCAAAGCGCATGGCCATGAGGTTCTGCACCGACTCCTTGCCCAGATAGTGGTCGATGCGGTAGAGCTGGCTCTCGGCAAATGACTGAGCCACCGCAGCGTTGATCGCGTCGGAAGAATCCAGATCGTGGCCCAGGGGTTTCTCCAGCACCACGCGCACGTCCGGATGATTGAGCCCCACGCGGGCGAGTTGCGCGCAGATGTCGGCAAACAGTGACGGCGCGGTGGCGAGGTAGCAGACCGTGACATGCGCGCTGCCTTTGCCCAGCAACCCGGCCAGGGCGTCGAAGTCCGCCGGGTGAGCGGCGTCGAGCTTGAGATAGGTGATGCGGGCGGCGAATGCCGCCCAGACCGGGGAGCTGAAATCCGCCTTGAGGTGCGGGCCCGATTGGGTGCGCACCTGCGCCAGATAGTCATCCAGCGTCAGCGTGCCCCGGCCGAGTGCGACGATGCGCCCGGCGGGATGCAAGGTGCCGGATTGGTGCGCCTGATACAGCGCGGGCAGCAGCTTGCGCATGGCCAGATCGCCAGTGCCGCCGAACAACACCATGTCAAAAGCGGGAGTGGCGCCCATATTGTGTTCTGTCGGTGTCGAAGTGACCATGAGAAAAATCCAGATTCAGTGTAGGGAGAAGCGCGGCCGACATAGGGCTGAAAAACCCTCCTGGCCACGAAAAATTGACGCTCATCATTGAAATCGTGTGCGCCGTGTGCGGCTCGAATGGTAGGTCGCTCGTATGTCAGCAATTTGCCGAGGCCTGATCCGCATGCAATTTTCTGACCACCGTGCTTCTACGCGGCACGGCGATGCCGAGCGCACTTCTTCAGTACGTTGACAGAACGATCAGGGTTGCGCGCCAGCCTCTGCGCTCTCGATCCGAACGGCTGGCGCCAGCGGTTTTCGTCGGTCAGGATATTTTGAAACAACAAAGCCGCCCTCGGGCGGCTTTGTCAGTGCGAGCTGATCGGCTCGATCTGGCTTCAGACGCGGCTGCGGTATTCGCCCGTGCGGGTGTCGATCTCGATCTTGTCGCCGGTGGCCACGAAGATGGGCACGGGTACTTCGAAGCCGGTGGCCAGTTTGGCGGGTTTGAGCACCTTGCCCGAGGTGTCGCCCTTGATGGCGGGCTCGGTATAGATGATCTCTCGCACCACGGTGGTGGGCATGTCGACGGAGATGGCCTTGCCGTCGTAGAACACCACTTCGACGGACATGCCGTCTTCGAGGTAGTTCAGGCTGTCGCCCAAATTGTCTTTTTCAACTTCGTACTGGTTGTAGTCCGTATCCATGAAAACATACATCGGGTCAGCGAAATAAGAGTAGGTGCACTCTTTGCGCTCCAGCGTGACCGGATCGAGCTTGTCGTCGGCCTTGTAAACCACTTCGGTGCCGCCGCTGGTGAGCAGGTTCTTCAGTTTCATTTTGACCGTGGCGGCATTGCGGCCGCCGCGGCTGTATTCGGTCTTTTGCACCACCATCGGGTTGTCGCCAACCATGATGACATTACCGGCGCGGATTTCTTGTGCGATCTTCATTGAACAGTCTGTGGGGTTTCAAATAAACGCTCATTCTACCGGGCGGGTGCAAGAGAGGGCCGATTGCTGGCGAGCTGCTGCACTTCATCGACCAGTTGGCTGGCCAGATCGGGTCGGGTTTGCAGGCTGCGCGACCATTTGAGCGCATGGCGCTGCAAGGCGGGCAGGCTGCTCACAAATTCCAGCCAGGCGGGCGCCAGGTCGAGGCCCCGGTTCCATGCGGTCCAGAAATGCACCACGGTGTCGCGCAGTTCGCTGTCGGCCTCTTCGAGGTAGAGATCGAGGAAGGCATCAAGCTTGCGGTCGTGGGCGCTGTCTTCCTGTGGGTAGATGTGCCAGATGAAGGGCTTGGCCGCCCATTGCGCGCGGACGAAGGAATCTTCTCCCCGCACGATGCAGACGTCGGCTGCCCAGAGCAGTTCGTCGAAACGTTGCTGCGGGATGTAGGGCAGGGCGTAGATGCTCAGGCTGCCGCGCGAGGTGATCTGGCCGGTTTGCAGCGTCATGTCCAGCCAGGTGTTGATGGCCGTCATCACCGGGCCGGGACAGACCCAGAGCGCCACCGGGCGCTCGGAAGCGGCCATGGTGTGCAGCCAGCCATCGAGCCGCTGGCGGGCATAGCTGAACAGCAGCACGGTGAGCGCATGGTCGGGCGGAGGAGGCAGACCGAGGGCGCGCATGGCGATGCGTTTGGCCGAGGGCTGCATCTGCCAGTTGTCGCGCTGCGAGATCAGGCTGGATTCGCGCGGCAGACCGCCGGATTTGTCGGTGAAGCCGGGGTAGTAGAAATACTTCATCAGCCCGCCGCTTTGCGGCGAAGGCTTGAGGTGATGCAGATCGACCCACTTTTCTGCGCTGAGATGTTCGAGGTTCAGCCAGACGGGAGGAGGTGAGGCCTTGCCGATCTGCGCTATGTAGGCGTCGCTCAGGCGGCAGCCGAACATTTCGATGACGACATCGCCCGGCGTGGCCTGTGCCTGCCGGGCCCAAGGCACAATCTGCACCCCGGCCAGGGTCTGCTCCGCAGCACGAAGCTGGACCTGCGGCGCAATATGGGCGAACGCCTTGAAGTCGTCCAGGAATAATCGCACCTGTTGCTGGTGCTCCGCGGCGAGTTGCCGAGCAAGTCGCCAAGTCACGCCGATATCGCCGAGGTTGTCGACGACATGGCAAAACAAATCCCACCGATGTTGGACTTTCATGAATATGCAAGGTGACAACGCACCGCTTTCGAGCTCAGAGGGTGTGAATGAATCCGGCGTGGCCGAGCAGCGCGTCCAAACGCCCCCGATCAAGGCGCAAAGCACAGCCGTACCCATCGGCACGGCGCGCATTTGCAACGCCGAGCGGGGGCGTTTGGGCGCGAAGAGCGAGCATGGCGGATTTGTTCACACCCTCTCATTGTCTTTTTATGATCCGCATTGTCGTCTGTGCCCACGACTAGCGGCCTTTTTACACCAAGTCAAACAAGATCATCCTGATTTTTCCTGTCTGCCGGTGCCGCCTTTGGGTCCGCTGGATGCGCCGCTGCTCATCGCGGGCCTGGCGCCAGGCCTGAAGGGGGCCAATGCCTCGGGGCGTCCGTTCACGGGAGATGGCGCCGGGCCGCTGCTGTTCGGCACGCTCACCGAGCTGGGTCTGGCCTCGCGGCCTGTACCCGTGCGGATCGGCGATCACCCCTCAACGCTGCGGGCCGACGACGGGCTGCAACTGCACGGTTGTCGCATCAGCAACGCGGTGAAATGTCTGCCGCCTGAAAACAAGCCCTTGCCCGCGGAGATTCGCACCTGCAATCGCTATATCGTCGCAGAGATCGCGGCCATGCCGAATCTGCGGGTGATCGTCGCTCTGGGCAAGGTAGCGCACGATGCGGTGCTCATGGCGCTGGGGCGCAAAGCATCGTCGGCCCGCTTCGCCCATGCCGCCGAGCATCGCATGGGCGACTACATCCTGATCGACAGTTACCACTGCAGCCGCTACAACCAGAACACAGGCCGCTTGACCGCTCCGATGTTTCGCGCGGTGTTCGAGCGGGCCTTGCACCTTCTGAACTGAGCATCATGGCATCCGATCCTCCCCAACCGGAGCACAGCGCGGCGCTGCTGGCGCAGGTTGCGGCGTTGCCGCATCTGCCCGGGGTTTATCGCTACTTCGCGGCCGATGGCAGTTTGCTTTACGTGGGCAAGGCGCGCGATCTGCGCAAGCGCGTGTCGAGCTACTTCCAGAAAGATCACGGCGGCACGCGCATCGGGCTGATGGTGTCGCGCATCAATCGGCTCGACACCACGGTCACCCGCACCGAGGCCGAGGCGCTGCTGCTCGAAAACAACCTGATCAAGACGCAGCATCCGCGCTACAACATTCTGTTCCGCGACGACAAGTCTTACCCGTATTTGCAGATCACCACGGCGCACGAGTACCCGCGCGTGGCGTATTACCGCGGTGCGACCGACCGCAAGCAGCAGTACTTCGGCCCCTATCCAAACGCCTGGTCGGTGAAGGAAAGCATTGCGGTGCTGCAAAAGGTGTTTCAGTTGCGCACTTGCGAGGACACGGTGTTTTCCAACCGCAGTCGGCCCTGCCTGCTGCACCAGATCCACCGCTGCACGGCGCCCTGCGTGGGCAAGATCAGCGCTGCGGACTATGCGCGCGACGTGCAGCACGCGGTGCGCTTTCTGCGCGGCGATCATGGGGTGGTGATGGGCGATCTGCAGTTGCAGATGCAGTCGCTCTCCGACGCGCTGCGTTTCGAAGAGGCGGCTGCGCTGCGCGACCAGATCGCCGCGCTGTCGGGCGTGCTCCAGCAGCAAAGCATGGAAGTGGGCAGTGCCGAAGACGTGGACATTCTGGCCGTGGCGCTCAAGGGAGGTCGGGCCTGCGTCAACCTCGCCATGGTGCGCGGCGGCCGACATCTGGGCGACCGTGCCTATTTCCCCAGTCAGGTTCAGGCGGCGTTGGAGTTGGGCGACGATCTGGCGGATGACATCGCCCCCGAACAGGGCGCTCCCGGCCAGGCAGCGCAGCGGGTGCTGCAGGCTTTTGTTGCGCAGCATTACCTGCAGATGGCGCCGCCGCCGGTTCTGGTGTGCGACCTGCCCGTCGAGCCGGAATTGCTCGATGCCCTGGGCGAACACGCCGGGCATCGCATGCAGCAGGTCACGCAGCCGCGCGGTCAGCGGCGCGATTGGCTGGAGATGGCACAAAAAGGCGCGCAGATCGCCCTGACGCGGTTGCTCGCAGAAGAAGGCTCGCAGCGCGAGCGCACCTTTGCCTTGGCGCAGGCGCTGGGCCTGGACGCCGAACAGGCCGAAGGCTTGCGCGCGGAATGCTTCGACATCAGCCATACCGCAGGCGAGGCCACGCAGGCGTCTTGCGTGGTGTACGCCGAACATGCCATGCAGCCGTCGCAATACCGGCGGTTTCGCATCAACGACATCACGCCGGGAGACGACTACGCCGCGATGCGCCAGGTGCTCACCCGGCGTTACAAGCGTGTTGCCGAGGCGCTGGCCCAGGGGGCGACCGCTGCCGACGGCGAAACGCCCGCCGATGCGCGCCTGCCCGATCTGGTGTTGGTTGATGGCGGTCGCGGGCAGGTAACGATGGCGCGTGAGGTGTTCACCGAATTGGGGCTGGATCTCAGCGTGATCGTTGGCGTGGAAAAAGGCGAGGGCCGCAAGGTCGGTCTGGAGGAGCTGGTGTTTGCCGACGGCCGTGCCAAGCTCACCCTGCCCGCCGATAGCGCCGCCCTCATGCTGGTGGCGCAGATTCGCGACGAGGCGCACCGCTTTGCCATCACCGGCATGCGCGCCGCACGCGCCAAGGTGCGCACGGGCGGTTCGCGGCTCGAAGATATACCCGGCATCGGCCCCAAGCGCCGCGCGAAGTTGCTGGCGCGGTTTGGCGGTATTCGCGGCGTCGAGGCCGCCAGCGAAGACGATCTGATGACGGTGGACGGCATCTCCCGCGAACTCGCCCACACGCTGTACAAGGCGCTGCACTAAAAAAAGTGGTCGCCTCGTTGCTTATCGGGACGCTTACTTGGCCGCGTGCTTTTTGTGCAGCGAGGCCTTGTACAGCGCGACCACTTCCTTGAACTGCTCGGCGTTCAGCAGAGCGCGCATCCTGTCCACGCAGCCCGCGCGCATGGCCACCAGTGCAGCTTCCTGCTTGCCGATGTCTTCGATCAGGGCTTGGCGCTCGGGGGTGTCGCCCATGCCATCCAACAGCGCAGCTCGCAGTTGCAGGCGGGTGTTGGCCAGCTTGTCTTCAGCGGCCATGCGTTTGGCGGGAGCGGTCTTGAGCCATTGGGCAAACTGCTCTTGCTGGGCGGCATCGAGCTTGAGCGCTTTTTCGTGCTGTTTGATGATGGGAACCAGTGCGATGATCGGCTCGCCCAGGTTGTAGGCGGGGTGTTCGGCTTGGGCGAACTGCATCGGGGCAGCGAAGCCGAGTACCAGCGCGGTGATCAGGGCGCTGCGTTTGAAGTGTTGTTGGGTGGAAGTCAGCATGGCAATCTCCAGTGGGTCTGTTCCTGCAAAAGACAGGGCTGAAGCACGAATGTAATCAGATGTATCAAATTGCCTATTGATGTGACGCAAAAGTAGAAGTTGTGCGGCAAAGCGCCGCAGGCTTCGTTGATTGGTACGGCATAAGCGGGCTGGCGCAGTCAGTTGCGGGTGAAATTCGCGCAGCTCCGATTTTCGAATTGACATAGATCAAACGCCTGTTCTGTGCAGCCGCCGCTACGGCACGCAACCCGCCTAGGCTTCGTCCTGCTTGCATCGGGATGGTGCGGCGCTGAAGCCTGAACTTCGATGTGGTGAACCGTCGCGTGCGGAGTAGCGGCGGGCGCCCAGCGGGGTCATTCAGGGTTTTCCCAGCGGCGTTTTGTCATCTTGTTCCCTGACCTATATCAGCGAATACTGATGCACGGATATAGACCGGACGGGCAGCGGCAACAAGGCCGTGATCCACCGTCGACACATTGCTTGAAGGAGTTTGTATGTCAGAGTTGCTCGGCATTTACCCCTCGTGGTACGTGCCTCAGATCGGCACAGCCTGGGTGATGGGGATCATCGGCACGATACACGTGCTGGCCTCCAATACCTCGGTCGGCGCCGCCGTGCTGTTTGCCATGCTGGAGAGTCGGTCGGTTCGCGAGAACAAGCCGGAGATCATGCAGTACATCAAGAAGTACGGCATGTTCCTACTGGTGTTTTCGTATATCTGGGGCTCGGTCACCGGCCCTGGCATCTGGTATTCGGTCACTGTGGCCAGCCCGCGTGGCATCTCGGCGCTGATCCACAACTTCGTCTGGGTCTGGGCGACGGAGTGGATTTTCTTCACCGTGGAGGTGATCGGGGTGTACGCGCTGGTGTACACCATCGGCAAGATCGACCCCAAGACCCACCTGAAAATCACCTGGACTTTCGTGGTGAGCTCCATCGCCACGCTGGTGCTGATCGTGGGCATTCTGTCGTTCATGATGTGGCCGGGCAATGACCGCTGGTATCTCTCCGGCTCGGTGTTCGATGCGTTCTACAACCTGAACTTTGCGGCCCAGTTGTTCGACCGGGGCTTCCTGATGCTGACTTCGGCAGCCGTGGTGGGCACCATCATCGTGGCGGCCATTCCCAAAGGCGATCCGCTGCGGCGCGACGTGGGGCAGACGGTGGCCAAGCTCGGCATCATCGGTCTGGTGGGCGGCGCGCTGTCGTTCATGTGGTACGTCGCCACGCTGCCGCCGAACGCGCTGGTCATCCTCAAGGATCGCCTGCCGCACTGGTTCGGCTACATCGATTTTCGCGTCACGACTTTCGTGCCCTTGGCCATCACGTCCTTGTTGATCGGCGCCTATTTGCTCTGGGTGTATGTGAAGCCCAACGCCGTGCGGGTGCCCCTGGCTGCTGCCATGGTGGTCGTGCTGCTGGTCGCTGGCATCTGGCCTGAAGAGCGCACGCGTGAAAGCCTGCGCAAGCCTTGGGTCGTGGGGCAGTACATGTACTCCAACCAGATCATCGGCCGGGATGTTCCGGGTCTGGGCATCAAGGATGAAGTGCCCATCATCGCCAAAGAGGGGCTGCTGAAGACAGCGGCCTTCGTGCCGGCCGATCTGCGCGTGATCACGCCGCAAAACCAGATGGAAGCCGGGCGGCTGCTGGCGGTGATGTCGTGCGCCAACTGTCACTCGATCAACAAAGACGGGCCGCTGCGCCCGTTGCCCAAGCTGCTGCACGGCACGACGGACGTGGCCATGATCCAGGGCTTCCTGGCCGGGCCGCTGGCCCATGGCACAGTGCCTTACATGCCCAAGATCGATCTGCCCGATGACGAACAAAAGGCTCTCGCCACCTTCCTGGCCGCCGTCAATGCCGGCACGGTGGACGCCGAGGGTCATCTGATCGCTCGTGCGCCCGTTGCGGCGCCGCTGCGCACCGCCGTGGCGCAAGCCGCTGATCAGCAACCCACCAAAGCAAAGGACTGACATCATGGATAACGCTTCCGTTTCCGCCATGCTGCACGCCTTGCAGGACCCGGCTGGTCTGCCCGCGCCTGCTTGGATTTTCCAGTATCTCAACGTACTGACGTGGTCGTTCCACATCGCTTTTGTCAACCTGGCGCTGGGCTCGGGCCTGCTGGCCATCATCGCCTTCATGCGCCGCCATCAACCCGCATGGGCACGGCTGTCGGTGGCGATGACCGGGGTGGCCAAGGTGGCCGTGTCGATGGCCATCGTGCTGGGCGTGGCGCCTTTGCTGTTTACCCAGACGATCTACGACCCGTCCTGGTACACCAGCAACGTGCTGTCGGCGTTCTGGGTGATCTTTTTCATCTTCAGTCTGGGTATTGGCTACACCCTTTGGTTCGTGTTCTATTTCAAGAACCACGACGTTTCGCACATTGCCCAAGCGCCCGACACGACCGTATGGTGGGCGACTGCGGCCTTATCGATTCTGGTGTTCGACGGCTTCATCATGCATGTGCTGTCGTATCAGGGGCTGTTTCCGCAGAAGTGGATGCAGTGGTACGCGCCGCACGGCGTGCCGGTGATGAACGGCATGGGCATTCATGCCTTCGATCTGTGGCGCTTCGGCTTTTTCATGGTCATGTCGCTGACCATGACCGGTGTTTTTTTGCTGGGCTATGCGCGTTACTTCCGCGCTCGCGAAGACGTTCCGGTCGACTATCTCGATCTGGCGCACCGCATCGGCGTGAAGACCACGTACTGGGGCGTGGCGCTGCAACTCCTCACTGGCGTGTTCTGGGCGCTGGGACTGCCGTCGTATATGCAGGTATTCACCCAGCCGCTGTTCTGGCTGACCCTGGTGCTGATTGTGGGGGTGGCGTTGTATGCCCGCCAGGCGCCGGTGCGCGGCTCGGCGCTGCAGGCGTACTCGGCCATGGCGTTCTACGCTTTGATGGCGCTGATCATCTCGGTCGACCGCGAGGCGCTGCGGGTGGCTTATCTGGCGCCGTTCCACTACGACCTGAATTCCAAACCGCACTACGAGTGGGGCGCGGTGATCTGGTTCTTCGCGACCTTCATCTTTGTTGGCGGCTCGCTGGTCACGTTTTATTCCACCATGCTGTGGAAGGCGGGCAAGGTCAAGGGGCTCTACACCGCCGATGGCACGGTCTCTCGCCTGGGCGATACCGCGGTGTGGATCAACTTCACCTGGCTTATCGTGTTCTTCGCCATTGGCGTGTGGGCCTATGTGCGCAACATCCTTTGATGCGCGCCCCTGAATCTGGAACTCTCAATCATGACTCTTTTGAAATCTCTCTCTCTGACCGTCGCGGGCGTCTTGTTCACCGTCGGCATGGCCCAGGCTGCACCGTCGGCCGCGATCAGCGCCAAATTCGGCGTGTGCTTTGCCTGCCACGGCGTTGATGGCCATGCCATCCTGCCGACCTATCCCAATCTGGCGGGGCAGAACAAAGACTATCTGGTGCAGACCCTCAGGGAATTCCGCGACGGCAAGCGTCCCAATGACGTCATGGGGCCGATGGCCAAGCCCTTGAGCAACAACGATATCGACGAAGTGGCGATGTACTTCGCCGACATCAAACCGGGGAAGAAGTAAGCCCTGCAGACGATGCGGCAGGCGTAGGCGCATGGGTCTGCGTCTGCTCCTGCGTCTGTGGCTGCAGCCCGCCGCCCAGCGCTTGATAGAGCAGGGCGGTGTCGTTCAGGCGCGCAGCCTGAGCAACGATCAGGCCGATGCGGCTCTGTTGCAGCTGTTGCTGCGCGGTGAGCAGTTGCAGCGCACTGGCAGTACCCAGCGCGTATTGCTGCTCCACCAGTTGCAGCGAAGTTCGCGCCGAGGCTTCGGCTGCGCTCTGTGCCTGCAAGGCCTGGGCGTCGTGTTCAAGCGAGCGCAGCACATCAGCCACCTGCCGCAAGCCTTGCAGCACGGTTTCGCGGTAGTTGGCGGCTGCGGCATCAAAGCCGGCCTCGGCGGCGCGCGCCTCGGCCTTCAGCCCGGGTTTGAACAACGGCTGGGCCAGCTGCCCGGCCACTCCCCAGATCAATGAACCACTGCCGAACAGACTGGCCGCGGTCAGCGCCTGGCTGCCCATGTTCGCACTCAGGGTGAGCTGCGGGTACTGTTTGGACACCGTCACGCCGATCTGCGCGCTGGCGGCGTGCAGCAAGGCCTCGGCGGCGAGGATGTCGGGCCGTTGACGCACCAGATCAGACGGCAGACTCAGCGGCAAGTCGGCGGGCAGGGTGAGGTCGGCCAGGGTGAAGTGCGGATTTTTCGCCGAGCCGGGCGCCTGACCGCTGAGCACGGCCAGCAGATGGGCCGCCTGGTCGGCGCCGTTGCGCAGCGGGGCGATGCTGGCGCGGGTTTGTTCCATCTGGGTTTGCAGCGTGGCGATGTCCGAGGCTGTGGCCACGCCCAGACGTTCGCGCGCGCGAGTGATGTGAAGCTGCTCCTGCTGCGCCGCCAGAATTTGGTTCAGTGCGTCGATCTGTGCGGCCAGTAGCGCCTGCTTCACGGCCGTGGCGACCACGGCTCCAGCGAGACTGAGTTGAGCGGAATCGAGCTGGTAACGCCGCCATTCGGTCTGCGCCGCCAACGATTCGAGGGCGCGACGGTTGCCGCCGGAAAGATCAAAGGCGTAGCTCACGCCAATCCCTGCGTTGTACAAGTCATAGCGCCGCTCGCCGCCGGGCAGCCCCATGGCCGCGCTGTTGTTCTGCAAGGTTTGCGCGCCGAGCGTGGCGCTGACCTGGGGATAGAGTGTGGAGCCGCTTTGCGCGGCATAGGTTTCGCGGGACTGCCGCAGCGTGGCCTGCGCTGCGGCGAGAGTAGGGCTGTGCTGCAGGGACTGCACGACCAGTGCGTCGAGCTTGGGCGAACGGAATTGCGCCCACCAGTTTGTGGCCACAGACGGCGCGCTGTTGAAGCGTTGTGGAGTGCCGAATGCGCCCGGAGATGAGGCGGTCTGCGCCGGAAGCGGCGCTGCGGTATAGGCCGCCACAGATAATGCGGCGGGACGCTTGAAATCAGGCCCAGCGGCGCAGCCGACGAGCCCTAAAGCCAGGGCAAGGATAGAGAGTCTCCGGGCATGACCTGATCCCACGGCATGGACGAAGGGATCATGCGTTGTTTTAGCGTGGGCCATAAAAGTGCTCCTGGAATGATTTGCGAAAGGTCTGATGGCAAGCCAGACAGCTTTGCTGCACCTGGGCAAATTCGGTGATGACCGCTGGACCGTCGCCCCGCGTTGCGGCCTCGCCCATGGCTGCGGCCGCTTCATGAACCTGTTCGTCGAAGCCTCGGAACCTTCCGGCATCCTTGCCGAGCCAGGCCATGATGCGCACTCTTTCCGCCACCGGTGGCTCGGGGTGATGGGCGATGATGGGCGCGAGGCGTGCCACCAGGGGCCAGTCTTCTCGGGAAATCGCTCCCGTGACGGCTTGCATGTCGCGCCCGAGCTTTTCCATCACGTTCTGTAAAGACATAGGTTTCGCAGGCTCGGCGGCTTGCGCATGAAAAGCGGCGCCGGAGGCGAGCACGGCCGCGGCCAAAGTGATGGCACGGACTGGGAAGCGTTTGGGGTTGTTCATTGCATATTCCTTTTTTGTTTCATTGAGCCAAATCCAAGACAGGCATCGTCAGGATCATTCAAAACTCCATGCTCAGCGCGACCGAGCCGAAGGCATGGCGACCGGCCTGTTCCTCGAACTCGCGCGTGCGCCAGACGCGCATCAGCGCCAGCCGGATACCGCGCCCGGCGAGCAGCCATTGGCTGCTGATGCCGACCGCTGCCTGGGCGACCCAGGGACGGCGCGTCACGCTGTGGCTGGATCGAAGGAGATTGCCGTCAAGGGAAAAGTCATAGGCAACTGCCTTGGCCTCCACCATGCCGAAGAAATGCATGCCAGGACGCGGGCGGCGGGCGACCGCCATGACGCTGTTGGGCTCGCCATGAAGGGAGGCGGCCGATGGCGGGCGGTTCTCGGCGCCGGAGCGGATGGGATAGCTGCCGAAATCGTTCGGCAAGTTCCAGCCGATACGGCCTTCGACGCCCAATGTGGCCGAGGTTTCGATATTGCCCAGGCGCAAACCCATGGAGCGAATGACATCAGCGGAAAGGCCGGGAATGATGGCGCCCGTGCCGCGATAAGTCCTGTACTTGCGATCCATGGCGAGCTGAAACGCCGGCTCGTTTCTCAACTGGTTGTCCCAGCCCTGGAACCTGGGTGCGCCGATCGCGTCATGGACCAGGTTCTGCGATTGTTCCGCCAGCGACCACGGGCCGATCACGCCGAGTGTGATTTCGCGCGTGTCGAGCATTTCGCGACTCGACTTGGGTTCGTGTTTGCGCTGGTTCCACGCCAGGCCCAGGTAGAGCAATCCCGCGTAGGGTCGATCTTTGGCGATCAAGTCCGTCCGGGCGGAGTCCTCCGGCGTGAACATGGACTGGCCGAATCTGACCACCACGTTGTGTGTCTGTGCAGAACCATCCGCATCGGCCCAAAATGCGGGGTTCATGAAGCGGATGAGCTGCGCCTGCAGCCGGATCGGCGTCGGCAGGCACTCGGGCCGTAGTCGGCCGGGAATGTCGTGCGAAACCAGGGTGAATGCCACGCCATTCGTGTAGTTCTGGTCGGTGCCGACAAACAGATCGTTTTCCAGCCTGACCGTGCCGCCACGAAGTCTGAATTTCTGTTCGGCGGTGCATTCTCCGCCATCAGCAGCGCCTTCATTGACGGCTTGCGCCAGGGTCGGCGCGGGGAGGGGAACACTTGTCGCCAGCGCCAGTGCGATTCGTTCCAGACGATGTCGGGCGGGCGGGCGCGCGCAGGGCGGACGGGGCGTGCACTTGCTCATCCCTGTGCCTCCTCGGGGCCCGGCGGCATGCCGTGATAGAAGGTGTCCAGGGCGGTGATGATGTCTTCCGCAGAATCCACGCGCGTGAACAGTCCCACGTCCTCTGCACTGATGAAGCCCTCCTCCACGAGATAGTCGAAGTCGACCACGCGGCTCCAGAACTCGTTGCTGAACAGCACGATGGGGATGCGCGCCATCTTGCCGGTCTGCACCAGGGTGAGCACCTCGAACAGTTCGTCGAGCGTGCCGTATCCGCCTGGGAAGGCGACCAGCGCCCGCGCACGCAGCAGAAAGTGCATCTTGCGCAGGGCGAAATAGCGGAAGCGGAAGGCAAGCTCTGGGCTGATGAAGGGGTTGGGTTGCTGTTCGTGCGGCAGGGTGATGTTGAGACCAATGGAGTGCGCGCCCGCCTCGAACGCACCACGGTTTGCCGCTTCCATGATGCCCGGACCCCCGCCAGTGACAACGACGAAGTCACGGCGCCCTTCCTGCTGGAAATGGGCCGACACCAATTGCGCAAAACGCCGCGCCTCTTCGTAGTAGCGCGCGTGCGCCAATTGGCGCCGCGCCGAGGCCAGTTCCTGCACCTGCAGCGGGTCGGACTGTCCGGCCGCCTTGCGCGCGTCGAGATCGGCAAGCCCCGCTTGCGCCTTCTCGCGGGAAACCACGCGCGCGCTGCCGAAAACGACGATGGTGGAGGTAATGCCCTGCTTGCGTAGTTCACGTTCCGGCTTGAGCAATTCCAGTTGCAGACGCAGCGGACGCAGATCGTCCTCGGCAAGAAGTTCGACATCCTCGTGCGCCAGCCGGTACGTCGGCCCGCGCATGATCGCCTCACGCAGCGCCTTGCGTGGGTCAGCGTCGGTTTGCTCAGGGCCGGTCATGTCCGCCGCCGCCTCAGTTCCGGCCATCCCATTGCACGCGCGTGCCGGGCTCCGGCGCCGTCACTTCCCAGCCGCGTTCGGCGCGGAGCCGCTCGGCGAATGCCAGCGCTGCGGCCTCTTCGCCATGCACCACGAAGGTCCGGGCGGGCGGCTTGCGAAAGTGGGCCGACCAGCCCAGCAATGCGGGCTGGTCGGCATGTGCCGACAGGCCGCCCACGGTGTGGATCGCCGCGCGCACCGGAATGTCTTCGCCGAAGATGCGCACCTGTTTTGCGCCATCGACCAGGCGTCGGCCAAGGGTGCCCTGCGCCTGGAACCCGGTGATCAGCACGCTGCATTCGCGCCGCGGCAGATTGTGGCGCAGGTGGTGCTTGATGCGTCCGGCATTGCACATGCCGCTGGCGGAAATGATGATGGCGCCCGAGCGGATCTGGTTTAGGGCCATGGACTCGTCCACGCTCGCGGTGAAATGGAGATCGAGCGGGGTCTTGCCCCGGGCGTGCCAGCCCGCGAGGTCTTTCGCCTCCTCGTCGAACAGTTCCAGGTATTGCCGGGTAATGCGCGTGGCTTCGGCGGCCATGGGCGAATCGACGAACACCTTCAGATCGTGCAGGCGGCCTTCGCGGCTGAGACGGTAAAGGTGGTACAGGATTTCCTGAGTGCGCCCGACGGCGAACGCCGGCACGATGACGTTGCCCCGTTGCAGGGTGCGGCCGACGATCTCGATCAGTTCGCTCTCGCTCGCTGCCATGTCCTTGTGGGCGCGGTCGCCATAAGTGGATTCGATGACCAGGATGTCCGCGTCATCGATAGGCGTCGGATCGCGCAGAATCGGGCGTCCCGGCTGGCCAAGGTCGCCGCTGAACACGAGCTTGGTCGTCTGCGCGGCTTCGCTGACCCAGACCTCGATGATGGCCGATCCGAGGATGTGGCCCGCGTCGCGGAAACAGCAGCGTACCCCGGCATGCGGCGCCAGTTCTTGGTCATAGGTGACGGGCCGCACCTGGCGCAGGCAGTCCCGGGCATCTTCCATCGTGTACAGAGGGGGCAGCAGCGCGCTCTTGTCCTGTGCCGACCTGGCGTGACGCCGAGCCCGCTCGGCTTCGCCCTCCTGGATGTGCGCACTGTCGGGCAGCATCACCTGGAGCAGGTCGGCAGTCGCGGCGGTCGTGTAGATCGGCCCTTGAAAGCCCGCGCGGGTGAGCTTGGGCAGCAGGCCGCTGTGGTCGATGTGCGCATGGGTCAGCAGCACGAAATCGACGGACTTCGGGTCGAAGTCAAAGGGCTTGCGGTTGCGCGCAGGCGCGTCGCGTCCGCCTTGCACCATGCCGCAGTCCACCAGAAAACGGGCATCGCTGGTCTCCACCAGATGGCACGAGCCGGTGACTTCGCGGGCTGCGCCGAGAAAGGTGATATTCATCGAGGCATCACTTCTGCTTGCGCATCGGGCAGGTGCTCAAACCCAGCAGACGATAGCCCGGACAGCGGCCCGCCAGCCCCGTGAACAGGGGCATGATTCCGATGAGCCCCAGCCAGCGCCACGGCGTATCCAGCCACAGGGGCAGGCTCAGCAGCACCAGGCCGATGATGACACGGATGATGCGATCCATATTTCCGACGTTGATTTGCATGGCAGTCTCTCCAGGTTCACGGGTGGGGATCGCCCGCCTCGGGCGAGGCGGCATGAAACTCGACGTAAAAGCGCACCGGCCCGATGGGCGCAACTTCATGCGGCACGGACGGCTCGACGATGCCGGGCTTGTCGGGCGTGAGCAGGTGTCGCTCTGGTACGGGCTTGAGGATTTGATAGTCGAGCAAGCCCTGAGTGATGTGGATCACGGCCCACACGCCGGGTTTGGTGGTGTGTTCCTTGAGCAGACCCTTCGGAATCGTGGATTCGGTGAACTCGGGGGTGCGGCGATAGGGGCGCACGTCTGCAGGCAGGCTTTTCAACATGAGGCTTCTCCTCTCTTTGCGGTTCAGTCGAAGCCGCGTCCTTCGCCGGCTTCCTCGTGAGTCACGCCATCGCGGATGTGATAGATGCGCTTGAAGGTGGGGATGATTTTTTCGTCGTGAGTGACGACGATGACGGCGGTCTGGTAGCGCTGCGCCATGTCGTTGAGGATGCGGATGACGGCCAGCGCGCGGACGCTGTCAAGTGGCGCGGTGGGTTCGTCGGCGAGGATGACAGGCGGATGATTGACCAGCCCGCGGGCGATGGACACGCGCTGCTGTTCGCCGCCTGAGAGCTGCACTGGCATGGCTTTGGCGCGGTGCTGCACGTCGAGCGCGGTGAGCAGCTCCAGCGCGCGGGCGCGGGCCTCGGCGTTGGGCCGCCCGGCGAGCATGGGCAGCAGGGCGACGTTGTCGGTGACGTCGAGAAACGGAATGAGGTAAGGCGCCTGGAACACGAAGCCGATCTTGTCGCGGCGCAGGGCGCGCAGGTCGCGCGCCTTCCAGCCGTCGTCGTAGATGACTTCTTCGCCCAGGGTCATGCGCCCGGCGGTGGGTTCGATCACCGCGCCCAGACATTTGAGCAAGGTGCTCTTGCCCGAGCCGGACGGCCCGACCAGGCCGACCACTTCGCCCGGCGCGACCTGCATGGTCACGCCCTTGAGCGCGTCCACCGCAGTGTCGCCGCTGCCGTAGCGTTTTTTCAGGCCGTCGATGCGGATGCCTTTTTCAGCCATCTCAGCCTCCAATCGCTTCGGCCGGATCGACCTTGAGCGCGGCGCGGATCGCCAGCACGCTGGCCAGCGCGCAGATCACGATCACGGCAACCAACCCCTTGACCGAATCGCTCGGCAGGAGCAGCACATATTTCGGAAAGATCGGCGCCCAGAACGTGGCGGCGATCTTGCCCACCGCGAAGCCGATCAGCCCGAGGCCAATGGCCTGCTGCAGAATCATCGCGGCGATGGTGCGGTTGCGCGTGCCGATCAGCTTGAGCACGGCGATTTCGCGGATTTTGCCCAGCGTCAGGGTATAGATGATGAAGGCCACGATGGCCGCGCTGACGATGGCCAGAATGACCATGAACATGCCGATCTGCCTGGATGCGGTGGCGATGAGCTTGTTGACCAGAATGTCTTCCATCTGCGCGCGGGTGAACACGGTCAGACGCTTCCAGCGACGGATGGGCGCGGCCACTTCGTCGGCGGTGTAGCCGGGCTTGATCCGCACCAGAACCGCGTTGACATAGTTGTTGGTGCTCTGCGAGGCGATCACCGCATCAAGCAGGCCGGGCACGCTGGGGCGGTTGAACGCCGGGTTCTCGGCGGTACGGCGGCGCTGCTGCAGGATGGCCTCGTTGTCCTTCAGGAATTGCGCCTGCTGCGCATCTTTCAGGGGGATAAACACCATCGGGTCGCCGCTGGAAGACACCATGCGCCGCGTCAGCCCGACCACGGTGTAGCGGTTGCGGCGGATCTGCAAGGTGTCGCCGAGCTTGAAGCCGCTGGCGATGTCGGCCACCGCCTCGTAATGGCTGCGGGTGATCTGCCGCCCGGCCACCAGATAGGGCGGCCAGCCCGCGCTGCCGGGGCCGTCGGGCGCGATGCCCACCACCATGGCCCGCACGTCGCGCGGCGTGTCCAGGTTCGTGGCGCGCACCTGCATGGTGAGGTAGGTGACGTTGGTGGCGCTGGCCACGCCGGGCATGGCGGCAATGCCGCGCCAGGTGTCGTCATACAGGCTGGACGACTCGGCGTAAGGCCCCTGCGTGTCTTTCTGCACCACCCACATATCGGCGCCGCTGTTGTCCAGCAGCGCTTTGGCGTCATCGATCATGCCGCGATAGATGCCAGCCATGCTCAGGGTCACGCCGATCAGCAGGCCCAGGCCGACGCCGGTGAACACGAACTTGCCCCAGGCGTGCAGGATGTCGCGCCCGGCCAGGCTGATCATGGCGACACTCCGGGGATGCGGTCAACGATGCTGATGTTGCTGCGCGCGCCCAGGCTGCGCTGGCTGTACACCACCACGCGCTCGCCGGCCTTCAGGCCCTCGACCTGAACCTGCCCGTCGAGATCGCTGCCCAGCACCTTGACTGGGACGAACTCCAGCTTGCCCGCAGCCACGCGCCACACGCCGAGCTTGCCGTCCACGCGTTGCAGACTGGCGTTGGGCACGGTCGGTCGCGCCGGCAACGCGGGCAGGGCGACAGTGACATCGGCCAGTTCACCGATCGGCGGCAGGGGTTGCGGGATGTGCTTGAAGCGGATCTTGGCCAGGGTTTCCTCAGTCACGGAGTCCGCCAGCGGATCGACGCGCAGCACCTCGCCCGCGAGGGGCTGGTTGGCGCGCGAGCGCAGCACGATGGATGCGGGCTGCCCCGAGGCGAGGCCGGTGGCGGAAAGCTGGTCGAAGCGGGTATCGATCCACAGGCTGCCGGGGTCGATCATCTCGATCACCGGTGCGCCGGCGACGACCGTGGTGCCGGGATCGGCGTCGCGCGCGGTGATCAGGCCATCCGCCGGCGCGATGAGCTTGAGGTTGCCGCGCTGTGCGCCCACCCCCGCCGCATCGGCGCGGGCGCGATTGACGGCGTCGCGCGCGGCGGTGAGTGCTGTTTCGGCCACCTTCAACTCCTGCCGCTTCACATCCACCACTTCCTGGCTGGTGCCGCGTGCACTCAGCAATTGCGCATAGCGCGTCGCCTGGCTGGCGGCAAAGTCGCGCTGGGCCTGAGCCTGCAGCAACTGCGACTGCGCCCCGCGCAAGGCGGCGTCCAGCGCGCTCTGGCGCTGGCCCAGATCCACCGGGTCCATCTCGCCCAGCAACTGCCCGGCTTTCACCTTGTCGCCCACATGCACATGCAGCCGCAGCACCCGGCCGGCCACCGTAGGGCCGATGCTGTAGGTGTAACGCGCCTGCACTGTGCCGATGCCGAACAGCGCCGGGTTGATCGCACGGCTTTCCACTGTGGTCACGGTGACGGGCACCGCGGCTAACGGCCCGGTGCGCAGCGCCACATAGCCCAGCAACAAGATGAGAGGAATCAGCACCGCCAGCAACAGCAGGGTGCGGCGATTGAGGGCGGAAAAATTCATTTTGTGCTCCCGATACAGCGGCGATACAGCGCGAACGCACCGGGCGCCGCGCTGCGAATGTGTTGCGGCTCGCCAGACAGCAGGGTCTGCATCACCAAGCCTTGTATGGCCCCGACGAACATGGCGGCGGCCGCGTCGGGCTCGATGTTCTGGCTCAGTTCGCCGCGCTGTTGTCCTTTGACGATGAGTTGGCGCACGCGCTTGCCATAGGCGGCCAGCAGCGTGCGTGCCGCGCGTTTTGCCGCCGTGTCTTCGGCGCGCTGGAGTTCGCCGAACAACATGCGCGGCACGCCGGGGTGTTCGGCCACGAAGGCGGTATGCGTGAGGAATACCGCCTCCAGCGCATCGAGCGCGCTGTCGTGGCTGGCGATGGCGCGATCAACCCGGGCCATCAGCCGCGTGGCGACCCATTGCATCACCGCTTCCCAGAGGGCGCCTTTGGTGGGGAAGTGACGAAACAGCGCGCCCTGCGTCAGCCCCATGTGCTGGGCGATGGCACTGGTCGTGATGTCGCTTGGATTGCGTTGCGCGGCCAGTTCGATGACGGATTCGACCGTGGCCTCGCGGCGTTCTTCGGCGGGTAGATGCGGGGGGCGAGTATTCAATTTGAGCGCAGGTCTAAAAGTAAGTAAGTGAATACTAACATTGTTTGACGCAGAAAAGCACACCAAGGTCGATGCGGATGACGCCCGGTGTGCTTTGTAAGCGATGGCGACGCGGATCAGACGCGGCCGGTCTCCTTCGGGCTGTTGACGATGGCGTCAAACTCGGCCTGCGTGATGTACTGCGGCGTGTAGCTGATGCCTGCAGCAGTCAATTGCGAGACGAATGAGCGCAGATGATTGCGTGATCCCTTCAGCAGATTCATGTAAACCAGCTTCACATCCGGGTTGTCGATCTGCGCGATGCGCACGTTGAGGTCTTTGATGTCCAGATCCTCGATGGCGGCGCCGACCTGCAGCGCCGCATTCAGCGAGGTCTGTCCCTGGCTCATCAGGGCGTTGAACATCGTCTGCAGCTCGGGATCGACGAACACCCCCGTGCCGGTATGCGAGGCGGGGTCGGGCAATTTGTAGCGGGTGATCAAGGTGCCGACCGCGTCCATATGCTGCTGCTCGCTGGCCGCGATGTTGCTGAAAATGGGCTGTCCCCACTGGGTGTAGAGCAGTTGGTACACGTCGCGCGCGAGTTTTTCTTCTTCACGCATGAACACGATGCTGGCGGCTTCAGTGTTGTCGAGCGTGCGGGTGCTGTCGCCGCCGCTGCGGCCGTTGCCGGCAAAGGCCGCGGTGACCATCAGCGCGCCGCCCAGGGCGAGAATGGCTTTGGAAAAGTAGGTGGAGGTTTTCATCGGTTCGAAGTCTCTGATGGGTGGCGCTCAAACCGCGCCGGTTTCGGTCGGGCTGTTGACGATGGCGTCAAACTCGGCCTGCGTGATGTACTGCGGCGTGTAGGTCACGCCTTGCTTGGTCAGTTGCGAGATGAAGGCGCGCATGTGGTTGCGCGAACCCTTCATCAATTCGTTGAACACCAGGGCGATGTCGGCGTTGTCGGTCGCGGCAATGCGCACCTGCAGATCCTGGATGTCGAGGTCTTCAATCGTCGCCCCGACGGTGAGTGCGGCAATCAGCGACGTCTGGCCCTGTGCCATCAGGGTGTTGAACATCTGTTGCAGCGCAGGGTCCTTGAACACGCCCGTCGCCGCGCCAGCAGCCGGATCGGGCAGGCTGTAGCGGGTCAGCAGTAGAGCGACTGCGTCCATATGCTGCTGCTCGCTGGCCGCAATATTGTTGAATACCTTCTGTCCCCACTGCGTGTAGAGCAGTTGATAGACGTCGCGCGCGAGTTTTTCTTCTTCGCGCATGAACACCAGTGCACTGGCTTCGGTGGTTGAAAGATCAGATGGGGGGAGGGTGTCGAGCTGGGTGCTGAGCGCGGTGATGGCCGTGGCGGATGTCGCGTCGGTGCTCGCTGGTGATGCTGCGACGGTGGAATCGCCACCGCCGCAGCCAGTGAGAGCCAGCACCGCAGCGCCGAGGGTGGTGTTGAGAAAAGTTCGGCGTTGCATGTTTGGGTTCTCCGAGGGTCAGTTCGTCGTGGTGACAGGGGCGGCAGGGGCCGGTTGCAGGGACGGATCCTGGATGCGCTGCTGGTCACGCTGCTGCAGCTTCTGGCCTTGACCAGCGCCCTGTGCCGTGCCGCTGTTCTGGTTCATGTTGCGATGCTGGTACTGGTGTTGTTGCATCTGGCCGGTTCCGGCGCCCGCTGCGGCTCCGGCGCCCATGCCCCCGCCAACACCGCCACCCATGCCGCCACCCATGCCGCCACCCATGCCGGCGGCAAAAACGGAAC
>DZDA01000003.1:59707-65431 GCA_022730375.1 Thiomonas intermedia
CCGCCACCCATGCCGCCACCCATGCCGCCACCCATGCCGGCGGCAAAAACGGAACCTGCAGCCCCCATGGCCACGGCAGCGGCCAGAATACGAAGAGAAGTGCGTTGTTTCATGATGAACTCCTTGAGGTTGAAAAACGTGAATCAGCGTCGACCACGCCCACTGCCTTGTCCGCCCGCATGGGCTCCGCCACCGGCTCCGGCGCCGCCACCCGCAGCAGCGCCAGCCGCTGCAGGTCTTGCGGGAGAGCCGACGGCCAGCCCGGCCATGGCCGCAGCACGCTCCATGCGGCGCTCATAGCCCGTGCCGAAAGGGGCCTCGTGCCCACGCGGTGCTTGCAGGGCCGACAAACCCGTTTGTGCACCGGCAACCGGGCTGTGCAGCGATTTGCCCGCCTGGGCCGCAGCACCGGCTTCGGCCTGCCGGGCTTGGTCAGCTGCAACCTCGCGTGTGGCATCGAATAGGGCTCCTGCGCTCAAAGGCTTCTGCTGCGCCTGAGCCGCTCCCAAACCCGCAAGGCTCAGACCGAGACAGACGGTCAAGCGGAGGCAAGAATGAGCGAAAGCGTGCATGGCGGTACGGACAAGGCAGTGGTTGTGGTCGATGGGTGACATGTTTCGATGGCGAGGTTGCGCCTGGATGTCCTGCACGAGGCGTTGTATTCCCCTGCGTATCACTTTGTTTCACTCCATGTCGGCCGACGCCGCACGCGCCTGGAAAGTCCTAGACTTCTGGCCATGAATTCACCTGCTCCCAGTCAGCGCATTCTGGTGGTCGATGACGACCCGGAATTGCGCGCCATGCTGCGTGATTACCTCACGGGCAATGGCTTTGTGGTCGATCTGGCTGCACATGGCGACGCCATGCGCGCCTGTCTGGCGCAGCAAATGCCGCACGCGGTCATCCTCGACTTGATGCTGCCCGGAGAGGACGGGCTGGCGCTGGCGCGTGAACTGCGGCGCAGCAGTGATCTGCCCATCCTCATGCTTTCGGCGCGCGGCGAAGAGATCGACCGGGTGATCGGGCTGGAGGTCGGGGCCGATGACTATCTGCCCAAACCTTTTAGCCCCCGCGAGCTTCTGGCCCGACTGCGCGCCTTGTTGCGCCGGGCGCAGCCGATCTCTGCGGAGGCGTTGCCGCCTGCGTCCAAACCGGCGGATGAGGTGGTGCGGTTCGGCCCTTTCATGCTCGATGGCGCGGCGTTTCGCCTGCTGCGTGACGGGCAGGATGTGGGATTGAGCGTGGCCGAGTTCACCTTGTTGCAGGCCATGGCCGCGCATCCCAACCGTGTGCTCAGCCGCGATCAACTCATCGACTGGCTCAAAGGCTATGAGCGCGATGCCTTCGATCGCAGCATCGACGTGCGCGTCGCCCGCCTGCGTCGCAAGATCGAAGACGATCCGGCCCATCCCGTTTACGTTCGCACCATCCGGGGGCAGGGTTACCTGTTCAATCCGTCAGGCGCAGGCGCCTGACCCCGCTTCAGGCGATCCGACTGTTCATGCGGCCCACTGCAAGCCTGAGCGAAGCCGGACAGCACGGGCGAACGCTGCGGCAGCAGACGTTGCGGGCCATGCTGGTGCTGGTGTTGGTCCTGGAGCTGGCATTTGCCGGGGTCGCGCTGCTGTTCGTGCTCAAACCCATGGCGCAGCGCTCGGCGCACGATCTCGCTGGTCTCATGGTGCTGTCCGCACAGACCTGGGCAGAGCTGCCCCCGCAAACCCGCCCGGCGTTTCAGCAAGAGCTGCACAACCGCTATCGCCTCAGCCTGCTGCCTGGCATGCAACCGCCTGACGACGACGGCATGACCCACGGGCTTTACATCGGCTACGTCGAACAGTCGCTGCAGCAACGCATGGGGCATGCGGTGTATTTCCGTCGGCAGACTGACGCGCAGGGCCACATCTGGCTCTGGACCAGCATTCCCGCAGGCGGGCGCGACATCGGCGTGGGGTTCGACAACAGTCGCATCCAGACGCAACCGATTCGAGCCCTGTTGATCGGCCTTGCGCTGACCCTGCCGCTGTCGTTTCTGCTGGCCTTGTGGTGGGCGCGGCGCATTACGCGGCCGCTGGTGTCCATGGAGCAGGCCGCCGCCGGGCTGGCGCGCGGCGATACCCCGCAGCGTTTGTCGCAGTCGGGGCCGCGTGAAATCGCCAACCTTGCGGCGCATTTCAATCAGATGGCCGAGCGTATCGACGCCTTGCTGCAGGCGCGCACGACGTTGCTTGTCGGCGTGTCGCACGATCTGCGCTCGCCCCTGGCGCGCATCCGTCTGGCGCTGGAACTGCAACGCATGGCGCCCACTCCCGAACGGCTCGACCAGATCGAGCGCGATGTTTTGGCGATGGACCGGCTGATCGGCGAGGTGCTTCAACTAGCGCGCGGCCTGCAAGCGCAAGCTGCAGAAGACCTCGTCTTGAAGCCCTGGTTGCACGAACGACTGCAGACGCACGATGAATGGGCGGCGTCACGCGGCGCAACCCTCAGCGTGCAATGCCCGGACGATCTGCACGCGTGGGTGGATGCCGCCGCATTGCAGCGCGTGGTGGACAATTTTATGACCAACGCGGTGCACTACGCTGCAGGCCCCATCACCTTGCAGGCGGGTCCGGGCAGTGCTCCCGGCCGGGTGCGTATCGCCGTGCTTGACCGCGGCCCCGGCATTCCCGCCGATCAGCTTGACGCGGTGTTTGCGCCCTTCACCCGGCTCGATTCCGCCCGCACGCCGGGGCAAGGCTCCGGCCTGGGCCTGGCCATCGCAAGGCAATTGGCGCAGCAGCACGGCTGGGAAGTTGGACTGCAGCAGCGTGACGGCAGCGGGCTGATCGCCTGGGTGGAGGCGCCGGTGTCGCCCATCCATTCAGTCTGAAGGGGGCTTGGCGGTGCGTTTGCGACGCCGAACCCGCCACAGCGTCCAGATGACCAGCACGATCGCAATACCGCCGTAGATGTAGAGCAGAAGATCGACATGGGCGGCGAACCAGTTGGAGTTCATGAAGTAGGTTTCCTGTCGCGGCAAGGATGAGTCAGGGCATTCACCCTATCATGCCGCTCATCGACGCAGCCATTTTCCGAACTCTGCATTCTCTACTTCCATGTCTTTGCGTGCGCTCAATCTGCCGACGCTGCTCACCTGGGCGCGCGTGGCGGCCATTCCGCTGGTCGTCGGGGTGTATTTCCTGCCAACCGACTGGATGACGCTGCCCGAGCGTAACCTCACCGCGACCATTCTGTTCATTCTCAGCGCCATCACCGACTGGCTCGACGGCTATCTGGCGCGCAAATGGAATCAGACCTCTGCGTTCGGCGCCTTTCTCGACCCGGTGGCCGACAAGCTGATGGTCTCTGCGGCCCTGCTCATCCTGCTGCAGCTCGGGCGCGTTGATGCCTTGGTGACGCTCATCATCATCGGCCGTGAAATCGCCATCTCCGCGCTGCGCGAGTGGATGGCCCAAATTGGTCAGTCGCGGCGGGTGGCGGTGAGCTATGTCGGCAAGGTCAAGACGGCAGTGCAGATGGTGGCCATTCCCTTTCTGCTGTACGGCGGAACCCTGTTCGGCGTGGTGGATACGGTGCTGATCGGCCAGTGGCTGATCTGGGCGGCGGCAGTGCTCACGCTCTGGTCCATGCAGTATTACTTCCGCATTGCTCTGGCGGGGATGAAATTGACGTGAGCGCAGCACAGGTTGGCACGCCTGCCGTGCTGCGTCGTGTCATGCCCTGGGTGTTCGTGCTGATCTGGAGCACCGGCTTCATCGTCGCCCGCTATGGCATGCCCTACGCCCCGCCGCTGAAGTTTCTCAGCCTGCGCTATGCCTTTTCGCTTTTGGTGCTGTTGCCGCTGGCTGCCTGGCTGCGCACGGCATGGCCGCGCAGCGGCAAACAATGGCTGCATCTCGCCGTGGTGGGCGCCTTGTTACAGGCGGGCTATCTGGGCGGGGTGTGGGCGGCGGTCAAGCAGGGCATTCCGGCCGGAACGGTGGCGTTGATCGTGGGCCTGCAGCCGTTGCTGACGGCGGTGCTGGTTTCGGCCGGAGGCCAGCGCATTCATGCTCGCCAATGGCTGGGCCTGCTGCTGGGCTTTGGCGGATTGGCGCTGGTGGTCCTGCATAAGTTCGACGGCGGAGAACTGAGCGCCCACAACCTGCTGCTGTCATTGCTCGCACTGTGCAGCATCACCGCCGGAACGCTGTGGCAAAAGCGTTTTGTTCGTCCGACCTCGGTCTGGGGCGCATTGAGCATTCAACTCCTGGCGGCCATGATCATCAGTGCGCCGTTTGCTCTGCTGGAGACGGAGTCCGTGGTATGGAACGGGCAGCTCATCGGGGCCCTGGCCTGGTCGGTGCTGGCGCTGACGGTTGGGGCAGGGGCCTTGCTCTATCTGCTCATTCAGCGCGGCGCGGCGGTGCAGGTGACCAGTTTGATCTACTGGGTGCCGCCCGTCACCGCCTTGATGGGCTGGGCCTTGTTCCACGAAACGCTCGGCCCGACGACCTGGGTGGGCATGGCGCTGGTGGCGGCCGGCGTCATCGCCGTGACCCATAGGCCGACGACGGTGTTGATCCAGCGTTGAACAAACTTTCAGGAGATCCCATGAATGCAAGCCCATCGGCTTCGCCTCTGCGCATCGCCGTTCTGGCCGGTGACGGCATCGGTCAGGAGGTTGTGCCCGAAGGTTTGCGGGTGCTCGACGCGGTAGCCCGCCGTTTTGGCATCGCCCTGCAACTCGATCACTTCGACTTCGCCTCATGCGACTATTACCTGCGACATGGTGAGATGCTGCCCGCGAACTGGAAGGAGCAGATCGGCGGCCATGACGCGATTTTGTTTGGCGCCGTCGGCTGGCCGCAGACCGTGCCCGATCACGTCTCCCTGTGGGGATCGTTGCTGCAATTCAGGCGTGAGTTCGATCAGTATGTCAATCTGCGTCCGGCAAAGTTGATGCCCGGCGTGCATGCGCCGCTGATCAAGCGAGACGGCAGCGCCTATGCGCCGGGCGAGATCGACATGCTGATCGTGCGCGAAAACACCGAGGGCGAATACTCCAGCATCGGCGGGCGCATGTTCGCCGGCACCGAGCGCGAAGTGGTCATCCAGGAAACCGTGATGAGCCGCATCGGCGTAGACCGCGTGCTGCGCTATGCCTTCGAGCTGGCACGCAGCCGCTCGCGCAAACACCTCACCTCCGCCACCAAATCCAACGGCATTTCCATCACCATGCCCTACTGGGACGAGCGGGTGCAGGCCATGTCCGCCGACTATCCCGATGTGACGCGCGACCAGTTTCACATCGACATTCTCACCGCGCATTTCGTGCAACGTCCTCACACGTTTGATGTGGTGGTGGCGAGCAATCTGTTCGGCGACATCCTCTCCGATCTCGGGCCCGCGTGCTGCGGCGCCATCGGCATTGCGCCCTCGGCCAACCTCAATCCGGAGCGGCGCTTTCCCTCATTGTTCGAGCCGGTGCATGGTTCCGCCCCAGACATCGCAGGAAAAGGCATTGCCAATCCCATCGCCCAAATCTGGAGCGCAGCGCTGATGCTTGACTTCCTCGGCCACCGCGATGCGCACGACGCCATATTGCACGCCATAGAAGCCGTACTCGCGCCTGAGAGCGGCGCACCGCGCACCCCCGATCTTGGCGGAACCGCGACCACGGCCGATCTGGGCCGGGCGGTGGCCGAATGCATTTGACTCATGGCTAGAATACGCGGTCTT
>DZDA01000135.1 GCA_022730375.1 Thiomonas intermedia
TCCACACATCGTCCACATGATCGACGAGCTGCCGCGCGACGGTGCGGAAATGCTGCTGGTCGATTTGATGCGCCTGCGCATACCGGGCTACCGCTACACCATCGTCTGCCTGATCAAGGGCGGCCCGCTTGAGCAGGAGTTTGAAAAACTCGGCATTCCGGTCGTGATCTTTGGCCGCAAAGGCAAGCTGGATTTTGGTTTGGTCTTCCGCGTGGCTTCGTGGCTTAAGCGCGAGCGTGCTGCTGTCGTGCACACGCACCTGTTCACCGCCGATACTTATGGCCGTCTGGCTGCGCGCTTGGCTGGCGTTCCGGCGGTGTTTTCGACGGTGCACAACATCGTCAACCCGTGGAAAGGGTCGGGCCGCAAGCTGATCGACCGTTTGTTTGCGCGATTGAGTACCGCTGTAGTCGGTTGCAGTGAAGAGGTTACGCAAACGCTGGCCTCGCGCGACAAAATACCCGTCGGCAAGCTGGTCTCCATTCCGAATGGCATTGACCTCAAGAAATTCTCCAGCTTTTCGGGGGCGGGTGTCCGAAGTGAATTCGGGCTTCCAGAAGATCGCCCCCTGATCGGCATCGTGGGTCGCTTGCACGAACAGAAGGCGCACGGGGATCTGTTTCAGGCGCTGGCCCAACTTTCCCAGGTACACGACAAACAGTTGAATTGCCTGGTGATCGGCACGGGCGATCTTCAAGACGCGCTCAAGCAGCAGGTCAAGACTCTCGGGCTGGAAGACTGTGTGATTTTCACCGGCATGCGAACCGACGTGCCCCGCCTAGTGGCGGCCATGGATGTGTTCGTGATGTCCTCGCATTGGGAGGGTTTGCCCATTGCCCTGCTGGAGGCGATGGCGAGTTCCAAGGCGGTTCTGTGCACCCGGGTGGGCGGCATTCCCGATGTCGTCATCGACGGGGATAATGGCCTGCTGGTCGAGCCGCGCGACGTGCCGCAATTCGCCAAACGCCTGGACGACTTGCTGCAAGACCCCGCTTTGCGCGCCCGTCTGGGACAGCGGGCGCGGGAAACCGTGATCGCGCGTTTCGACGTCTCGCGAACCGCTGCGGCCTACAACCGTCTGCATCAGCAAGCGCTGGGCCTGCCGTCAGAGCCTCAACCGGCGCGAGTCGCCCCTGCGGAGTAAATCATGCGTCGTCTGCTTGCCACTACCTTGCTGCCTTACGCCAAGCTGCGCAACACCCTGAGCCCAGGTCTGCGCGTGCTGATGTACCACCGTGTCGCGCATTTGGCCGCCTATGACCAGCTCACAGTATCGCCCGCGCGTTTTGCCCAGCAGATGCAAGAGTTGTCCGCGCACAACGTGGTCAGCCTCGAAGACGGGTTGCGGGCGATTCAGGCTGGGCCCTTGCGCAAACCGCTGATCGCCGTGACCTTCGACGACGGCTATCTCGACAACCTGACCGAGGCGCTGCCCATCCTGCAGCGCTATCGCATTCCGGCGACTATTTTCGTGACCACCCAGTTCTGCGATCAGGCGCTCAGCCATCCCCGCTATGGCAGCCAGCCGACGGAGCGGCTGCACCTCAACTGGGACGAAGTGAGCGCCCTCGCCCGGTCTCCCGGCATCACCATCGGTTCGCACACCCGCACCCACCCCTATCTGCCGACCGTCAGCGATGCGCTGGCGCAGCAAGAAATCGCCGCCAGCCGAAGCGAAATCGCAGCCCATCTGCAGCAACCCGTCCAGTATTTCTGTTACCCGTCGGGCGATTTGAGCATGCGCGAGCTTCAACTGGTGCGACAAGCCGGCTATGCCGCGGCCGTCAGCGTGGCGCCGGGGGTCAATCGGCGCGATGCCGATCTGTTCCAGCTCAAACGCACCGAAATCACCGACCGCGATGATGTGTCGCAATTCCGCCTGAAAATCGCCGGCGCGTTCGATCCGATTCATCGCCTGCTGCATGCGCGTCGCACCCGTCGATTCGCCCAGAAACACCTCAAACCCAGCGCCTCGTACGAGGCCACAACGCTATGAAAATCCTGTATTTGATGACCGAGCCTTTCGGCATCGGCGGCGTGCAGTCCGACGTGCTGACCCTGACGGAAGACCTCACCGCCAAGGGCCATATCGTTTATGTGGCCACCACAGACGGCGTGCTGCTCAAAGAGCTGATCGGCAAGGGCGCCATTCATGTCGATATCGACTTTCATTTCAGCGCAGCCTCGCAGTTCGTTCGAGCCCTCAAACAGCTGCGCGAGGTCGTCAAGCGCGAGGGCATCGAACTCGTCGCGCCGCAATCGGTCCGCTCGTCGATGGTGGCCTACGCCGCGCTGCGACTCACCCCCTACGGCTACCGGGTCGCGAGCACGTCTCGCCGCGTGCCCGTCGTGACCACCATCCACAACATTCACAATCCCAAGAATTTCAAGTGGGCAGGTCGCATCCTGCGGCAAAGCGCAGATTTCATCATTTTCGAGTCGAACTACGAGCGCAACCGCCTGCTCGCCAATGGCCTGCCCCCCAAACAGTCCACCGTCATTCACAGCGGCATCGATCTCGATCGATTTTCCAAGGCCTCTCGCACCGCCGATTTCGACCGCCAGTATGGGCTGGAACCTGGCAAGCATCTGATCTTCGGCATCGTGGCTCGTCTCTCGGAAGAAAAAGGCCACAACTATCTGGTCGATGCCTTCGCCAAAGTCGTCCAACAAAAGCCCGAAACCCGCCTGCTCATCGTGGGCGACGGGCCGCTGCTCGATCAAACCAAGGCACAGGTCGCCCGCCTCGGCTTGCAGAACACCGTGATCTTCGCCGGCATGCAGCGCGACATTCCCTCCCACCTCGCGCTGCTTGACGTATTCGTGCTGTCCTCAACGCGCGAGTCATTCCCGCTGTCTGCGCGTGAAGCCATGGCAGCTGGCCGCTGCGTCATTGCGCCGCGCATCGGCGGCTGCGGCGAAGTGGTCGAAGACGGCGTCACCGGCTTGCTGTTCACCGCTGCAGATGTCGACGATCTGGCCGCAAAAATGCTCACCCTCAGCGAGCGAGACACAGTGGCCGCCATGGGCCGCGCCGGGCGCCAACGCGCCGAACGTCTTTTCTCACGCCACGTCTGGGTGGACGGCGACGAAAAGGTTTACCTTGACTGGGCTGGACTGACCTCCCCCTCCACGGCCTCTGTGGCCCTGACCTGACGCCGTTGAAGCTCACCCTCGAACTCCTGCTGTCTCCCGTCGGGCTGACAGCTTGCGGCCTGGTCTTTCTGTCCCTGTTTGTCACCTGGCGCTCGCACCGGTTTTTCACCCGGTTTCTGACGTATGCCATTACCGTGCTGTTCCTCTTGGCCAGCATGCCCCTCTTTGCCAATCTTGCTCTGGGCGCACTGGAGCGAAAAGCGACGCAGGAGAAAATCTGCTCCCCGCCCCCGCCGGGGACGCTGTTCGTCGTGCTCGCCGGCGGCATAGACGGCAACCCCACGCACGCGCAAGACTTCTCGGCCTTGAAAACCGCGAGTTTGAAACGCCTGCTCGCTGCCGTACAACTGGCGCAGCGCACCCCCGACAGCACGCTGCTCATCTCCGGCGGATGGGGCAGAACGGTACGCGAAGCCAACCTGATGGGCGCGCTGGCTGTGCAACTCGGCTTCCCAGCCAGCCGAATGATCCTGGATACAACATCGCGAACGACCTTTCAGACGGCCGTCAATACGCGCGAGCGCATCCTTCAGTTTCCGGTCGGCCGCCGCTACCTGGTCACCTCCGCAGACCACATGCCCCGCGCGATGATGGCTTTTGCCCATGAGCAGGTTTCAATCTGCGCCTGGCCGGTAGACTACGAAGCCATTCCGATTCAGGCGCTGGACATGCTGACCCCGCAAATCAGCGCGCTGGACAAGACCGCACGCGTCGTACACGAACTTCTCGGCATGCTTTATTACAGGCTGGTCAAGTTTCAATGACGCGCCTATTCAGGTGCAGCCCATGACCCCAACAGACCGCAACGTCGAAGCTGAAGAAATCGACAAATTCAGCGCCCTCGCCCATCGCTGGTGGGATGAGCACGGCGAGTTTCGCCCCCTGCATCAACTCAACCCGCACCGACTGCGGTGGATTCAAGACCGTGTCGGCCTGGGTGGAAAAAGCGTTGTGGACATCGGCTGCGGGGGCGGCATTCTCTCGGAGTCGATGGCAGCGGCAGGCGCCAAGGTGACCGGCATCGACCTCGCCGATGCCTCGCTGCAGGTCGCGCGCCTGCACGCACTCGATGCTCAGCTCGGCATCGATTACCGCCTCGTCAGCGCCGAGCGCCTTGCCACGGAGGCCGCCGGACAATTCGACGTCGTCACCTGCATGGAAATGCTTGAGCATGTCCCCGATCCGGCGTCCATCATTCAGGCCAGCGCCACCCTGGTGCGCCCCGGGGGATGGGTTTTTGTCTCGACCATCAATCGCAACGCCAAGGCGTATTTGTTCGCCATCCTCGGGGCCGAATACCTGCTGCGGCTCCTCCCCAAAGGCACGCACGACTACGCCAAGCTTCTCCAGCCTTCCGAAATTTCCGCCATGGGCCGACACTGCGGTCTCACAACCGCCGACATTGCCGGGCTCGAATTTCAGCCCCTCACCCAGCGCTTCCGCATCACTCACGACCCCAGCGTCAACTATCTCATGGCCTTGCGCCGCCCGCTCTGATGCCACGCACCCGCCCTGTCCGCGCCTGTCTATTCGACCTCGACGGTACGCTGGCAGATACCGCCCCCGACTTGGCCGCTGCGCTCAACCGCGTGCGCAGAGATCATCACCTGCCGGAATTGCCGCAGGAACACCTGCGCCCCATGGCCTCTCATGGCGCGCGCGGCCTGCTCGCCGTAGGCATGCAGGTCACGCCCGAAGAGGCTCGGTACGACGCATTGAAAGAGACCTTCCTCGCTTATTACCTCGAGGCGATCCGCGTGCGCACTACCCTGTTTGACGGCGTCGTCCCGCTACTCGAACGCCTGCATCAACTCGCCCTGCCCTGGGGCATTGTCACCAACAAACTCAGCTCCTACACCCAGCCCCTCGTCACCCAACTCCCCTGGCCGCACCCCCCGGGCTGCGTCGTCAGCGGCGATACCACCGCACGCCCCAAACCCGCACCAGATCCCCTGCTTTACGCCGCCCAAGTGCTTCGCATCGACCCTGCAAACTGCATCTACGTCGGCGATGACCTGCGAGACATGCAATCCGCCCAAGCCGCTGGTATGAGCGCCATCGCCGCCGCCTACGGCTACTGTGGCCCCAGCGCACCAGAAAGCTGGGACGCAGATGCCATCATCCACCACCCCCTTGAATTGCTCACGCTCGACCTCATGTTCTGACAACGGCGGAACAAAACAAGGTCTCGCCGTACAATTAGCATTCCATGGGGCCGACCCGGTTTCGACGTGGATAGCAAAACAGACAGGTGCATGCCGAGCCCCAGTACGCTCGATAAACCACTGGAAACAAAGTAACTGCGAACGATTCTTCGTACGCCCTCGCCGCTTAACACCGGTGAGCCTCGCAACGGTTGGCCGATGGGCCGGGGTGGCAACACCTGCGAGGTCATACACATTGGCTCGAGTTGAATTTCGCCACGCAATTCAGCCCTAAATTCAGTGGATCGCCCCAAATGAAGCGCGTACACCCGCGTCATAGGGGTTAAAACCAAATGGCGTTACTAAGCACGTAGATCCTGCTGTGGAGTATTTGCGGACGGGGGTTCAATTCCCCCCGGCTCCACCA
>DZDA01000026.1:0-18516 GCA_022730375.1 Thiomonas intermedia
ATTTACGGGGCTTTATGGGGTTTTGCGGTTTGTTGTGTTATTGCGGCTTGGTGCCCAGAAGAGGACTCGAACCTCCACGCCTCGCAGCGCTAGTACCTGAAACTAGTGCGTCTACCAATTCCGCCATCTGGGCAACGAAGCTGCGCATCTTAGCATAAAGTTCGTGCTTGTAAAGACTGGGCCGCGCTTTTGAGGTTGATCGGGGTACGCGGTGATAATGCACTAGTCAGAACAATGTTTGGCATCATCTCCATGCGGCGCCAAGGCCGCGACTCTGCAGTGGTCTGCAGTCAAAAAAAAGGGATCTTCCGTGATTGTTGAAGGTATCGTGCGCGGTCATCGCGATGGTCATGGCTTTGTCACGCCCGATGATGGCGGCCCCGATGTGTATCTTCCGCCGCAGCAGATGCGGACTGTGCTGCATCTGGACAGGGTGCGAGTACGTGTGGGCAAGCCAGATCGGCGGGGACGGACGGAAGGGCAGATCATCGGCATTCTGGAACGGAGCACGCGCCCCATCATTGGGCGTTTGTTGCAGGAGGGCGGAACGTGGTTGCTGGCGCCCGAGGACAAGCGCTATGTGCAGGACATTCTGATATCGCCCGATGCCATTGGCAAGGCGCGCGCTGGGCAGGTAGTGAGCGCTGAAATCACCCAGCCGCCGCTGCCAAACGTGCAGCCGGTTGGGCGGGTGCTGGAGGTGCTGGGGGAACTCGATGACCCCGGCATGGAGATTGAAATTGCGGTGCGCAAATACGGCGTACCGCATTTGTTTTCGAGCGGCGCGTCGCGTGAAAGTGCGGCTTTGCCTGATGCGGTACGCAATGCCGACTCGGCCGGGCGCATCGATTTGCGCGATGTGGCGCTGGTGACCATCGACGGCGAGGACGCACGGGATTTCGACGATGCGGTGTATTGCGAGCCCGCGAAGGTCGGTCGCGCCAAGGGCTGGCGTTTGCTGGTGGCGATTGCCGATGTCTCGCATTATGTGCGCGAAGGGACGGAGCTCGACGCGGATGCGCTGGAGCGTGCGACCTCGGTGTATTTTCCTCGGCGCGTGATTCCCATGCTGCCGGAAAAGTTGAGCAACGGCCTGTGCTCGCTGAACCCTCAGGTGGATCGCCTGTGCATGGTGTGCGACGTGCTGATCACCGCGCAGGGTGAGCTCAAGGCCTATCAGTTTTATCCGGCGGTAATGCGCTCGCAGGCGCGGTTAACCTATACGGAGGTTGCGGACATCTTGTCGAACACGGCAGGAAAGCTGGCGCGCGAGCGTGCGCCGCTGGTGCCGCACCTGCTCAATCTGCATGCCGTGTTTCACGCCTTGCTGAAGTCGCGGCAGGTTCGGGGTGCGCTCGATCTCGATATTCCCGAAACGCAGATTGTGGTGAATGCCGCGGGCAAGATCGAGACCATCGTGCCGCGACATCGCAATGACGCGCACCGGCTGATCGAGGAATGCATGCTGGCAGCCAATGTGTGTGCCGCTGATTTCCTGGAGCGCAACAAACAGCTTGCGCTCTATCGCGTTCACGAAGGCCCCACGCCCGAAAAACTTGAAACGCTGCGCACCCTGCTGCGCAATCTCGGGCTCACGCTGGGCAGCAAAGGCGCGCCCGAACCCGCCGACTATCAGGCGCTGGCGCAGTCCATCGAGGAGAGGCCGGACGCCCTGCAGATTCAGACGCTTCTGCTGCGTTCCATGCAGCAGGCCATTTATACGCCGCACAACAGCGGGCATTTCGGCCTGGCCTATCCCGCCTATACCCATTTCACCAGCCCGATTCGCCGCTACCCCGATCTGCTCACGCATCGCGGCATCAAGGCCATTCTGCACGGTACGCATTACACCCCGAAGTTCAGCGAACGCATCGAACTCAATCGCGGTGAGCAGAACGCGCGCCGCGCGCCGCAGCGTCAGCTTGCGAGCGTGGCCCCGGCGGCCCCGGTGTCCAAGCAACAGGCCAAGGAGATGCCGATCTGGGAGTCGGCCGGGGTGCATTGTTCGTCCAACGAGCGTCGCGCCGACGAAGCCAGCCGCGATGTCGAGAGCTGGTTGAAGTGCTGGTATATGCGCGACAAGCTCGGCGAGGAGTATGCGGGCACGATCACCGCAGTGACCGGTTTTGGCCTTTTTGTGCAACTCGATGCCCTGTTTGTCGAAGGTCTGGTGCATGTCTCGGAGATTGGCGCCGATTACTTTCGCTATGACGAAGCGCGTGGCGAGTTGCGCGGTGAACGCACCGGTATTCGTTATGCCTTGGGCGGGCGTCTGCTCGTGCAGGTCAGTCGGGTGGATCTGGATGGCCGCAAGATTGACTTCCGTCTGGTGCGCGAAGGCGGCAAGTCCGGCCCGTCGAACAAACCTTTGCCGACTTCCGGAGAGATCAAGGGCGTCGACGAAGATGTGTTTGCGCTTAATCCGCAAATGTCGGCTGGAGTGCGCAAATCCCGGACGTCGGCAAACGGGGTGAGCAAAGGAGTGACCAAATCGGGCGGCAAGGGCCAGCGCGGCCCAGTGGAGGCCGCGATCAAAACGGCGGCTGCGCCAGGTGCGAACGGCAAGGCGGCGAAGGGAAAATCGTCCGCAGTTCGCAAGACCGGCAAACCGACCAGCCCGCGCAAACGGGCCCGCTGAGCCTCTTGCAGCCTGCGGCGCTCAAACGCGACAGGCGCCAAGACTCAAACGGCGGGCGGTACGGCGGGCGAAGCCGAAGCAACGGCGCGCTTGTTGGGCCGCGTCTTGAGGCGGCCTCGGTCTGAAAGACGCATCCAACTGCGCAGCGCGATCATGCTGGCCAGGATCATGGGGAAAGAGCCTGGAATCCACAGGATCAGGCCGCCCAGGTGTTGATCGGTCAATGGGTCAAGGCTCAGCGCGCGTCCGCAAATTTCATAGATCGGGTAATAGTCGGTCATGCTCAGTGCGAGGATGGCGCCCCAGAGCATGGTCGGCAGCATGCCCAGCAGGGGCAGAAAAACCCGCTTTCCCGGCGAGAGATGGGCGGGCGGATTGGGGCGGGTATCGAGAACCAGCCACCAGAACAAAAGGCCATCAAGCGCCATGCTCCAGTTCATCAACCGGTAGGTCGGCGCATTGAGCATGACAAAGGGGTGAAAAGACGGAATCAGCCAGAGCAATGCCATGCCGCCAAACAAAAACACGGCAAAGTAAGGGTTGAACAGCACGAGCTTGATCGCCCGCACAACTGCGTTGCGCTGAAAAGGCTTCAGCCAGCGCACCCTGATGCTCACGGGAATGCCGGCTCGCAGCACAGCGAGCGGATAACTCCACATAATGAGCAGGGGCGCGAAATCATGCAGCGAAATTTGCTGCGAGATATGCACGAAAAACTGATGTTCGGCGTAGTAGTCCCAGCGGGTCTGGAAGGCCTGCCACATCAGCACCCATCCCAGCCAGAAGCGGATCTGGCGCGAGACTGAAATCTTCCGCCTGCGGCAGCCGCGTACATAGAGAACAGCCGCAGTCGCCAACAGGACAAGGGCCGTTGGAGACGGTTCCCAGGGAATGAACCAACGCAGCAGGGAGTCCATGTGTGGAAGGGAAAAAAGAAAGTGCAATTCGCAATAAAACACGCACTTTAGCGCGCGCCGACAGTCTCGAGGACGAGCCGCCGACAAGACATGAAAAACCCGGCGCGAGGCCGGGTTGACAAAGGGGGGCGAACGGGTCAGTCGAGGGTACGCAGAACGTCCCGAAGGGTGGACATGATCTGATCGATCTGGCCGCGCTCGATGATGAGCGGCGGCGACAGCGCAAGGGTGTCGCCCGTGTACCGCACCAGCAGGCTGCGTGCGTAGCAGCCGACAAACGCTTCAAATGCCCGCTTGCCCGCGGCGGCAGGCCGCGACTCCAGCTCGATGGCCCCAATCAGCCCGATATTGCGCAGGTCTTTGACGTGTCGTGCGTCTCGCAGAGCGTGCAGCGCTTCCTGCCAGTAGTGTGCAATGCCGTCGTCCTGCACGCGGGTGAGCAGCTTGTCGCGCTTGTAAATCTTTTGCGCCGCGACGGCAGCGGCCATAGCCAGAGGATGGCCCGAATAGGTGTAACCGTGGAAAAATTCGACGGCGCCGTCCGGGGATCCATTTACTACCGTGTCGTAAATGCCATTACGCACGAACACTGCGCCCAGCGGCACCGCCGCATTGTTCACCGCCTTGGCGGTGGTGATGATGTCGGGCGTGACCTTGAAATACTGCGCGGCAAACGGCGTACCCAGCCGACCATAACCGGTGATGACCTCATCGAAAATCAACAGGATGCCGTATTTGTCGCAAATCGCGCGCAGCCGTTCCAGATACCCCTTGGGCGGTACGAGTACGCCGGTTGACCCAGCGACGGGCTCGACGATCACGGCGGCGATATTGCTCGCATCGTGCAGCGCCACAATGCGTTCGAGATCGTCGGCGAGGTGTCCGCCCCATTCCGGTACGCCCCGCGAAAATGCCTGATGTTCAGGCGCGTAAGTATGGGGCAGATGATCCACATTGGGCAGCAGCGAGCCGCGGAAGGTCTTGCGATTCGCCACCATGCCGCCCACGGAGATGCCCCCGAATCCCACGCCGTGATAGCCGCGCTCACGCCCGATGAACAGGGTGCGCGTTCCGTCACCCCGCGCCCGGTGATAGGCCAGGGCGATCTTCAGGGCCGAGTCCACCGACTCCGAGCCGGAGTTGGTGAAAAAGACCTTTTTCAGATCGGCGGGGGCGATTTCGGCCAGCAGATTGGCGGCCTCGAACTGCACGGGGTGGCCCATCTGGAATGGGGGCGCATAGTCCATCTCCTGCGCCTGATGGGCAATGGCCGCGCTGATCTCCGGTCGGCCGTGGCCCGCGTTGACGCACCAGAGCCCCGATGTGCCGTCCAGAATCTGCCGTCCGTCGTGAGAGCGGTAATACATGCCTTGCGCGCTGACGAGCAATCGGGGGGCGGCTTTGAACTGCCGGTTGGCGGTGAACGGCATCCAGAGCTGGTCCATCGACGGTAGCTCGGTCATTGCGCCAGAACGCTGAAGTTCGGCTTGATCCATGAAACTCTCCTGTGAACGGGAATGTATGTGGCCCCGATGTTTTGGTCTGTGGGCCCCTCAAATATAGCGAAGGCGATGCCAAGCAGCGACGCCGCGCCAAAAAGAAAAAGCCCCGCAGGGCGGGGCTTTTTCGGTGAAGCAGTCAGCTCTAAGTAGGCAGCTTTCTTGGAACAGCTTACTTGGTGACCATGTGGGTGCCGACAACCTCAACCACGGTGCGGCGGTTGGGGGCTTGGCATTCCACTTGGCTCTTGAAGGAGCCCTTGCAGCTCTTGGGATCGACACGGAAGTCGGTCTTGCCCTTGCCTTCGACGTAGACCTTGTCAGCCGGAACACCCTGGCTCACCAGATAAGCCTTCACGGCTTCGGCACGGCGAACGGAGAGCTTCTGGTTGTAGGCCACGCTGCCGAAGCTGTCGGTGTAGCCGGTGGCGATCACGACTTCCAGATTGATTGCCTTGATCTTGCCAGTCAGATCATCGAGTTTTTCCTTGCCGGCGGGCAGCAGGACAGCCTTGTTGAACTGGAAGAAGGCATCGGCGTTGTAGGTGACCTTTTCGCTCACAGGCACCGGGGCCGGAGCGGGAGCAGGTGCGGGGGCCGGAGCGGGAGCAGGTGCCGGGGCAGGAGCCGGAGCAGGTGCAGCCTTGGCCACGACAGGCAGGCCACAAGCTTCGCTGGAGGCGGTTGCCGGCGTCCAGAAACCGTCTTGCCAGCACAGCTTGTTGTCGCCGTTCATCCAGGTCAGACCGTACGGGTCTTGCCAGTTGTTGATGCTGCGAGCTTCACCGGCATGGGCGGCCGCCAGCGAAGACGTTGCGAGAACCGCAGCTGCGAACAATTTTGCGATTTTTTGGGGGTGGATCATGTTATTTCCTCTCGGTCGTTGATCGTTCATCGCAGCCAGAACTGCGTGTTGCCATAATAAGCGACGGGATGCCTTGGGGCGTGAGCAATTGCCGCTTGCACTCGTTCACAGCCCGAGAACCCGACACCCGGCGCATTCACTACCAGTAAACCCGCGTTTATTGTGCCACAGCGTTTGTGACGTTCAATTGCTGAAACGATTCGTTTACGTTCTGCCCCGATGCGTGAATACCGGCGTTGCTGTTTTGCAACACTGACCTGATTTTTCCTGCTTCATTCCGTCGTTTATCCCGCTGTGGCGCTGAAACCGGGCGAGGAAATACGGGCTGCTAACATCATCCGCTTGACTGGGGGCGCGCCTGTTGCATGGGCGACGCCCGGTATTGTCGGGCCCGGTCTGGTCGCCCCGACGCCTGAACTATTGCTGCGAAGCACTCCCTCATGTCCGTTTTTGCCAAAGAAACCCTGCCGATCAGCCTAGAGACGGAAATGCGCCGCTCCTACCTCGATTACGCGATGAGCGTGATCGTGGGTCGTGCGCTTCCCGATGTGCGAGATGGCCTCAAGCCGGTGCATCGGCGCGTGCTGTATGCGATGCACGAATTGAGCAATGCCTGGAACCGGCCTTACAAGAAGTCGGCGCGTATCGTCGGTGATGTGATCGGTAAATACCACCCGCACGGTGACCAGTCGGTGTACGACACCATCGTGCGCATGGCGCAGAATTTCTCGCTGCGCTACATGTTGGTGGACGGGCAGGGCAACTTCGGCTCGGTGGACGGCGACAACGCCGCGGCGATGCGTTATACCGAAATCCGCCTGTCGAAGATCGCGCACGAAATGCTGGCGGACATCGACAAGGAAACGGTCGATTTCGGCCCCAACTATGACGGCTCCGAGCAGGAGCCGTTGCTGCTGCCTGCGCGCCTGCCCAATCTGCTGATCAATGGCTCGTCGGGCATTGCGGTGGGCATGGCCACCAATATTCCGCCGCACAACCTGGGCGAGGTGCTCGACGCCTGTCTGCATTTGCTGCGCAACCCCGGGGCGACGATCGAGGAGTTGATGGAGCGCGTGCCTGCGCCCGACTTCCCGACGGCGGGCATCATCTATGGCACTTCGGGAGTGCGCGACGCCTATCGCACCGGACGCGGTCGGGTGGTGATGCGGGCGCGTTGCCACTTTGAAGATCTCGAAAAGGGTCAGCGTCAGGCCATCATCGTCGACGAGTTGCCATACCAGGTCAACAAACGCACCTTGCTTGAGCGCATCGCCGAGTTGGTGCAAGAGAAAAAGATCGAAGGCATCAGCCACATCCAAGACGAGTCCGACAAGTCCGGCATGCGCGTGGTCATCGAACTCAAGCGCGGCGAAGTGCCCGAAGTGGTGCTCAACAATCTGTACAAGCAGACCCAGCTGCAGGACACCTTTGGCGTCAACATGGTGGCGCTGGTGGATGGTCAGCCGCGTTTGCTCAACCTGCAGCAGATGATCGCGGCCTTTTTGTCGCACCGCCGCGAGATCATCACCCGTCGCACGGTGTTCGACCTGCGCAAGGCGCGCGAACGTGGCCACGTGCTCGAAGGCCTCGCGGTGGCGCTGGCCAATGTCGATCGCATGATCGAACTCATCAAGGCCGCGCCCACGCCGCCCGTGGCGAAGGAACGTCTGCTGGCGCAGGCCTGGGAGCCAGGCGAGGCGCGCGCCATGCTGTCGCGCGTGGAGGGTGACATCACCCAGTTCCAACCCGACGATCTCGACACGCGCTACGGCCTCAAACCCGACGGTTATTACCTCAGCGAGACGCAGGCGCAGGAAATCCTGCAGATGCGGCTGCAGCGCCTGACCGGCCTGGAGCAAGACAAGATCGTGAGCGAATACAAGGACGTCATGGAACAGATCGCCGATCTGCTCGACATCCTTGCCAAGCCTGAGCGCATGACCGAAATCATCACCACCGAAATGAGCACTCTGCGTGCCGAGTTCGGCGATGCGCGCCGTTCGCACATCGAGGTCAATGCCTACGACATCGACGTCGAAGACCTCATCACCCCGCAAGACTTGGTGGTCACCATCTCGCATTCGGGCTACGTCAAGAGCCAGCCTCTGGCGGAATACCGTGCGCAGCGCCGCGGCGGCCGCGGCAAGCTGGCCACGGGCACCAAGGAAGACGACTGGGTCGAGCAGCTGTTCGTGGCCAACACCCACGACATGCTGCTGTGCTTCTCCAACCGGGGCCGGGTGTACTGGATGAAGGTGTACGAGTCGCCGATGGGCGGGCGTGGGTCGCGTGGTAAACCTCTGGTCAATCTGTTCCCGTTGCAGGCGGGCGAGAAGATCACCACCGTGCTGCCCGTCAAGGCCTTCGACGAAGAGCATTTTGTCTTCATGGTGACGGCTCGCGGCACGGTGAAAAAGACGCCACTGACGGCGTTCGCCAACCGTCGTACTGCGGGCATCATCGCGGTCGGACTCGATGACGACGACTACCTCATCGGCGCGGCCATTACCGATGGTCAGCACGACGTCATGCTGTTTTCGGATGCGGGCAAGGCGGTGCGTTTCGACGAGGCCGATGTGCGCCCGATGGGCCGCGAGGCGCGCGGAGTGCGCGGCATGCAGCTTGAAGCCGATCAAACCGTCATTGCTTTGCTGGTGGCCGAAGACGAAACCCAAAGCGTGCTCACGGCCACAGAAAACGGCTACGGCAAGCGCACGTCCATCACCGAATACACGCGTCATGGGCGCGGCACCAAGGGGATGATCGCCATCCAGACTTCGGAGCGCAACGGCAAGGTGGTAGCAGCCTGCCTGGTGCGCACCAGCGATGAAATCATGCTCATCACCGATACCGGTGTGCTGGTGCGCACGCGGGTGGAAGAGATTCGTGAAATGGGCCGCGCCACGCAGGGCGTCACCCTGATCGCGCTCGACGCCAAGGCGCAGCTCATCCAGGTGCAGCGCGTGGTTGAGGCGGACGAAGACGAGTTGCCCCCAACCGAGCTGCCCCCGGCGGAAGACGGCGGCGCCGACACGGCGGCGGAGTAAGCCGGTATGGACAAGCTACGTCCCTACAACTTCTCCGCCGGGCCGGCCGCCATTCCTGAAGAGGTGCTGCAACAGGCGGCGGCCGAGATGCTCGACTGGCATGGCTGCGGCATGAGCGTGATGGAGATGAGCCATCGCGGGCCGCAGTTCGAGTCCATCATCGCGCAGGCCGAGGCGGATCTGCGCGAATTGCTGCAGATTCCCGAGAACTATGCCGTGCTGTTCATGCAGGGCGGGGCGATTGCGGAGAACGCCATTGTTCCGCTGAACCTGTCGCGCGGGGCCAAGGCCGACTATGTGGTGACCGGAAGCTGGTCGCAGAAGAGCCAGCAGGAAGCCCGCAAGTATTGCGACGTGCACCTGAGCGCCAGCGCGCACGACGAGCAGGGTTACGGCAGCATTCCAGACAACGCCGCCTGGAGCATTCGCCCCGACGCGCAATATCTGCACATCTGCACCAACGAAACCATCGACGGGGTTGAGTTTCACTTCGTGCCCGACAGCCACGGCGTACCGCTGGTGGCCGACATGTCCTCGCATCTGCTGTCGCGGTGCGTGGAGGTGTCGCGCTACGCCTGCATTTATGGCGGCGCGCAAAAAAACATCGGCCCAGCCGGGCTGACGCTGGTCATCATTCGCCGCGACCTGCTGGGCCATGCCCTGGCGCATTGCCCCAGCGCCTTCGACTACGCCGTGGTGGCGGCCAACCACTCCATGTTTAACACGCCGCCCACTTATGCGATCTACATCGCCGGGCTGGTGTTGCAGTGGATCAAGCGCCAGCGTTTCCAAGGGCTGGAGGGATTGGCCGCGGTGGAGTCGCGCAATATCGCCAAGGCGCATTTGCTGTACGACGCGCTCGACGCCTCTGAGCTGTATGAAACCCGGGTTGGGCGCGATTGCCGCTCGCGCATGAATGTGCCGTTTCATCTGCGTGATACCACTTTGAATGCCCCCTTCCTGCAAGGCGCCGAGGCGGCTGGGCTGCTGCAACTCAAGGGGCACAAATCGGTGGGCGGCATGCGGGCCTCGATCTACAACGCCATGCCGCTTGAAGGCGTGCAGGCGCTGGTGAGCTATCTGCAAGACTTTGAAAAACGCCACGGCTGAAATCCGATGAGCCAAGATTCCCAAGTTGACCTGAGCCCCTGGCGCGACCAGATCGACGCCCTCGACAAACAGATTCTGGCGCTGCTCAACCAGCGGGCCGAAGCCGCGCAGCAGATCGGCCATATCAAGCAGCGCTTGAACATGCCGGTGTTCCGCCCCGAGCGTGAACGCCAGGTGATCGAAAAGCTGCATGAGCACAATGCCGGGCCGCTGCGCGATGCCGGCGTGAGCGCCATCTGGCGCGAAGTCATGTCGGCCTGCCGTGCGCTGGAGGCGCCGCAGCGCGTGGCGTATCTCGGCCCAGCCGGCACGTTCAGCGAGCAGGCGGCGCGGCGGTTCTTCGGCGCCAGTGCGCAAGGCTTTCCCTGCGCGACCATCGACGATGTGTTCCGCAGCTATCTGAGTGGTGAGAGCGAATTCGCCATCGTGCCGGTGGAAAACAGTACCGAGGGTGCGGTGGCGCGCAGCATGGATCTGCTGCTGGCCCACCCGGTGCATCTGTGCGGCGAAGTCAGCCTGCCCGTGCGGCATTTCCTGATGCGGCAGACACCCGATCTGCAGGGCATCCAGATGGTCGCTGCGCACCCTCAAGCTTTGGCCCAGTGCGCGGGCTGGCTGCGTGCGCATCTGCCAAATGCCGAAATTCGACCCGTATCGAGCAATGCCGAGGGCGCCCGGCTGGCTTCGGAAAATGCGGGCATTGCCGGGATCGCCGCCGAGGCGACCGCGGTGCTTTACGGGCTGCACATCGCCGCGCGCGCCATTCAGGACGAGGCGCAGAACACCACGCGCTTTGTCGTACTCGGCGCGGCGCAGCCCGAGCCCACTGGGTCCGACCGCACCAGCCTCATCCTCTCCGTGCCCAACCGCGCTGGTGCGGTGTACGACCTGCTCAAACCGCTCGCCGCGCATGGGGTGAGCATGACCCGGTTCGAGTCGCGCCCGGCGCGATCGGGCGAATGGGAATACGCTTTTTACATTGATGTCGAAGGGCATCAAGACGAACCCCGTGTGGCGACGGCCTTGCGCGAGCTGCAGTCGGTCTGCGCGATGTACAAGTGCCTGGGCTCCTACCCCATCGATAAAAAACCACGTGACAACTGAGCACGGCTCGCACCCCCTGAAAGTTTGAACATGCCAGAACAACACGCCACCCAAGCCCGCTGGGGCGCCGATTACGTCCAGGCCATTTCGCCTTACATCGGGGGCAAACCTATCGCCGAAGTCGCGCGGCAGTTTGGTTTGCAGCCTGAGCGTATCGTCAAGCTGGCCTCGAATGAAAACCCGCTGGGCATGTCGCCCAAGGCGCGTGAGGCCATGATGGCCGCGATGGCGGACAGCACCCGCTACCCCGACAACGACGGCTACGCGCTGAAACAGGCGCTGGCAAGCAAGCTGGGTGTTCCGGCCGAGTGGATCACCCTCGGCCATGGTTCGAGCGACCTGCTGGAAATGGCCGCGCGCGCCTTGCTGACCGACGCCGATGCCGGCATGTATTCGCGCTACAGCTTCGTCGTTTATACGCAAGCGGTGCAGGGCGTGGGGGCCGCGCATCAGGTTGTGCCCGACCGCGATTTTGGTCACGACCTGCCCGCCATGCTGGCCGCCATCACCCCGCAGACCAAGTTGATTTTTGTGGCGAACCCCAACAATCCAACCGGCACGTTTTTGCCTGCTGGCGAGTTGCACGACTTTCTGCGCAAGGTGCCGCCGCACATCGCCGTGGTGCTCGACGAAGCCTATGTGGAATACATCGAACCCGCGCTGCGTTACGACAGCATGGCTTGGGTGCGCGAATTTCCCAATCTCATTGTTTCGCGCACGTTTTCCAAGGCCTACGGTCTGGCGGGTCTGCGCATGGGCTACGGCGTATCGCAGCCGGCGCTGACCGATGTGCTCAACCGCGTGCGTTCGGCCTTCAACACCAGCACGCTAGGGCAGGCCGCGGCGCTTGCCGCGCTGGACGATCTGGCCTTCATCGATCAGGCCTATGCGGTCAACCGCGCCGGGCAGGCGAAGCTGGCTGCGGCGTTCGATGCGCTGGGCTTGCGCTACATCCCCTCGCAAGGCAACTTCATTCTGGTGAAAGTGGGCGATGATGCAAAGGCTGGTGCGCGGGTGAATCTGGCGCTGTTGCAGCGCGGCGTGATCGCCCGTCCGGTGGACAACTACGGTCTGCCCCAATGGCTGCGCATCTCGGTGGGTACCGAGGCAGAAAACGCCACCTGCATCGCCGCGTTGCGCGACCACTATGCCGGAAGCTGAGGCCATGGACACCGTGATCGGCGACGAAGCCTCTGTGCAGTTCGAGCGTCTGGCCATTCTCGGGGTCGGCCTGCTCGGCGGCTCGTTTGCCCTGGCTGCGCGTCGAGCCAAGCTGGCGCGGCGCATCGTGGGCTACAGCAAATCGCCCACGACCACCCGCACCGCGCTGGAGCGCGGCATCATCGACGAAGAGGCTGATTCGGCGTTGCGTGCAGTGCATGGCGCCGATCTCGTGCTGCTGGCCGTGCCGGTGGTGTCCACCGGCGATCTGCTCAAGCAGTTGCGGCACGGACTGGCGCCCCACGCCCTGGTGATGGACGTCGGCAGCACCAAGGGCAATGTGGTGGCGGCCGCGCAGTCGCAACTCGGCGCGCGGCAAAGCCAGTTCGTGCCCTGCCACCCAATAGCCGGTAAGGAAAAGAGCGGGGTGTTGCACGCCGAAGCCGGTTTGTTCGACGGCAAGCGCGTGGTCATCACGCCGCTTGCGGCCAACAGCGACAGCTTTGTGGACATCGCCACCCAGGCGTGGGAGTCGATTGGCGGGGTGGTCTCGGTGATGTCGCCCGAAGAACACGATGCGGCCTTTGCTGCCGTCAGCCACCTGCCGCATCTGCTGGCGTTCAGCTATGTCTATGCGCTCTCCAGCCAGCCGCAGGGCAGCGCCTTTCTGCAACTGGCCGGGCCAGGGTTTCGCGACTTCAGCCGCATCGCCGGGGGCGACCCGCACATGTGGCGCGACGTGCTGCAGGCCAATCGCGACGAAGTGCTGCGGCAATTGCAACTCTACAAACAGGCGCTGGCGGGTTTTGAGGCGCAGATCCAGCAGGGCAACTGGAGCGCGGTCGAGGCGCTGATTCGCCGCGCCAGTCAAGTGCGGCAGGGCTGGGACGCTCCGGCGTCGTCCGATGATGACGTCTGAGTCGCGCGATCTGCCGCCGCTCATCGGCGCGGGCGGACGGGTGACGCTGCCCGGTTCCAAGAGCATTTCCAATCGCGTCTTGCTGCTTGCGGCGCTGGCCGAGGGACAGACCGAGATCACCGGCCTGCTCGATTCCGACGATACCCGCGTGATGCTCGCTGCGCTGCAAGCGCTGGGCATTACCGTGCAGCGTGACGGCAGCAGCGCCCGCGTGCAGGGCGGGGCAGGGCGCTTTCCGGCAGGGCAGGCCGATCTGTTCATGGGCAACGCGGGCACCGCGATCCGCCCGCTCACCGCCGCGCTGGCGCTGCTGGGGGGCGACTATGCGCTGCACGGCGTGCCCCGCATGCATGAGCGCCCGATCGGCGATCTGGTCGATGCGTTGCGGCTATTCGGTTGCGACATCCGTTACACCGGGCAGGAAGGCTATCCGCCGCTGCACATCGGGGCCAGCCATTTCCGCCTGAATGGCGACGTGGCCGTGCGCGGCGATGTCTCCAGCCAGTTTCTCACCGCCCTGCTGCTGGCGCTGCCGCTCAAGGCGAGCGATCACGACATCGCCATTGCGGTGCAGGGCGAGCTGATTTCCAAACCCTATATCGAGATCACCCTCAACCTGCTGCGGCGCTTTGGCGTGCAGGTGCAGCGCACCGGGTGGGAGCGGTTTGTCATTCCTGCGGGCAGCCGCTTGCGCAGCCCTGGCCGCATCGCCGTGGAGGGCGATGCTTCGTCGGCCTCTTACTTTCTGGCGGCGGGCGTGCTGGGTCAATGGCACGGCAAGGGCGCGCCGGTGCGGGTGGAGGGCGTGGGGCGCGACAGTATTCAGGGCGACGTGGCGTTTGCGCGTGTGCTCGAAGACCTCGGCGCCCAAGTGCGCTGGGGCGACGACTTTATCGAAACCGACGGTCTGCAAGCCGGATTGACCGCGCTGCGCGGCGGCGACATCGACTGCCTGGCCATCCCCGACGCCGCCATGACCCTGGCGATGACCGCGCTGTTCGCCGATGCACCCACCACGCTGACCGCCATCGGCAGTTGGCGGGTGAAAGAGACCGACCGCATTCATGCCATGGCCACCGAGTTGGCCAAGCTCGGGGCGCAAGTCGAATCCGGCCCCGACTGGCTGCGCGTTCATCCCTTGCCCGCAGCGCAGTGGCGCAGTGCGGCCATCGCCACTTACGACGATCACCGCATGGCCATGTGCTTTTCGCTGGCCAGCTTCGGCCATGCCGACATCCGCATTCTCGATCCGGGTTGCGTGGCCAAGACCTACCCCGGCTATTTCGACGACTTTGCCCGCATCGCCCGGCCCGTGCCGGTCATCGCCATCGACGGCCCAACCGCCTCCGGCAAAGGCAGCATTGCCACCGCCGTGGCCGATGCGCTGGGCTTCGATTGTCTAGACTCGGGCGTGCTCTACCGCCTCACCGCCTGGGAGGCATTGCAGCAAGGCGTGCCGCTGGACGACAGCGCTGCGCTGGCCCGGTTGGCGGCCGATCTGCCCGTGACCTTTTCCGCGGGCGGCATCGCTCTGAACGGACAAGTTTTCGATGCGGCGCAACTTCGCACCGAAGCCGTGGGGCAGGCGGCCTCGACCATCGCCGCCATTCCATCCGTGCGCGACGCCTTGTTTGCCTTGCAGCGCAGCTTTCGGCGTGCGCCGGGGCTCGTGGCCGATGGTCGAGACATGGGCTCTATCGTCTTTCCAGACGCGCCGCTCAAGGTCTTCCTCACCGCCAGTGCCCACAGTCGCGCCGAGCGCCGGTATAAGCAATTGATTTCACAAGGGGTTCCCGCTATACTTCGCGACGTTTTTGCCGAGTTAAAGCTGCGCGACGCACGCGATACCCAGCGTGCCGTGGCTGCGCTGAAGCCCGCACCAGACGCCCAACTGCTGGACAGCACCGACCTGAGCCTTGAGCAAACGGTTGAAGCTGTGTTGGCTTTGTGGCGTCAATCCGTCTGAACGCGCGCCCTGCGCGTCTCAGTTTTTCTCTCCAACCCCACGGTCTTTCGTGGTTTGAAGGTCTTAACTCAATGTCCTCTGTCTCCCCAAGTGCTGCTTCTGTCGATTCGTTTGCCGCACTGTTTGAAGAATCCCTGCAATCGCGCGACATGCGCACCGGCGAAGTCATTACCGCCGAAGTCGTTGCTGTCGACCAGAATTTTGTGGTGGTCAACGCCGGGCTGAAGTCCGACGCCTACATCCCCATCGAAGAATTCCACAACGACCAGGGCGAAGCTGACGTTCACGTTGGCGATTTCGTGTCGGTTGCCATCGACGCGCTTGAAAACGGTCGCGGCGACACCGTGCTGTCGCGCGACAAGGCCAAGCGCCTGGCCTCCTGGCTGTCGCTGGAGAAGGCACTCGAAACCGGCGAATTCGTCGAAGGCACCACGACCGGCAAGGTCAAGGGCGGCCTGACCGTCATGGTCAACGGCATTCGCGCCTTCCTGCCCGGCTCGCTGCTCGACACCCGTCCGGTCAAAGACACCACGCCTTACGAGAACAAGACCCTGGAGTTCAAGGTCATCAAGCTCGACCGCAAACGCAACAACGTGGTGCTGTCGCGCCGCGCCGTGATCGAAGCCAGCCAGGGCGAAGAACGCGCCAAGCTGCTCGAAAACCTGCAAGAAGGCTCGCTGGTCACCGGCGTGGTCAAGAACATCACCGACTACGGCGCCTTCGTTGACCTCGGCGGCATCGACGGCCTGCTGCACATCACCGATCTGGCCTGGCGTCGCGTGCGTCACCCCAGCGAAGTGGTCACCCCCGGTCAGGAAGTCACGGCCAAAGTGCTCAAGTTCGACGCCGAGAAGGGCCGCGTATCTCTGGGCCTCAAGCAGATGGGCGATGACCCGTGGCATGGCGTTTCGCGCCGCTACCCCGCGGGCACGCGTCTGTTCGGCAAGATCACCAACATCGCCGAGTACGGCGCGTTCGTCGAGATCGAGCCGGGCATCGAGGGCCTGGTTCACGTCTCCGAAATGGACTGGACCAACAAGAACGTCGCTCCGAGCAAAGTGGTGCAACTGGGCGACGAAGTCGAAGTGCAAGTGCTGGAAATCGACGAAGACCGTCGCCGTATCAGCCTGGGCATGAAGCAGTGCCGCGCCAACCCGTGGGACGAATTCGCCGCCAACCACAAGCGTGGCGACAAGGTGGCTGGCCCGGTCAAGTCGATCACCGACTTCGGCGTGTTCATCGGCCTGCCCGGCGGCATCGACGGCCTCATCCATCTGTCCGACCTGTCCTGGAACGACACCGGCGAGTCTGAAGTGCGCAACTACAAGAAGGGCCAGGACGTCGAAGCCGTGGTGCTGGCCATCGACATCGAGCGCGAGCGCATTTCGCTGGGCATCAAGCAGATGCTCGACGATCCGTTCATGTCCTTCGCCGCGCTGAATGACAAGGGCAAGATCGTCGAAGGCACGGTCAAGGCAGTCGATCCCAAGGGTGCCACCATCGACCTGGGCAATGACATCGAAGGCTATCTGCGTGCTTCCGAGATCTCGCGCGAGCGCGTCGAAGACGCCCGCAACGTGCTCAAGGAAGGCGACCAGATCTCCGCCGTGGTCGTCAGCATCGACCGCAAGACCCGCAACATCCAGTTGTCGGTCAAGGCGAAAGACGCCGCCGAACAGCAGGAAGCCATGGACCGTCTGGCGGGCGACACCCGCGAAGCCGGCACCACCAACCTCGGTGCGCTGCTGCGCGCCAAGATGGACAAGGGTTCCTGATCTTTTGTGTTCGGTTGTGTTGATCGGTTGTGTCGATCATTTGCGTTGCTCGGTTGCATTGATCGACTCGCCCGTGCGGGCTGCTGTGTTGGGTAGTGTCGAACTCGGCGCATACCCAACGCGGTCCTGATGTGCGGCGGCCTACGGTGTTCACCGAGGCCGCCGTTTTCACCTGTACCCCTTATGACTCGCTCTGATCTCGTTGAAATCCTGGCTGCTCAGTTTCCCCAACTGACCCACCGTGACGCTGAACTGTCTGTGAAGACCATTCTCGACGCGTTGGCGCAGGCCCTCGATGACGGGCATCGTGTCGAAATCCGGGGCTTCGGCAGCTTCAGCGTCAGCCATCGCTCGGCCCGCATCGGGCGCAATCCGCGTTCGGGCGAACAGGTGGCAGTGCCCGAGAAGCGCATCCCGCATTTCAAGCCGGGCAAGACTCTGCGCGAACTGGTGGATTACCAGACCGAAGAGCGCAAGGCGGACACGCACAACCTGTCTGAGGGGGTCGTCGATTGAGCGTGCTTTAGCGGTCGATTCTGGCGGATGAATCGAAGTCCCGTGCCCTGCGAAGGGCACGGGACTTTTTTATGGGGCAGTCGGCAAGCGCGCGATCTGCTCTTGCACCTTGACCAGCAGCGCCTGGAAATCGCTTAGACGCTCCTGCTCCTGCGCCACCACGGCCGCCGGGGCGCGGTCGACGAAACTGGCGTTGGAGAGCTTGCCTTGTGCCTTGGCGATTTCGGCTTGCAGACGCTGCACTTCCTTGCCCAGACGCGCGTGCTCCGCTGCGGCGTCCACCTCGACGAACAGGGCGAACTGCGTGGCGCCCAGCGCGGTGGTGGGCGCGGATTGCGTGGCGGCTTTCCATGCGGCCTCGTCGGCGAACACCTTGACCTCAGACACCTTGGCCAGGGCTTGCAGGGCAGGGCGGTGGCGTTCGATCAGTGACACGTCACCGCAAGCCAGCAGCGGCAGACGCTGCGCCGGTGAAACGCCTAGTTCGCCGCGCAGATTGCGGCAGGCGTCAACCAGTTGCTTGAAGGCGGCGATTTCCGCCTCGGCCGCCGCGTCTATTTTTTCGGGCTGCGCCAGCGGGTAGGGCGCCACGCTCAGACTATTGCCGCCGCGCCCGGCCAGCGGCGCGACGGTCTGCCACAGTTCCTCGGTGATGAAGGGCATGATGGGGTGGGCCAGACGCAGCACGGCCTCCAGCGTGCGCACCAGAGTGCGGCGGGCGGCGCGCTGTTGCTGCGGCGTGCCGTGGGCGATCTGGGTCTTGGCGATTTCCAGGTACCAGTCGCAATACTCGTCCCAGACGAACTGGTAGATGGCCTGGGCGGCGAAGTCGAGCCGGTAGTCGGCAAAGCCCTGCGCCACCTGTTGCTCGGTGCGCTGGAGTTGAGAGGTGATCCAGCGGTCGGCGGCGCTGAAGTGCATATAGCCGTCGGGGCCGCAGTCGCCGCCGCATTGATCCATGCCTCGATCGAAGGCTTCGAGTCCATCGAGCTGCATCAG
>DZDA01000026.1:18616-24476 GCA_022730375.1 Thiomonas intermedia
CGCCGCATTGATCCATGCCTCGATCGAAGGCTTCGAGTCCATCGAGCTGCATCAGCACAAAGCGCGTGGCATTCCACAGCTTGTTGCAGAAATTGCGGTAGCCCTCGCAGCGCTTGGTGTCGAAGTTGATATTGCGGCCCAGCGTGGCCATCGCCGCAAAGGTGAAGCGCAGCGCGTCGGCGCCGTAGGCCGGAATGCCGCCCGGGAATTCTTTCTCGGTGGCCTTGCGCACCGCAGGGGCGGTTTCGGGCTTGCGCAGGCCGGTGGTGCGTTTGTCAAGCAAAGAGGCGAGCTCGATGCCGTCGATCAGGTCAACCGGGTCGAGCACATTGCCTTCGCTCTTGCTCATTTTCTTGCCATGCGCGTCGAGCACCAGACCGTGGATGTAAACGTGCTTGAACGGCACCTTGCCGGTGAAGTGCGTGGTCATCATGATCATCCGGGCGACCCAGAAGAAGATGATGTCAAAACCCGTGACCAGCACCGAGGAGGGTAGGAACAGGTCCATCTCCTTCGTCTTCTCGGGCCAGCCCAGCGTGGAGAACGGCACCAGCGCAGAGGAATACCAGGTGTCGAGCACGTCGGGGTCGCGGGTGAGAGAACGGTTGTAGCCCGCGGCAGACGCCTTGTCGCGCGCCTCGGCTTCGCTGCGGGCGACGAAGATTTCGCCGTTCTCGCCGTACCACGCCGGTATCTGGTGGCCCCACCAGAGCTGGCGTGAAATGCACCAGTCTTGAATATTGGCCATCCACTGGTTGTAGGTGTTCACCCAGTTTTCGGGGACGAACTTCACCTCGCCGTCGGCCACCGCGTCGATGGCCTTTTGCGCAATGCTCTTGCCGTCCGGGCCGGCCTTGGTGGTGGCGACGAACCATTGGTCGGTGAGCATGGGCTCAACGATCTGGCCCGTGCGCGCGCAGATCGGCACCATGTTTTTGTGCGGCACTGCCTTTTCCAGAAAGCCCTGGGCTTCCAAGTCTTTGAGCAATGCCTTGCGCGCGGCATAACGGTCGAGCCCCTGATACGCGGCAGGGCCGTTTTCGTTGATGCGGGCGTCGTCGGTGAAGATGGTGATCAGCGGAATGTCGTGGCGCAGTGCACAGGCGTAATCGTTGAAGTCGTGCGCGCCGGTGATCTTTACGCAGCCCGAGCCGAAGTCGCGTTCAACGAAACCATCGGCGATGATGGGAATCTTGCGGTCGCACAACGGCAGATCGACGGATTTCCCGATGAACTTGGCATAGCGTTCATCGTCGGGATGCACCGCCAGCGCGCCGTCGGCCATCATGGTTTCCGGGCGCGTGGTGGCGATGTGCATGCCGCGCACGCCGTCAATCGGGCCGTCGCTGAACGGGTAGAGGATGTGCCACATGAAGCCGTCATGCTCATGGCTTTCAACCTCCAGATCGCTCACCGCGCTCTTGAGCACCGGGTCCCAGTTCACCAGCCGCTTGCCGCGGTAGATCAGCCCCTGCTCGTAAAGCTGGACGAAGGTCTCCACCACGGCCTTGGACAGCTTCTCGTCCATGGTGAAGTACTCGTGCGGCCAGCTCACCGAGTCGCCCATGCGGCGCATCTGGCCGGTGATGGTGTTGCCCGACTGCTGCTTCCATTCCCACACTTTTTCGACGAACTTGCCGCGCCCCAGGTCGTGGCGGCTCTGGCCCGCGGCTTGCAATTGCCGCTCCACCACGATCTGCGTGGCAATGCCCGCATGGTCCATGCCCGGCACCCACAGCGTGTTGTCGCCCCGCATGCGGTGGTAGCGCACCAGGGTGTCCATCACGGTCTGGTTGAACGCATGGCCCATGTGCAGCGTGCCCGTGACGTTGGGCGGCGGCAGTTGCACGCAGAACGACGGTTTGGCGGCGTCCAGCGTGGGAGCGAACACGCCCAGTTCTTCCCAGCGCTGCGTCCAGTGGGCTTCGATGTTGTGGGGCTCAAACGATTTGGCGAGTTCGGTCATGGGAATGGGCAGGGCGCGGCAACATGCTGCGGTTCGGAAGCAAGGCGTCGGGCGCAGCAAACCGAGCGACCCTGACGCAAAGCACGCGATTTTAAGGGTGTGCTGTCACATACACTCGCTGCATGAACCGCGCATTCCTCCATCGTCTCAAACCGTACCCGGTCTGGCGCCGCCTCGTCGGATTGACCGGCCTGTGCCTGGCTGTGGCCCTTGGCGGCTGCGCCTCTTTGCTGCCACGCGGCGCGGCGCAGACCAGCAAGCCCTGGAGCGACTACAACCAGGCGCATGCCGCGTTCGAGCGTATCCAGCCCTTTGTCACCACCGCAGCGCAGTTGCGCGAACAAGGCATCGATCCTCACGTCACGCCCAATATCAGCATCCTGAGCTACTCCGACATCGTGCGGCGCCTGCTGCCGCCTTCCGGCAACGACTTCGCTCTCGACCCCGGCATCCGCGACTGCATGCAGGCGCAAACCGCCTGTCGCGGTTTTGAGATCGACCAGCGCCACATCGACCGCAAGCGCGTGGGCAATTTCTGGCTCGACTTTCTCGATTTCCGCCGCGAAACCGTGACCACCGGCTGGCGCTTCAACATGCTGCTGCTCGTGGTGAACGACCGCGTGGTGTACAAGATCTGGGGTGGACAGCCCGAAATCTCCGAAGTCGAAACCACGCGCAATCCCCTGGGGCCGCTGCAGGGCTTCGGCCAATCGGTGCTTGGGCGGTATTGAGCGCCAACGCAGGCGGCAAGCAAGCTTCGGACGGCTTGCGTTGTTGTCCGCGACCGGTAAACGGCGAGAAAAGACGCATTGACGCAAGCCCGGATCGCCCATCAGGCGGTGTTTGTCGCAGCAGGGGCAACCCCCCGCCTGGCCATCATGGCGGGGCCCGATTGACGATCCAGCTTAGAATTGCGCCATTTGCAACCAGGCTGCGCCGCAACACAGCGCCAGCCGTCGGCGGTTCCCTCACCCGCCGTCCAACCAAAAAGGTCACCCATGCTGTTCACGCTCGACTTGAGCGCTGCTCGCCAGCGCGCCGTCGTGGCCGCTCTGGCCGCGCTGCACATCACCATCATCATTGCCAGCAACTACCTCGTGCAGTTGCCCATGACGCTGTTCGGCCTGCACACCACCTGGGGCGCATTCAGCTTTCCGCTGGTTTACGTCGCCACCGATCTCACCGCCCGGCTGCTCGGCGCGGGCCCGGCGCGGCGCGTGGTGCGCTGGGTGATGCTGCCCGCGCTGGTGCTGTCCTACGTCATCTCGGTGCTGTTTCACGACGGCGCGTTTGCCGGGTGGGCGGCGCTGGGCGGGTTCAACCTGTTCGTGTTCCGCATCGCTCTGGGCAGCTTCATTGCCTACGCCGTGGGGCAGATGCTCGACATCTTTGTGTTCTCGCGCCTGCGCGCCACGCTGGCCGGCAGCCGCCACTGGTGGCTGGCGCCCTCGGTGTCGAGCGTGCTGGGCAATCTGGTGGACAGCGTGCTGTTCTTCTCCATCGCCTTCTACGCCAGCAGCGACCCCTTCATGGCCGCGCACTGGGTCGAGATCGCGCTGGTGGATTACGCGGTCAAGCTGGTGATGGCGGTGCTGGGCATTCTGCCGCTGTACGGCCTGCTGCTGGCCGGGCTGCAGCGCTGGCTGGCGCGTAGTGCTGCGGCGCAGCCAGCGGCCGCTTGAGCCGATGTGAATAGGCGCTCCCGAATGAACGCTCACAATAGGTCAAGCCGAACCGCCGTGGGCCTACGCAGAAGCCGCGCGCGCGTAGCTCTCGGTCTCGGTCAGCGCCCACTCGATCGACTCGTTCAGCGCGGGCTTGTCGGGGGCGCGAATCGCCTCCCACGCGACCGCCGCAGCGTTTGACGTTTTCATGGCCAGCAGCGCCTCCCGAATCGCCGCCAGGCGGTCGCCTGAAAGAAGTCCGGCCATCCGCTTGCCCATAGGCCCGGTCGGGCTGTGCCGAGCCACCGCCCGCCAGTCAAACAGATCGCGTGGCGTCAATGCCCAGCCCCGATAGAACAGTTTTTTGGCGAGAACTTCTTCTACCGGCTCAAGCGCGAAAGACACCTCGGGCGCGAAGTCGTCGGGCAGGCCCAGCAGCGACATGCTGACGATGAAATCGATCTCCCCCGCCGGAAATCGCAGTTTCAGCGCGCTGGCCGATTCTTCATAGCCCGTCATGACCGAGTCGAAACGATCATTCAGCCGTGGCGAGAGATACCCGATCCACTGAGGATCGCGGATGAACAGATCGATGTCGTCACTGATCCGGTGATCAAGGGCCAGCATCAGCCTGGTGCCGCCGCCCAGCCTGGGGTGCATGGCAACCCCCGCGTGTTGTTCGGCATCCGTCACCAAATCAACCGCGATGCGGGCAAGTTCAAGCCAAGAACCGCTGGTTTTGAAGCGCAACACGTCGTGGTGTGTGGTCATGTTCGAGATCATGTCCGCTGCGCGACCAGTTGCTCCCAGGCCTTGACGCGCGGCAGGCCGTCTGCCAGAGATTCGGTGTAAAGCTGATGGGCATGCTGCCAGTCTGACTGCGCCTCGCGGGCGCAGCTCAAGATGAGCGCTGGATCGATCTCGACGAACACGCTGTGCAGCAGCCCGCGAACCAGCGGCGCTTCTGGGCCGCTCGCCAAATTCGCCACACTGCCCTCGCGCAGCGCCCGCGCGAGATCTTCGGCGCGAACCACCGTGCCGACAGTCGCGTTAAGGTGTCCGACCGCGAGATCGAGTTTGCTGTGCATGCGGCCATTTTGCCGCAAATCGCCATGCCGAAGGTGAGCCCGCGGGGCAGCGCGCGCGGCCGCCCTACCATCGCGCCAAACGCCGCCCACGCCATGACCGCCCATCCTTCCACGTCCCCCTCCGCCGCCCCGCAGCCCGACGACGCCCGCGCCGCCGACTTCATTGCCCGCTGGAGCGGCGTCACCGCCTCCGAACTCTCCACCGCGCAGAGCTTCGTGCGCGAGCTGTGCGAGCTGCTTGGTGTGCCCGTGCCGCACCCCACGCCCGAGCTCGACTACATGTTCGAGCGGCCCATCACCTTTCGGCACGGCGACGGCAGCAGCAGCCCCGGCCGCATCGACTGCTACCGGCGCGGCGCCTTCGTCCTCGAAGCCAAGAAGCTGCGCGCCAGTGCCGACACCCGCCGCTTCGACGACGCCCTGCTGCGCGCCCGCGCCCAGGCCGAGGGCTACGCCCGCGCGCTCGAACCTGCCGAACTCGCTGCGGGCGGCCGTCCGCCCTTTCTGCTCGTGGTCGATGTCGGTCAGGTGATCGAGCTTTACGCCGAATTCACCCGCAGCGGCGCCACCTACACCCCATTCCCCGACCCCCGCAGCCACCGCATCGCGCTCGCCGACCTCGCCCGCGCCGACGTGCGCGACACCCTGCGCCGCATCTGGCTCGACCCGCTCGGCCTCGACCCCGCCCGCGCCAGCGCCCGCGTCACCCGCGAAGTCGCCGCCCAACTGGCCGAACTCGCCCGCTCGCTCGAAGCCAGCGGCCACGCCCCGCAGCGTGTCGCCGCCTACCTCACCCGCTGCCTGTTCTCCATGTTTGCCGAAGACGTCGGCCTGCTGCCCGGCGCGGGCGAAGGCGCTCAGGGGCAGGGCGACCAAGGCGGCTTCGTCACCCTGCTCAAGCGCCACCGCGACGACCCCGTCACCCTGCAGCGCATGCTCGCCGCCCTCTGGGCCGACATGGACCGCGGCGGCTTCTCCGTCGCCCTGGCGCAGACCGTGCTGCGCTTCAACGGCAAGCTGTTCAAGGGCGCGGCCGACGATGCCTACTCGCTGTCCCTCAACCGCGCGCAGGTCGATCTGCTGCTCGCCGCCGCCCGCGCCAACTGGCGCGAAGTCGAGCCCGCCATCTTCGGCGCCCTGCT